>NZ_JBFBLU010000007.1:0-24222 GCF_040686795.1 Specibacter sp. NPDC078709
CGCCGCATAGTGAGGAGGCGTAGGGCAGGGAGTTATTTTCCTCGCTCTTGATACCTGTCATTAGGGGTGAAAGGATGGCGCCGATGGGACCCGGGGGCGGGGACTCGCGGGGGCGGCGCAGAGGGCGGCGGGGGCGGGGACTCGCGGGGGCGGCCGGGCCGATTCCTGAGGCGCGCCACCTTCCCAACGGATGGCTAGAGTTAGAGACGTGACTTTACTGAGCTCGATGGATGCCGCCCGCTATGTTGTTGATGCGCTCGAACGCGCCGGAGTGCGCCACGTGGTGATGGCTCCCGGATCCCGCAGCGCCCCCCTCGTCTATGCCCTGGCCGAGGCTGAAGCTGATAACAGGATCACCGTGCACGTGCGCATCGACGAACGCGTGGCCGGATTCACCGCCCTCGGTCTCGCGTTGGGCGCCAAGGGGCCTGCGGCGATTGTGACCACTTCCGGCACGGCCGTGGGCAATCTACTCCCGGCCGTCATGGAGGCCAACCATGCTGGGGTGCCGCTGCTGGTGCTCTCCGCCGACCGCCCCGTGGAGCTCCGTGGCACCGGCGCAAATCAGACCACGGTCCAGCTGGATCTCTTCGGCGAGCACGTCCGCTTCGCCACCGATGTGGCCGCCGGCTCTGACCCCACCGGCGCTGTCGCTACCGCATTGACCGCCGCCATGGGCAGGCTCGACGGCATCCCGGCCGGCCCGGTCCAGGTCAATCTAGCCTTCCGCGATCCCTTGACCCCCGCCGTGGACGGTTCCGAGTGGGAACGGCTGATGCCGGTCATCGAGACCCCTGAGCTGGGCACAAATGCAGATGCAAACACAAACACGGACGACGCCGGCTCAGGCTCCGAAGCCAGCGGCACCCTTACGGCTCCCGAGCCAGGGGACGGTGTCTCGGAGACCACTGTTGAAGGTCTTCCGGCGGAGATGTTCCAGCCCTTCTCCACCCCCACTTCCAGCCACAGAACGGTGGTGGTTGCCGGCCATGGCGCCGGTCCCGAGGCCGAGTACTTCGCCCGGTTGCTGGGCCTTCCGCTGCTGGCCGAACCATCCTCCAACGCCCGTTTTGGGCCCAATGCCATTGGCGCGTACCGGCTGCTGCTGGATCAATTTGGACCCGAGAGGATGCACCCCATTGAGCGTGTCGTGGTTTTTGGCCGCCCAACACTGTCCCGCCAGATCAGTAATTTGCTGGCGCGCACGGATCTGGAGCGGGCGCTGTTCGTTCCTGTTCCTGTGCCGTGGTTTGAACCCGGGCGCAGGACCGAATTGATCCTGACACAGTGGGACCAGCTGCTCGGCTTTGCAGGCCGCGGACCCGAAGGTTGGCTGCAAGCCTGGCAACAGGCCAGCGAACACGCCGAAGCGGCCCTCGACTCAGCACTCACGGGAACCGGCAAAGATGCCATTGAGCGGCCAGGCCGCGGCAAGCTCGGCGCAGCCAGCACACTGAACGGGCTGCAAGTGGCCCGAGCGGTGTGGGAAGCGGCCCAGAAGGACGCAGGCAGCATCCTCATGCTCGGCTCCTCCAACCCGGTCCGTGACGCAGATCTAGCCGCGCAACCCACCCAGACCAACCACATTGCTGTGCACGCGAACCGTGGCTTGGCCGGGATTGACGGGACCATCTCAACAGCAACTGGACTAGCCCTGGCCACCGGTCAGACCACCCGAGTGCTGATGGGCGACGTGACCTTCCTCCACGATTCTGGCGCACTGAACATTGGCCCAGCGGAGGCACTGCCGAAGCTGCAAGTCATCGTGTTGAACGACGGCGGTGGTGGTATCTTCTCAGTCTTGGAGCATGGAAAGCTGGCCGAGGCGCCCAACTACGCTGCCGCCGTGGAACGTTTCTTTGGGACTCCGCATACGGCGAGTTTGGGCGCGCTGGCCGCGGCCTTTGGCTGGAGCCACGTTTCGGTAGGCACGGCGGCTCAACTCACCACGGCGCTGGCCGCCCCGGTGCTGTGGCCGTGCGTCATTGAGGTTACTGCCGCCAGCCGCGCTGACTTGCGGGAGCTGCACGCCAGCATTGCTGCGGCGGTCCTTTCCAGCTGAGCTGCCAAGATTCTTTGGTGTGTTCAGCTGGCACACAAAAACGGGCCTTGCCAGTGGTGGAAACCACTGCCAAGGCCCGCTTCGTTATTGCGGCCGCTACAGAACGCGGCTGAGGAATTCCTTGGTGCGGTGATGTTGCGGGTTGGCGATGATCTCGCGCGGGTTACCGCTTTCCACCACAACGCCTCCGTCCATGAACGTCAATGTGTCGCCAACCTCGCGGGCAAAGCCGATCTCGTGGGTTACCACGATCATGGTCATGCCGGACTTGGCTAGGTTCTTCATGACTTCCAGAACGTCGCCCACCAGCTCAGGGTCCAGAGCGGAGGTGGGCTCATCGAAGAGCATCAACTCCGGCTCCATGGCCAAGGCGCGGGCAATGGCAACACGCTGCTGCTGCCCGCCAGAAAGCTGGGACGGGTAGAAGTTGGCGCGGTCGGACAAGCCCACCATCTCTAACAATTCCAGTGCCTTCAGCTTCGCGGCCGCCTTGGACTGACGCTTCACCTGGGTAGGAGCTTCAATCACGTTCTGCAGGGCAGTCTTGTGCGGGAACAGGTTGAATCGCTGAAATACCATGCCGATTTCCCGGCGCTGGGCCGCGATCTGCTTGGTGTTCAGATCGTGCAGCTTCCCGTTGACTTCCCGGTAACCGATCAGGTCATTATGCACATAGATGCGGCCTGCGCTGAGGGTTTCCAGAAGGTTGATACAGCGCAGCAGCGTGGACTTTCCCGAACCTGACGGACCAATGATCACGGAAACTTCGCCCGGGTTGACGGTCATGTCGATGCCCTTGAGCACATGATGGTCGCCGAAGAACTTGTGCACGCCCTGGATCTCCACGAGTGGTTTCACTGCGGCTGAGTGAGAGTTACTCACTGAAGCGGTATGGGTCATGGCTTGCCGCCTTCCGTCGTGTCATCAGTTGCGGTGGGTGGGACAGCATGGGCAGCAGCCACTGCGGCGGTGGCCTGAACCGGCGCCTTCGTGACGTTATCTACACCCTTGCCGAAGTGTCGTTCAATGTAATATTGGCCGACCATCAGGATTGAGGTGATGACCAGGTACCAGAACGCTGCAACCATAAGAAGCGGTATGGGCAGGAACGTACGGCTGGCCAATGCGTTGGTCACGAACGTCAGATCCAAGGTGAAAGGAACAGCCAAGACCAGCGAGGTGGTCTTGAGCATGCCAATCGTCTCGTTGCCTGTGGGCGGGATGATGACGCGCATGGCCTGGGGCAAAATGATCCGCCACATGACCTTCGAGCGGCGCATGCCCAGCGCCTCCGCGGCCTCCATTTGGCCGTTGTCCACTGACTTCAAGCCTGCGCGGAAGATCTCTGCCAGATAGGCGGACTCGTTCAACCCCAAACCAACAATGGCGGCGACGGTGGCGTTGATGACAGTGGCCGTGTCCCAAGAAAGAAGTTCCGGCCCAAAAGGAACCCCTAGAACGATCTTCGGGTACAGCACACCCACAGATCCCCAGAACAGCAGCTGGGTGTACACGGGTGTGCCACGGAAGAACCAGACCCACACCCACGACACGTACCTGAACAAGGGGTTATCCGACTGGCGCATAAAGGCCAGCAAGATTGCCAAGACAATGGCGATGACCATCGAGGTAACGGTCAGGACCAGAGTCCAGCCCACGCCTTGAATGACAAGAACGTCAAAAACGTAGGTGCGGAAAGTACCCCAATAGAACTTGGGGTTGGTGGTCATCGACTGGATGGCAAGAATAACCACCAGCAAGATGACGGCGGCGCCGACCCACCGCCACGGGTGGCGGACGGGAACTGCATCAATGCGTTCCACGTCCGCCCCCGGGCCGTACGAAGCCCGGAATGAGGATCGCCGACTCAAGGTATTAGCCCGCCGTCGGGTTCAGTACGGCCTTGGTCAATCCGCCATCCTGATTGTTCCAGGTGGTCAGGATCTTGGTGTAGCTGCCGTCGTCGATGAGCTTGTTCATGACCTTTTCGATGAGCTCGGCAAATGCCATGTCGTCCTTGGCCACGGCGATGCCCTGCTCGGCGGAGTCGTAAGCTTCACCGAGTGTCTCCAACTGACCGTTGGTCTTAGCCAAGGCGTTGTTGATGATGGGGGTGTCAGCGCTCATGGCGTCGATGGTGCCGCCAACCAAGCGGGTGGTGACGTCGGTCTGGTTCTTCAACGAGACGATGTCAATGGCCGGCTTGCCTTCAGCGACGCACTTGGCCGAACGGTCTTTCACATCCGGATCCTCTTCAACGGTGCCTGTCTGGACACCGATCTTCTTGCCGCACAGGTCATCCATGCTGATGCCCTTGGGGTTGCCCTTCTGAACGGCCCACAAAACACCAGCGTTGAAGTAGCTGACAAAGTTCACAGCCTTGGAACGCTCAGGATTGATGGTAAAGGAGGAAATGCCCAGATCGTAGACGGTACCGATCTTGGGAATGATCGCGGAGAAGTCTGAGGTGTGGACAACAGCCTTCTTGCCCAGCGTGGCGGCGATGGCCTTGGCAATGTCCACGTCGTAGCCGATCGGTGTCTGACCGTCCTTGTCCAAGAATTCTGCCGGCTCATAGGAGGTGTCGGCACCTACGTCAAGGGTGGCTTTGTCCTTCAGAGCTGCCGGAAGCAACGCGATCAAAGCGTCGTCCTTGGCCACGGTGGTGGGATCGAAAGACGCTGCTTGCGAAGACCCTCCGCTGCTTTCCGTGCCGCCATCCTGGGAAGCTGTGGTGCAACCCGTAAGCGCCAAAGTTGCAACGGCAAGGACGGCTGCGCAGCGCAGGCCCAGCTTGGATGAGATTTGCATTGATTACCCTTTGTGTAGTCCCTAAGGAGCCAGCATTTGACATCTAGTGTAACCCTCCGT
The DNA here is from genome assembly GCF_040686795.1 of Specibacter sp. NPDC078709. Lineage (NCBI taxonomy): Bacteria > Bacillati > Actinomycetota > Actinomycetes > Micrococcales > Micrococcaceae > Specibacter > Specibacter sp. NPDC078709. The sequence goes on from NZ_JBFBLU010000007.1 coordinate 4,934, forward strand.
GATGTGCATCACGGTGAACAGGATTTCACTATTGAACAACTCTAGGGAGCGCTGCGCAAGGGCCACGGGCTAGCTTGTGTCTGGAATGCGGGACTGATGCGGGACTGAAGCGGGGCTGAATCGGGATGGAAGAGTGCGTTCGGGAGCTGTTCTAGGGACGGTTTGGCAGTTTCAAGGCCTGCAGCATGGGCCTGAATTTTGCCCAAGTTTCGGCCAGCTCGGCCTCCGGGTCCGAGGCTTCTACGATGCCTGCGCCAGCGTAGAGACGCACCGTGTGGGCATCTTCCAATACGGCTCCGCGCAGGGCAATGCCCCATTCGCCGTTGCCTGCGCCATCGAGCCAGCCGACCGGTCCGGCGTAGGGTCCGCGGTCCATTTTCTCCAGTTCCAGGATGAGCGTTGCCGCCTCTTCCCGGGGCGTTCCGCACACGGCAGCCGTGGGATGTAGGGCCTCAACGAGGGCCAAGGAGGTGGGGACGTGTCCATTTGAGCTGGCCAGCTGGGCGGTGACATCGGATGCCAAGTGCCACACATTGGGCAGTTCCAAAATGAACGGTTCCGCCGGAAACGACAGGTCAGTTGCGAAGGGAGCAAGCTGCCGAGTGAGGGAACGGACGGCAAAGTCGTGTTCATGGCGCTGCTTGATGGAGCCGCCCAGAACGGTATCGGCGAAGCCGGTGGAACCGGCTGGTTCGTCCTCACGGTCAAGGGTTCCGGCGAGCACTCGGGCCTGCGCTGTGGAGCCGTCCACTTTGATCAGGATTTCGGGCGTGGCACCCACCAATCCGCGGACGCCGTAGGTCCAGCACTCGTCGTATAGGCCCACCAATCGTTGCAGAATTGAAACTCTGCGGACCGGTGTCGGGAAGGTAGCCAGAACATCCCGGGCTAGCACTACCTTCTCTAGGCCACCGTGGGCAATGGCTGCAACGCCAGCCTGTACGGAGTTCTTCCATTGCTCTTCGGTGAGTGCACCGGAACGCACGGTGCCCGCGGAGGAGGAATCCGGCGTCGAACTTTCAAGGGAAGGAGAAAGGGAAGGAGAAAGGGAAGCAGAGACCAAATCTCGTAGGAGCCCTAGAGCAGATTCGGCGGTGGGGACGGTGCCGTCCAGAGAAAGTTGGGTCAACCAGGCCGTGCCGGCGGAGAAGCCCACTACCAGGGCCGGGACGATCAGCACGGATTCGAAGGCGCTGGTTTTGGAGAAGGCGAAAGAGCCAAAGGCCATGGCGCCGGTGCCTGGCATGCGGATGGAATCGTCCACATCAGCGGTGGCCAGCAGGGATTTCCACCACTGTTCGGCGTCGGAAAAGCGTGAGACGCCGGTGCCTGCGAAGGAGGCTATTTCGCCGAAACCCACGAGACCTTCGCCGCGGCGCAACCAACAGAGCGGGCCGTCGGGGGAATCTGCGGCGCCTGCGTCCAAAAGTGCGCCGGGGTTGGGGATGCCAAGCTCCGTCAGCGTGGCCGGTGCCAGGGCCAGGGTGAGGGCGCGCAGCGAGAAGGAGTCAGTCATGATGAGTCCAGATTACTCGCTAGGGCAGCAAAATCCGGTGTGCTGGCGGTGTGATGGCCCACAAGCTGCCTCGGCGCCTCCCCATAATGCGCGAAGCTGCACAAAGTTTGAGAGACTAAGGGAGTGAACCGTGCATCTTTGGAGAAGCGTCCGGAAGAAATGGCCGCCATGTTTGACGACGTGGCCCCAAAATACGACATCGTCAACGACATTTTGTCCATGGGGCAGACACGTCGCTGGCGGCGCATCGTGGTGGACGCCGTAGGAGCAGCTCCCGGCCAGCGGGTCTTGGACCTGGCCGCCGGAACCGGCACCTCGAGCGAACCCTTTGCTGACGCCGGAGTGAACGTGGTGGCCTGCGACTTCTCCGTGGGCATGCTCAAAGTTGGTAAGCGCCGCCGCCCGGACATCGACTTCATTGCCGGGGACGCCACCAATCTGCCCTTCGCGGACAACTCCTTTGACGCCTCCACCATCTCCTTTGGGCTGCGTAACGTCATGGATCCGAAGAAGGCGCTCCGGGAAATGCTGCGCGTAACCAAGCCCGGCGGAAAGCTGGTGGTGGCCGAATTCTCGCACCCCACCTTTGCCCCATTCCGCACCGTCTATACCGAATACTTGATGCGCGCGCTGCCACCGATCGCCAAAAAAGTGGCCTCCAACCCGGCCGCCTACGTCTATCTGGCAGAGTCCATTCGGGTCTGGCCCAATCAGGACAACTTGTCCGCCTGGCTCACCGAAGCCGGCTGGGACTCCGTGGCCTACAGGAATTTGAGCGGCGGCATTGTGGCTGTTCACCGCGCAGTGAAGCCGCTGGATGGTGGCGGTACCGCCACTGCCAGTGCCACCGCCGGCACCAGCGCCACCGCCGTTCGCTAACCGTTCGTAAGCTCATTCGTTAACCGTAAGGAACCCCACCCACCGTGAAGGTACTGATAGTAGGTGCCGGTCCCGCCGGATCCACCGCGGCCTGGCACCTGGCGTCCGCCGGGATCGAGGTCACCGTGCTGGAGAAGACCCGTTTCCCCCGTGAAAAGGTCTGCGGCGACGGCCTCACCCCGCGTGCCGTACGCGAAATGCAGCTCATGGGCCTGCCGCACGACCCCTCCGAAGGCTGGCGCCGCAACAAGGGCCTACGCCTGATTGCCGGCGGCCGCCAGATCGAGGTGCCGTGGCCCGAACTCACCGACTTCCCCAACTACGGCCTCATTCGCACCCGTCTGGGCTTTGACGAGTCGCTCGCCAACCATGCGCGTGCCGCCGGTGCCGTGATCCTTGAAGGTCACTCGGTGACTCAGGCTCTCACTAACGACGCCGGAACTGTGGTGGGTGCCAGGGCGGCACTTTTGGATGGGGCTGGCCGGAAGACGGGCGAAACCGCTGACTTCCACGCCGATGTGGTGCTGGCAGCTGACGGGAACTCCACCCGCACCGCCGTCTCGCTGGGACTTGAAAAGCGTGATGACCGGCCCATGGGTGTGGCCTACCGTACCTATTACACCTCCCCCCGCCACGACGATGACTGGATGGAAGGCTGGCTGGAGCTTTCCTCACCGGACGGCCGGACGCTGCCCGGGTACGGATGGGTGTTTGGTGTTGGCGACGGCACCTCCAATGTTGGTCTGGGCATCCTGAACACCTCCAAGGAGTTCGGCAAGCTCGATTACCGGGCCGTATTGCGTGACTGGACGGCCGCCATGCCCGGCGAATGGGGCTTCACGCCGGAAAACCAGGTAGGTGCCATCAGGGGAGCTGCGCTGCCAATGGCCTTCAACCGCACGCCGCATTATTCGGATGGTCTACTGCTGCTGGGAGATTCCGGCGGCATGGTGAGCCCGTTCAATGGTGAGGGTATTTCCTATGCCATGGAATCGGGCCGCTTTGCAGCCGAACACATTGTTCAGGCAGCTGGCACCAACTCACGCTTGGCCGCCGATCACGCACTCTCCAACTACGGAACGCTGGTCCGTGAGCAATGGGGCAGCCACTTCACGCTGGGCCGCGTCTTCGCATCCATGATCGGCAATCCCACCATTATGAAGCTGGCCCTGCGCTCAGGCATGAGCGTGCCGGTGCTGATGCGTTTTGTTGTCCGACTCATGACGAATCTGAGCGACACAGATAAACGCGGATTTGAGGATAGAGTGATTCATCTACTGGAGAAGCTCGTCCCTGCCACCAGCAACCAGGACATTACCCGCACATCCAAGCAACAATCCCTACCAATAGTTAGTGTTAAGCAGTGACTACTTCCGCGAACCACAGCTGGACCCACGCCGGGCAAGGACGCCCCGAGTCTGAGGATCCCAATCCCAGCACCATGGCCATTGCCACGGGGCTGCAACTGCCGTCCGGTTTCACTGCCGTGGCAGAGGACCCGGATCTGGGGCCCTCCATCTCGATGGGCATGGCCCGGGTGGAAAAGGTGTTGCGTGAAGCAATCGCCCATTCCGACCCTCTGGCAGATGCTACGAGCCGCCACTTAGTGGAAGCCGGCGGCAAACGCATCCGCCCACTGTTGGCGCTCCTTGCTGCCCACCTCGGGGACCCGGACCGTCAGGAAGTGGCGCAGGCCGCCGTCGTGGTTGAACTGACGCACCTGGCCACGCTCTACCACGATGACGTGATGGACTCCGCGCCGTTCCGCCGCGGCGCCCCCACAGCCCACGAGGTGTGGGGCAACACGGTTGCCATCCTGACCGGAGACCTCCTCTTCGCCCGTGCCTCGATCCTGGTCTCGGCTCTCGGTGGCCGTGCCCTGGAAATTCAGGCCCGCACCTTCGAGCGCCTGTGCCTGGGCCAGCTGCACGAGACCGTTGGTCCGCGTGATGACGAAGATCCCATTGAGCATTACCTCTCTGTCATTGCTGACAAGACAGGTTCGCTGGTTGCAGCTTCGGGGCAGCTTGGTGCCATCTTCGGCGGCGTTTCAGAAGAGGGCCAAGACGTGCTGCTGGAATACGGCGAAAAGGTGGGCGTCGCCTTCCAGCTTGCTGATGATGTCATAGACGTGACCGGGCTGAAGCAGGTTTCGGGAAAGTCACCCGGAACCGATCTGCGCGAAGGCATCGCTACCCTACCGGTGCTCCTGCTGCGTAACGCTGCTGCAGCCGGCGACGCGCAGGCTGCTGCCGTACTGGCGTTGGTGGATGGCGATCTGTCCAGCGATGAGGCACTTGCCGAAGCTGTAACCGCGCTGCGCGAGCACCCCGTCACGATGGAATCCTGGGCTGTGGCCCGCGAATGGTCCGATGCTGCCATCGCAGCTCTGGCACCGCTGCCCGAGGGAATCGTCAAGACGGCCCTGGCCAGCTTCGCCGAAGCCGTGGTCTCCCGCGACGTCTAGCCGCCACCTGCTCCCCAACCTCGTGCCTCGGATGGGCCCCTCCCGGGCGTGGGCCCAGAAAACCGTCCGCGGAGGTGCGCGCCAGTGAGAAATGCCGCCGTTTGACGTAAATGCCAGGGTTGACCTATGGCATTCGCGTCAAACGGCGGCATTTGTGCAGGGCAGCTGATGTGTGACTTCACCGAAGCCGTGGTCTCCCGCGACGTCTAGCTTTTAAGTCAACGGCCCGTCTTGTGCGGACGGCCCGTCTTGTGCAGCCAGGGTTGCCAACATCGACTTTGAAATGCTGATCATCAGTGAACTGCGTGCTTCGTTGCCGTAGCGGACCTCGAGTTCGCGTCCGTTGGCGTCCCACCTGTGGTGAAAGCCCTTTTGACCGGGCTGGGGAGCGCTCGATTCGCCGTAAGCCTGCGTGAATTGGCGCATGATTTCCGCAAAGCACCCGGTGGTTTCGGGGCTGGGCGGCACAGCCTCGAAGCGCAGTTGGAAATAGATCTGGGTGAACATGCCGTCCTCCAGAACCCAAGTGCAAAGCACGGGGCCTGCGAGGGGCGGATCGGTGAGAAAGTGTTGTTGGGAGCCGACGCTGTGCGGGTTTTGCACCGCCCGCAAAGCTGACGTTCTCAGGCCCAGCCGGCTGAACAGCTGTTCCCTCCCGGAATCCGAGGACGGCCATGGATCACGGACAATTTCCGCCACCATGGCCACCACCGCCGAAGGATCAATGGGGGCTTCCAGTTCCAGACCGGGCGGGTGAAGATCCGAAGGCATCAGCTCTGGCGGCCCATCCTGGGGATGGCAAACGGGCTTGCACCTTCGGCGCTGTCATTCCAATGCGTGGGTGCGTTTCGGCGTCGAGCTTCTGCTTCTGAGGCCGTGGCCAAGCCGGCGTCGTCAACACTGACCATGACCCCACTGTGCTGGAGATTGAAGAAGCGGATCACAATGCGGCGGCCGTTGACGTTCCAAACACATGCCTGAACCACGGGATCATGCCAAGGGTTGGACCCTTCTCCGTACAGTTTGGTGAGGCGGCTGTGAATGTCAACGAAACCTTCCCGTGTGGAGGGGTTGTCCGTCTGCATAGACGAATACAGCTGCATGCTGATCCCCAGGAACTTGGCGCCGTAGGACGTCCATGACGAGGAAATCTCCCCACCGGCCAAGGGCGTGCGCAGGGAATAATGTGACACGGCGGGCGCACTCCCGGCATCATCCCAGGGTGCGCCGGTGACCAGACCATGCGCCTCGAACCAGGCCTTGCGGTCCGAATCCGAGCGGGGCCACATCCCTGTTACCAACGTTTCAACCAGGCCAACGACTGCAGCCGGGTCCGGATTCAATCCATTCAAAGGCTCCTGTGCGTTCATAACGCCACGCTACCGCTCCCGGATGAATATTCCCATAGCTGCGGCTGTGCATTTGCCTAACGATCAGTCCTCGTCGCTGAGCACCTCATTGAAGACCCAGTCGAGCATGTCAAACACGAACTCGCTGAAGGTGCCTTCTTCGTTGATCCAAACACCTGTGGCGTTGTTGCGACGCCACACGATGGGATCGGGAACTTCTGCTTGGTCTACCAAAATGCCCCAAGTGTAGGCCTCCTCCTCGTCCTCAAGGAACAGGAGGTAGCCGTCTTCAATTTCCAGCTCTTCGGGATCCCAGAAGTAGTAGTACGCCTCCATGAGCTCCTCGCAGTTGCCCACAGCGTGCAGGAACTCCCGCAATGCCAAAGGCACCGTGATCTGCAATTCTGCAAAGACTGCGTCCAGATCCGCCCAGGTGATGCCGTCGGCCTCTTGCCACGGCTCCTCTAGGTATAACGGAACTAGGCCGCGGAACTTCTCTACGAACATGTCAGACATTCAGATCTCCAGAAACTAGCAACAGGCAGCAAATCGCTTTAGCTCAATCCTATCTGCGCCGGGGCAGCCGAGGTGCCCAGCTACGGGCAGCTAGTGGTGCGCGCCAACCGTAGCGCAGACTCAACATGCGCATAGCGAAAACGGTGATGGGGGCAACGGTCCCGGTAGCTAAATGCAGCCAGCCTAAGTGCCACAGCCCGGTGGCCAGTGCGGCACCAATAAGCGCCGGTATCGCGCAGAGGTCTTGGGGATCGAAGACTTTGGGTACCTCATTGGCGGTGATGTCGCGCAGGATGCCGCCGCCCACGGCCGTAGCCACGCCCAGAAGAATTGCAGCTACGGGATTCATGCCAGCTTCGAGGGCCTTCAGCGAACCGGTGATGCAAAACAGTGCCAACCCACCGGCGTCGAACATGAAAAGTAAACGCCCGCTGCGCTGGACATTCTTCACAGTGAAGTAGACCAATGCGGCCGCAGCCAAGGGTGGGACCAACTAGATGGGGTTGGAGAAGGCGGCGGGCGGGCCGTCGTCCAGGATGATGTCGCGCAGCACGCCCCCGCCCAGGCCCACCATGGAGCCCAGTAGCACCGAACCGACTAGATCGAATCCCTTCCGGGCGGCGAGTAGGCTGCCAGAGACCGCGAAGAAGAAGACGCCCAAAAGGTCAAGGGCGAGCGGAAGATCAATGGTCATGGCAACAATCTTCACGCGAGTTCGAAGGGGTTGGGAGGGATCACCAAGTTAGCGTCAGCGTAGCGCGTCTGCCTGAAAAGGGAGTGGATTTCTTGACGCCACCGAGCCGATTTGTGACTACGCTGGGTGAATGAGCCCCGCCCAGCCGTTGATTCATGTTCAAGACTTCCACATGCACTTCGGTGCGAAAAAGGTCATCGAGGGGCTCTCTTTCGATGTGGCGCGCGGGGAGACGTTCGGGTTTTTGGGCAGTAACGGCAGCGGAAAAACGACGACCATCCGTGCTTTGCTGGGCATCTACCGGCCCACCTCGGGAACCTTGGAGATCAACGGCAAGGTATTCAGTGACGACTTTGGCGCCCGGCTCGGCTACCTGCCCGAGGAGCGCGGCTTGTACAAAAAGGAGTCGGTGCTGGATGTGATGAGCTATTTTGGGCGGCTCAAGGGCTTGTCCAAACAGGACGCACAAGCTTTTTCCCGGGACTATTTGGACAAGGTTGACCTCGCCGACAAAGCAGATGTGCGGGTGGACAAGCTTTCCGGTGGCGAGCAGCAGAAGGTGCAGTTGGGGGTGACCATCATGAATGATCCGGAGCTGCTGATCCTGGATGAACCCACCAAAGGCTTTGACCCGGTGAACAGACGCCTGCTCATGGACATCATCGAGGAACGCAAAGAAGCGGGAGCCACGGTCATGATGATCACCCACCAGATGGAAGAAGTGGAACGGCTCTGCGACCGAATCATCCTCCTCAAGAACGGCAAAGCGGAGGCATACGGCACCATTGATCAGGTCCAGAACCAGTTTGGTGGCCGGACCATCAGGCTCAAATACTCCGGAGTCCTGCCTCGCTCGCCGCACTACGACATTACGCTCCAAGAAACTAACTACGCCGAGCTGTCACTGGATGATTCCGTGGATGAGTCTGCCGTGCTGAAGGACTTGGTGCTTGCCGGGGTGGTGGTGCGCGGCTTCGTGGCGGCCAAACGCAGCCTGGAAGACATCTTCATTCAGGTCTACGGCGAAGCGCCGGGTGAAGCTGGCTCCGCCGCTGTCTCGCCGCCGGGCGAAGATCCCGGCCCCGGTCCAGGCACTGGATGGTTCGGCGCCCGCGGACTGCGCCGGAAGGGAAGTGGCACACATGGCACGCCATAACTTGGGCACGGTGGTGCAGTTTGAGTTCACCAGGACGGTGAAGAAACGGCGGTTCTGGATAGCCACCTTGGCCATCCCCGTGCTTCTGGGGATTGTCTTCGCGCTGGTCTTCGCTAGCAATTCCAGCACGCAACAGCGCTCCGATGAGCAAAAGAACCAAACGTTGACCTTTAGCTATTCGGATGCCTCCGGGCTCATTGAACCCAAGCTAGCCACGGCGATGGGTGGGACGCTAGAGAAGGACCCGGGAACCGCCGTCGAACGTGTCAGGGAAGGAACGCTCAACGCATACTTCAACTTCCCGGCCAGCATCGGGAAGGACCCGGTGAGGGTCTACGGGACGGATCAGGGCATTTTCAAGAACGGCAGCTACGACGCCGTGGCCAAACAGCTAGTGGTGCTTTCCGCGCAGCAAAAGGTGGGCTCGGCGGAGCTGACGGCGGCCGTGCAGGGGAATTTCAGCACCGAGTCCCAGACGTTCAAGGACGGACAAATCTCCGGCGGGCTGGAAACCGTGGTGCCGCCGCTGCTGTTCCTAGTGCTGTTTTACGTGGTGATTATCCTGCTCGCGAACCAAATGCTCGCATCCACGCTGGAGGAAAAGGAAAACCGGGTCACGGAGATGATCCTGACCACCTTGAACCCCACGACGCTGGTGGTGGGCAAGGTCATTTCGCTGTTCCTCGTGGGTGCGGTACAGGCGCTGGTGTTTGCTACGCCCATGGTGCTGGGCTACATATTCTTCCGGGATCAGCTCGCCATGCCGGACTTTGATCTCTCCAATCTGCAATTCCAGTTCCTGCCCATGCTCATCGGCGGGCTCTTGTTTGTGGGCGGATTCATCTTGTTCACGGGCGTGCTGGTGGGCATCGGCGCGGTCATGCCCACGGCCAAAGACGCCAGCACGGTGTTCGCCCCGGTCATGATCATGATGTTCATTCCGTTCTATATTGTGACGATGGTGGTCAGCGACCCGGGCTCGATCATCGTGCAAATATTTACCTTCTTCCCCTTCACCGCGCCCATCACGGCCATGCTGCGCAACGCATTCGGCTCGCTCAGCGGCGTTTCTGCGGTCATTGTGATTGTTGAACTGTTCGTGTTTGGGTTCGTGGCCTTGCGCGTTGCGGTGCACTTGTTCCGTTACGGATCCATCGAATACAGCCGCAAGCTCTCCCTGCGCACAGCCTTCGCCCGGAAGCCCTGAGCCGCGTGGTCGGCCTGCAGAGACGGGTGCTCTGGGTGGCCATCCTCGCCTCCTTCGTGGCATTTTTGGACGGCGCCATTGTCAACGTCGCCCTGCCCGCCATGACCCGCGAGCTGGGCGGCGGCATCACCACGCAGCAGTGGGTGGTGGACGCATATTTGTTGGCCCTGGGATCGCTAATTCTGATCGCCGGTTCCCTCTCCGACACCTTCGGCCGCATCCGAATCCTCCGCGCCGGCCTGCTGATCTTCGGTCTCGCCTCGCTGGCCTGCGCTTTCGCCCCGAGCGCCCTTTTGCTCATTGTGGCCCGCGGAATCCAAGGCGCCGGGGCCGCGCTGTTGGTGCCCAGCTCGCTCGCGCTCATCACCTCCACCTTCCGGGGACCCGCGCAAGGCAAGGCCATCGGTTCGTGGACCGCGTGGACCGGCACCGCATTTCTGGCCGGACCGCTGGTGGGTGGACTCCTCGTCGATTACGCCGACTGGCGCCTCATCTTCGCCATCAACGTCTTCCCCATCGCCGCCACCCTGATCCTGCTCAAAGGACTGAGCCTCGCGGTTCCAATCCCCAACCTGAAGTACGACGCCGGAACCACCTGCGTGCCCCCGCTGCCTGTTGCTCCTCCCGGCACAGCCGTTTCTGCCGTCACAGTGGCGCGGCCCGCGTCCCGGATCGATGTCATCGGGGCTGTGCTGGCCGCCGTCGGACTGGCCGGGACGGTGTTTGCCCTGATTGAGCAGGACCGGCTGGGGTGGGGGAGTGCGCTGGTGTACGGGCCGTTTGTGGTGGGGATTGCTGCGTTGGCGGGGTTCTTGTGGTGGGAACACAGAACCCCGGCGCCCATGATGCCGCTGGCTCTGTTCCGGATCCGCAACTTCGGTGTGGGTAACATTGCCACCACCTTTATCTATGCGGGGTTGTCGCTGGGGCAGCTGCTGGTGGTGCTGTTCCTCCAGGAGATTGCCGGGTTTACGGCTGCTCAGGCGGGGCTGGCGTCGCTTCCCGTGGCCGTGATCTCGCTGTTTCTGGCCGGGCCGTTTGGCACGCTCGCCGGCAAGTACGGGCCCCGGCTGTTCATGGCGCTGGGGCCTTTAGTGGCTGGCGTGGGCTACGCGATGATGGCGTCGGCTGCGGAACCTTTCAATTTTTGGTTGCAGATTCTGCCCGGACAACTGGTGTTTGCCGTGGGGCTGTCCATCACCGTGGCGCCCTTGACGGCGGCCATTCTCGGGGCGGTACCAACGGTGCAAAGCGGGATTGGATCGGCCATTAATAATGCGGTTTCACGGGTGGCCGGGCTCATTGCCGTGGCGCTCGCGGGCGTGATGCTCGGCGGTGTGCTGGACTACGATTCGTTCCGGCGGGTCATGGTCATCACGGCGCTGCTGTTCCTGGTGGGGAGCGCGGTTTCGGCACTGGGGATCAGTAACGCCGAGGCGCGGAGGCAAAGGAGCGACGCGGAGGACGGCGCCGGTAATGATGATGGGGACAAGAGCGGGCCTGTAGAGCTCGCTGACTCCTGACGCACCATCGGTGCGCGGACAGCTACGCCGCTGACGTACATTGGCTGTGAAGAATTCTTGGGAAAGGACCCAACCATGGAGCATGAAACCGTGATGATCGCCTGCGCCCACGGCACCAACAACGCCGAAGGTCAGCGACGCATCAACCAGCTCAGGGCGGATATTGTTGCATTACGTCCGGGATTGAGCGTGATTGAAGCCTATGTTGACGTTCAGGAACCGGCGTTACCAGATGTGGTGGCCGGGTTGGCCCATGATGTGCGCGCAGTGGTGGTTCCGTTGCTATTGACCGTGGGGTTCCACGTACAAGTGGACATTGCTGATGCCGTTGCCAGCCGGCCTAACACCCTAGCTGCCGCGCCGCTGGGCCCCGATCCGCGCTTGGCGAAGCTGCTCGATGAACGGCTCGGCGAGCTGCCTGCTAACTGGGGCATTGTGTTGGCGGCGGCAGGTTCCTCGCGGCCCGAAGCGGCCGAACCCATCGAGGTTTTGGCCGCGGACCTGGCCGTGCGCCGTCCGGAACGGATCATGGCAGCCTATGGCGCAAGTGCGCGGCCCTCGGTCCCGGAAGCCGTGGCACAATTGCGGGCCGACGGCGCTGCCGGGGTGGCTGTGGCCTCCTATTTGCTGGCCCCGGGCTATTTCCACGACCAACTTTCGCTAGCTGGAGCTGAGCAAGTGGCTCCGCCTCTGTTGCCTTCCGGGCTGCTGGCGGAACTGGCGCTGGAGCATTTTGACGCGGCACTGCCCAGGGTCGCCCAATAATTCGGCATAAAGGTGCACCGTGAACTAGGACCCGTGAATTAGGGCCCAGGTGATATTCGGCGCCCAATCGAGTTGCCAGCTGTGCTCGAGGTTGAAACGCGAGGTTGAAACTGCAGCTGATGCGATGCGCGAGGTTGAAACTGCAGCTGATGCGATGCGCGAGGTTGAAACTGCAGCTGATGCGATGATTCCGCTGGTTTCATCGCATCAGCCGCAGTTTCGAATCCAGGAGAAATCAGAAATCGCATTACCTGCTGTTTCAAAGCCTAGATTTCATTCTCGGGATGGCGCCCCTGCCCGAGTACACCATGCACACATCGGAAGCTACTGGCATGTGTGACGAAATATTGCCCAAGGTGAACCTGCGTTTCACGATTGATTGGCCACCGCGCGGGGCCAATCTACGCTCGTTCTCATGACACAGACAGCTCTAGCCGGAGCGACCGCCGAGGCTCCCACCGCAGCAATCTCCGAAGCCACCACAACAGCGTCCGCGGCAACCTCGCCAGCCGCCACCGGGCCCGCAGCCGAGAAGCCGGTGCGCCCCGTGCGGGCTCGCCCCGCAAGCAAGCCGCACGGGCAGTGGAAGATCGATGGCAAGGCGCCGCTGAACGCCAACGAGGTCTGGAAGCAGGAGGATGACGGGCTGTCCGTGCGCCATCGCATCGAGACTATCTACTCCAAGCAGGGCTTTGACTCGATCGCCGACGACGATCTGCACGGCCGCTTCCGCTGGTGGGGGCTGTACACGCAGCGCAAGCAGGGGATCGACGGCGGCAAGACTGCGCAGCTGGAACCGCACGAGCTTGAAGACAGCTACCTCATGATGCGGGTACGGACCGACGGCGGACAGCTCACCACCGAGCAGCTGCGGGTAGTGGGTCAGATTTCCATTGATTTTGCGCGGAACACTGCGGATCTGACCAACCGCCAGAACATCCAGTTCCACTGGATCGAGGTTGAGAACATTCCGGAGATCTGGCGCCGGCTCGAAGCCGTGGGCCTGCAAACCACCGAGGCCTGTGGCGACGTACCTCGCGGCATGCTTGGTTCCCCTGTTGCGGGCATCGCCAAGGCGGAGATCATTGATCCCACCGATTTCCTACAGGAACTGCGCGACCGCTACATTGGCAATCCGGAGTTTTCCAATCTGCCGCGCAAGTACAAGACCTCCATCACCGGCTACCCGGATCACGACACCATCCACGAAATCAACGACATTTCCTTCGTTGGCGTGGAGCATCCAGAGCTAGGCCCCGGCTACGACCTGTGGGTGGGTGGTGGGCTCTCCACCGCGCCCCGTCTGGCCCAGCGTGTCGGCGTGTTCGTGCCTCCGGAGCAAGGTCCCGCAGTGTGGGAGGGCGTGACCAGCATCTTCCGCGACTACGGCTACCGGCGCATGCGCAACAAGGCCCGCCTGAAGTTCCTGGTGGAGGATTGGGGCGCGGAGAAGTTCCGCCAGGTCCTCGAGGATGAATACTTGGGCCACAAGCTGCCCGACGGCATTGCCCCGCCCAAGGCGAAAGTCAACGGTGACCATGTTGGCGTGCACGAGCAAAAGGACGGCAACTTCTTCATCGGCGCAGCCCCCTGCGTGGGCCGGTTCTCCGGCACGGGGATACTGGCTCTGGCGGACCTTTTAGAGGCCCACGGCTCGCACCGTCTGCGCACCACCCCGCTGCAGAAGATCATCGCGCTGGACATTCCCAAGGACCACGTTGAGGCAGTGATTACTGGGCTGGATGAGATTGGGCTGTCCGCCCGGCCGTCCGTCTTCCGTCGTAACACCATGGCGTGCACAGGCGTGGAATTTTGCAAGTTGGCCATCGTGAACACGAAGGACACGGCCATCAACATCATTTCCGAGCTCGAGGAACGCCTGGCTGATCTGGTCGACGCCGGGGAACTCGATGAGCCACTCACGCTGTACCTCAACGGCTGCCCCAACTCCTGCGCCCGCATCCAGACGGCGGACATTGGCCTGAAGGGCATTGTTGTCCCCACGGACGACGGCGGCACCCAGGGAGGCTTCCAGGTTCACCTGGGTGGCGGCTTGTCTTCGCATAACCGTGAGGAGGCTGGTCTGGGCCGCACCGTTCGCGGTTTGAAGGTGGCCATCCCCGACCTGCCCGACTACGTGGAGCGCGTCATTCGCAGCTACGTGAGCAACAAGCTGGCGGAGGAAACCTTTGCCGAGTTCGCGCACCGAGTTGATGAGGAGCTGCTGACATGACAACTGCAACCGCCCTCCGCTCCAACGAGGAACTCAAGGCCATCGCCGCAGCCGGTGCAGCGGAACTGGACTGGAACGCGTCCGCGCAGGAGGTCATCGCCTGGGTGGCGAAAAACTTCGCAATCGGTGCGGCCGCCGTCGCCTGTTCCATGGCCGATGCCGTGCTGCCGGCACTGGTTGCCGATCAGCTCCCCGGCGTCGACGTCCTCTTTCTAGACACCGGTTACCACTTCCCCGAAACGTACGCCACGCGCAATGAGGTTGCTGAAAACCTGCGGGTGAACGTGGTTGACGTGCTGCCGCGGAACACCGTCGCGGAGCAGGATTCGCTGGTGGGCAAAAACCTGTATGCGAGCGATCCGGCCCAGTGTTGCGCGCTGCGGAAGGTGGAACCGCTGAGTCGTTCGCTCTCCGGATACGAACTCTGGTTCACCGGAGTGCGCCGCGACGAGGCCCCCACCCGGAGCAACACCCCGCTGGTGGTGTGGGATGAGAAGAACGGCTTGGTCAAGGTCAACCCCGTCGCCACCTGGACGTACGAGGAATTGATCAGCTACTCCGATGAGAATCTCCTTCCCGTGAATCCACTCCTTAGCCAGGGCTACCCGTCCATCGGATGCGCACCCTGCACCAACAAAGTGGCCCCCGGCGCCGATCCCAGGAGCGGACGCTGGGCCGGAACCTCCAAGACAGAATGCGGACTACACGTATGAGCACCCAAACCATTGATCCCCAAGCGCTCCCCGACCTCGCAAGCTCGGCCGGGGTCCCCTCGCGCTCGGAGGCCCCTTCTGGTGGTCCTGAGCTGAACTCCCTTGACCTGCTGGAATCCGAGGCCATCCACATCATCCGTGAGGTGGTGGCCGAGTTCGAGCGCCCCGCGCTGCTGTTCTCCGGCGGCAAGGACTCGGTGGTCATGCTGCATCTGGCTACCAAGGCGTTCTGGCCCGGCAAGGTTCCGTTCCCCGTGTTGCACGTGGATACGGGCCACAACTTCCCCGAGGTCATTGACTTCCGTGACCGTACCGTGGAGCGTTTGGGCCTGCGCCTGGAAGTGGGCTCCGTCCAGGAGTTCATAGATTCCGGCGAGTTGGCAGAGCGTGCCGATGGCACCCGCAACCCGCTGCAGACCGTCCCGCTGCTGGATGCCATTGCCAAGAACAAGTTCGACGCCGTCTTTGGCGGCGGCCGCCGTGACGAGGACAAGGCCCGCGCCAAGGAGCGCATTTTGAGCCTGCGTGACGAGTTCGGTCAGTGGGATCCGCGCAACCAGCGCCCCGAACTGTGGAATCTGTACAACGGCCGCTACACAGTGGGCCAGCACGTGCGTGCGTTCCCCATCAGCAACTGGACCGAGCTGGACATTTGGCGTTACATCGCCCGCGAAAACATTGAGCTGCCGGGCCTGTACTACGCCCACGACCGTGAGGTCTACGAGCGAGACGGCATGTGGCGTGCGGTGGGCCCGGTTTCTGAACCGCGCTCCGATGAGGAAGTCGTCATCAAGCAGGTCCGTTACCGCACCGTGGGGGACATGTCCTGCACCGGCGCCGTTGCTTCCGATGCCACCACCGTCCATGACGTGGTGCGCGAAGTTGCCGCTTCAACCCTGACCGAACGTGGCGCCACCCGGGCTGATGATCGCATCTCCGAGGCAGCCATGGAAGACCGCAAGAAAGATGGCTACTTCTAATGAGCGCAACAAACACCTCGGTGGTCGATCCCCAGGCCCTCCCCAACCTCGCAAGCTCGGCCGGGGACCCCTCGGGCCAGGGGGCCCAAGTCGCGACCCCCGCAGAGACCCCGCTGGAGCAGTCCACCCTTTTCCGTTTCGCCACGGCCGGCTCCGTCGATGACGGCAAGTCCACCCTGGTGGGACGCCTGCTCCACGATTCCAAGGCCATCTTGGCTGACACGCTCGACGCCGTCACCCGCACCTCCGCGGACCGTGGCTTCGGCGGTGAAAACGGCAGTACCCAGAAGATTGACTTGGCGCTGCTGACCGATGGCCTGCGGGCCGAGCGCGAGCAGGGCATCACGATAGATGTGGCCTACCGCTACTTCGCCACCGACCGGCGCAGCTTCATCCTCGCGGACTGCCCCGGGCACATCCAGTACACCAAGAACACGGTGACGGGCGCGTCCACCGCGGATGCCGTCGTCGTGCTTATTGATGCGCGCAAGGGTGTGCTGGAGCAGACCCGTCGGCACCTGTCGGTGTTGCGCCTGCTGCGCGTGCCCAACGTGGTGGTTGCGGTGAACAAGATCGATCTGGTGGACTTCAGCGAGGATATTTTCCGCACCATCGAGACGGATGTTCAGGGGGTCGCGGTGAGCATCGGCCTCGATGATGTGGTGGTCATTCCGGTCTCCGCACTGGAGGGTGACAACGTGGTGGAGCGTTCGGCCCACACCCCGTGGTACACCGGATCGAGCCTGCTGGATCTGCTGGAAACGCTGCCCACCACCGACGAGCTGGAGCGCGGGCTGGAGCCGTTCCGCCTCCCCGTTCAGCTGGTCATCCGGCCGCAGGGTGCGCTGGCTCCGGAGCTTTCCAACGCGGACGACGCCGGAGCCTCCTTCCGTGACTACCGCGCCTACGCCGGTCAGCTCGCCTCGGGCGGCGTCTCGGTCGGGGAGTCAATTACGGTGCTTCCCTCGGGCCGGACCGCGACAGTGGTGGGCATCGACTTTGCCGGCCGCTCGCTGGATCGCGCCGTGGCGCCGCAGTCGGTGTCGCTGCGTCTGAGCGAAGAGATCGACATTGCCCGGGGTGACGTTATCGCGGCAACGGGCACCTTTGGCGAGGTTAGCCAGGACCTGTACGCCGAGTTGTGCTGGCTGTCCACGAAGCCCTTGCGTGAGGGCTCTAAAGTGCTGATCAAGCACGGCAGCAAGACCGTTCAGGGTTTGATCCGCGCCGTCACGGGAAAGCTAGAGCTGGAGTCGTTTGACTACCAGGCCGCCTCCGGGCTGGAACTCAATGACATTGGTACCGCGCAGATTCGTTTGGCGTCGCCGCTGCCCATCGAGACGTACGCACTGCACCGCCGCACAGGCGCGTTCCTGGTGATCGATCCCCAAGACGGCAACACGCTGGCTGCCGGCCTTGTCCGGGACCATCCCGGAGACCACGAGGATGAGCGCTACAACATCTAGAGCGCTTGTCGCAAAAATGATCCCGATCCCGCTCTCTGACCCCAAATGGCTTCAGAACGCGAGATCGGGATCATTTTTGCATGTGAGCAGTGCGTAAATTTCTCGAGAAGTCTGGAATTTCGCTGAGGCGTGGCATAGGGTGAGCCTCAGATCTTGTTCCGGCCGAAATCTCACGGCGTGGGAGCAGCTTCTACGTTTGTTCGCAGGGTTTTTGCACGGTCTCTCATGGTCTCAATAAGCAGTGCTGGCGTAATCCGAGGGGGTGGACGCGGTGGATGGCAACTCAGAATCATGGACGTTGAGCGCTATTGCTTCGCGCGCCCTGCGGATTGCTGTTGGGGCTGCCCTATTTGCCGCAGTTCTGCTCATTTTGGGTTCTAGTGGTGCCTTTGCATCCTCAGGATCCAGCCCCACATCTGTTACAGCAGCCAAGCCCGCACCGGATAAGGGTAACGGGCTTATTTCAGGGATCTTGAGTCCCGTTGTTGGCGTTGTAGACAAAGCAGTCTCTCAGGTCCCCGTTGTCAAAGACATCGTCGACAACGGTACCGTTGGCAAGGTTGTTGCCCCCGTTTCAACCGTGACCGACAAGGTTGAAAGTGCGGTGAAAACCGTCCCTGTGGTTGGCGCAGTGGTGGCCCCGGTCCGCCAAATTACCAACGCGGTGGTACCTCCAGTTGTCAACGCTGCCGAGTCCGTCACAACCCCCGTCTTAGGCGCCGTTGATCAAGCCGCGGCACCCGTAATTCAGGCTGTTGCACCCGTTCTAAACCCGGTCACCGGAACTGTCCGGCCAGTTGTTGGCGGTGTAACGGACGGCGTTGTCGAAGTCGTTGACACTGTTGTGACGCCCGCACTTCCCAGCACTCCAGTTGTTCCAGTTGCCCCGAGCGTTCCCCAAACACCCAGTATCCCAGGTGCCCCAGGGACGTCCGATACTACCGATGGCCATGACACATCAGGAGTTCCTGGCGACGGCCACACCGTCGGTGGTTCTCATAGCCAGGCGGCTACTTCGGTCAGCGAGGTTGAGGCTGTGAAGGCCGCAGATGCGAAGTCTGACAGCCAATATGCCGCCCTTGATGCGCAGATCGGTGTAGGAAACTTTGGGGCGCTCGCCCCGTATTTGGCTGACCGGCAGGTTGCCGGAGCTTCTAATACTGGTGAGTCTGCTGCCTTTGCAGTCCCCTCTGGAGCGCAGCCGGCTGCCAGTTGTGGCTCCGATTCCCATAATGCGGCTGTGGGGCCGTGTGCCGCTGCAGTGGTTGCAGGCGCCGTTCCGGGGCCCGCCTCGGGAAGCAGCGCAGGGGGATCGGGTGGTGCCGCTGGGCCGGTGGCCGCTGATGAGCACATGTACGCACAGTTTGCCCTCGCAGGAGGCGCCGCTGCCTTGCCCAGCACCGACTGGCCCCTGCCTGCCTCCATGCCCGAAAACCCCGGATCAACACCTGGCTAGATGACCTTTTGCCTTTCCCCTTTTGCAGGGTGAGGCCAAGGTCTTTCCTTGATTTGCGATCGCAAACAAGGCCAAAAAATCTTTGTCAGGAGTTGGACAACATGCATGCAATAATTCGTCGATCGCTGTGCGCAGCGGTCTTTGCTGGAGGGCTTCTTGCCCTCGGCGCAGGAGCAGCAAGTGCTGCTGAGCCGTCAAATTCGGATGCCCTCAACACACCTTCCGTGGTGCAGGGTCAGCTTTTCCACACATCCAGTCACAGCGCCAATAACCAGTCCGAGGGCCTCCTTGGAGGTTTGCTTGGCGGTGTGGTTGGTGACGTGCTGGATAACGTTCAGGTGGCTGTTCCGGTCACTGTTCCGGTGAACG
>NZ_JBFBLU010000007.1:24320-241419 GCF_040686795.1 Specibacter sp. NPDC078709
CGTTTCGGGCAACGCTGTGGGTGTTCTTGGGAACGCTGTTTCCAAGGATTCATCGGCGGTGAACACAACGGTTGCTCCGGATGTAAACCAGAGTTCTAACCAAGCCCCAGCTGTTTCCGCTATCGACGGCGGTTTGCTTGGCGGTGTGGTTGGTGACGTGCTGGATAACGTTCAGGTGGCTGTTCCGGTCACTGTTCCGGTGAACGTTTCGGGCAACGCTGTGGGTGTTCTTGGGAACGCTGTTTCCAAGGATTCATCGGCGGTGAACACAACGGTTGCTCCGGATGTAAACCAGAGTTCCAGCCAAGGCTCTGGTTCCTCAACGGATGGTGGGTTGTTGGACGGTTTGCTTGGCGGTGTGGTTGGTGACGTGTTGGACAACGTCCAGGCGGCTGTTCCTGTCACTGTTCCGGTGAATATTTCGGGCAACGCGGTGGGTGTTCTTGGGAACGCTGATTCCAAGGATTCATCGGCGGTGAACACGACGGTTGCTCCGGATGTAAACCAGAGTTCCAGCCAAGGCTCTGGTTCCTCAACGGATGGTGGGTTGTTGGACGGTTTGCTTGGCGGTGTGGTTGGTGATGTGTTGGATAACGTTCAGGTGGCTGTTCCGGTCACTGTTCCGGTGAATGTTTCGGGCAACGCGGTCGGTGTCTTGGGCAATGCGCTTTCCACAGGTTCCACTGCTGTGAACACAGTGACACCAGGTACGCCGTCTCTGCCCGTCACACCGCTCACTCCGGTGTTACCGACAACCCCGGAAACTCCCACATTGCCCACAACTCCGCTAACCCCGCTTTTGCCGACAACGCCCACAGCACCAACAACCCCGAGCGCGCCGTCACTGCCGGCAACCCCGGCACTACCGCACAGCCCAGCCAACCCGGACGTACAGGCAGTACATGCTCCCGGTCTGCAAGCTATGGGGTCTGGTATTCAGGCGATGAGTAACGGGGCAACTGCCCAGCTGGCTTACACAGGCACCGGGTTGTGGCCGATCTTCGGGTCCATCGCGAGCCTCATGGTCGGTATGGGCTTGATGATGTTGCGTCGGGTCAGGTTCCAGGAAATCTGAGAATCTGGCTTGCAAAGATCCCACTGATCCCGCTTTTCGACACCAATCCTTGAACTCGCCAATCCCGGTGCCGAAAAGCGGGATCGCGACCATTTTTCGCGGGGCTTTCCCTTGACATGGTTCGCGGAGGCGGAAAGCATGAAGTGGTCCGAATAATTACGGTCCCGGCAACACTCCATTGAGGGAGTCACCATCATGACAACACAAGTTTTCATCAACCTGCCCACCGCAGACCTCAACCGTTCCAAGGATTTTTTCTCCGGGCTGGGATGGAAGATCGAACCCAACTTCACCGACGAAAATGCGGCCTGTGTAGTGATCGACGAGAATATCTTCCTCATGATGTTGACGCATGATTTCTTCGCCACGTTCACCGACAAACCCATTGCGGATCCAGCCACATCATTGCAGGTACAGACGGCACTGAGTCGATATAGCCGTGAAGATGTTGATGCATTGCTGGAAAAGGCGATTGCGGCTGGTGGCAGGGAGCCCCGGCCTGCTCAAGATATGGGCTTCATGTACTCCCGTGACTTCGAGGACCCTGACGGCAACTGGTTCAGCGTTTTGTGGATGGACCCGAGGGCTGCCGAGCAGGGTCCCGAAGCGTTTCTGTCGGAGCAACAGGAGAATTAGCCGAAGTTGAAGCGGCGGTTCTGTCGCTGGCCCAGATCCATGTCTGGACCAGCTCGGTCCCTAAGCTTCAATTACCGTGCGGTGTAGCCGCCGTCAACGACCAGCTCGGAACCAGTCATAAAGGCGGCGTCGTCGCTGGCCGCGAACAGGATGACGGCGGCCACATCCTCCGGGCGGCCGAGGCGGGCCATGGGAGTGGTTGCGGTCAGAAGCTCGCGGTCTGTTTCGCCCAGAATGGGAGTCTCAATGAATCCCGGGTGCACCGAGTTAACCCGCACGCCCTCGGTGGCCCAGCCGAGTGCGGTATTTTTGGTCAGTGTCCGCACGGCTCCCTTGGCAGCCGCGTACGCAGGTGAAGTGCCAAAGCCGCCGACGATCCCGAACATGGAGGATACGTTGACCACTGCACCGTTCCCGGACGCCTTCAATGCTTCCGCAGCTGCCTTCTCGCCAAGGAACACGCTGGTTTGAGTCACAGCGACCACCTTGTTGTAGGTGTCCAAGCTGGTGACTTCAATGGGTTCGTTGTCGCCAATGCCAGCATTGTTGACCAGTACATCGAGTCGGCCAAACTCGCCGAGGGTGAAGGCCACGGCACTGGCCCAGCCCTCTTCGCTCGTCACGTCCAGGTGAAGTGCGCGAGCAACGCCACCGGCTGCTTGTATCTCAGCAACCACTTCATTAGCTAACTGGTCTTGCACGTCGGCGACGACGGCGCTGCCACCCTCGGCTGCGAAGCGCACAGCCGTGGCGCGTCCGATGCCACTAGCGCCTCCGGTGATGATGCCAACACGTCCAGCAA
Source organism: Specibacter sp. NPDC078709 (assembly GCF_040686795.1). Classification (NCBI taxonomy): domain Bacteria; kingdom Bacillati; phylum Actinomycetota; class Actinomycetes; order Micrococcales; family Micrococcaceae; genus Specibacter; species Specibacter sp. NPDC078709. The sequence goes on from NZ_JBFBLU010000007.1 coordinate 26,834, forward strand.
AGCGGTTCATTGCTTTCTCCTCATTCATGTGGGCCACGCCCGAGCATGGCAATCAGAAAATTCTAACTATCCAACACTTGTTGGATAGTCCCTAGGTTACGCTTGAACAGCCAAAAAGGCCAGACATGATGGTCTGCATCACTAAGTGGGGGAGGGTTGCGTGAGCGCACACTCAGAGGGGAACGAAGGGTCTTTGGTCGTAGATAGTTCTGCAATGGACCCCCGAGCGCTGCGTAGTCGTGAGCAACTGGCGGCGGCGATTTTGTCATTGGCGGAGGCGTCGGACGTTGACACCTTGACGGTCGCGCAGGTAGCCACAGAGGCAGGGGTCAACCGCTCCACGTTTTATCAACATGCCGCCTCGCCGGCGTCACTGCTGCGATCAGTCCTTTCCGCGGAACTGGACGTGGTGCGGGCTGAGCATCTGGAGGCAAGCGGAGACATCGCAGTGGCTTTGGCGGAACTCACGCGCGGCGTCGTGGCGCATATCGATGCACGCCGAGGGGTCTATCGGCAGGGACTAGAATCTGGCGGCGGTGCCGCAGCATTGCATTCCATGCTCGGGGCCCACTTTGAGCGCTCAGCGCTGCTGCTCATTGAGCATCGCGACATCGTGGTTCGTGGAGTGACCGGCCGGCCGGTTCCTACGGCCATGATGGCCAGATTTCTTGCTTATGCGGTAGTCGGAGCCTTCGAAACCAGGATCCTGGAGGTTGAGCCACGCCCGGAAGAAGACTTTATGGAGGATTTACGCGCGCTGATGCCGCACTGGTGGCCCATAGCCTAGCGCTGCGAAGTAGCTCGAGCGGAGCTGTGCATTAGCTGGCTAGGACCTGTGTGGAGTCTTCCCAAATCTTCTCGCGGGTTTCGCTCGCACCCACTTGCGCCGCATTCCAATTCCACGTGCCGCTGACCAGTCCCGAGGGAAATAGCTGCCCGCCGGGCACCTCGCGGACAGCGGATAGCAGTGCTTCGAGCTCCGCGAGGCCCAGATACGCACCGAACGGCATGATAATTCGGCCCGGATCATCACCTCGCTGCGGGGTCCCAGGCACCTTTTTCACCATGCCGGCAGGAGCGGCAATGGTGGCCTTTTGGTCCACTCCGATGCAGAGAAAGATCCCGCTCTTGGCCCCGTCAGCATAAAGTCGCCGGCGCAACCCCGTGCCCATGAGCGCACCAACGCCCCTGCCAATTGTCGGCCGGTCCTCCGTTAAGTTCAGGCGGTACGCCATTGCTTCCCCGAGTAGGCCTCCGCTGGAATAGTGCTCCTGTTCCGCATTTGCGTACAGGCAGGTGATTCGATCGTAGGGAAGAACGACGTCGGCCAAGGTTAGGCCATGTGGGTTGACCTCGATGACCGTGGTGCCGTCGGCAGCCAGGAACAGCTCGGCCCGCCGTTCCATGCGGCGAATCCACAGCTTGGTAAAAAAGGGTACGGACACGAATGCTCCGGCTACCGCAAGGACTCCGGCGGTGCTGGTTAATTCTGGGATCCAGATCAGGCCGACGGTGAGGATAATGACAGTCAAAATTCCGAAAATAACAAAGAAGCTGAGGGTCACCGATCGGTGGGTTTTTCGGGCGAGCTCAATCCTGCTGGCGGTGGTGAATAGCGTGAGCGCCGGGCCATCAAAATCTGCGTTCTCCATGATGCCCACATTATCGCCAGTTCAGGCGATATTTCTCGACGGACGTTGACGGCTCAGTTCCACCCTGTGCTATTGTTATTGTCAAGTTGATAATAACAATCATCGGAGGCATTATGACAACGCTCATCGACTGGCTCAACGCCACGGCATTCACCTTGCTCGCCAACCCCGTGAGCTGGGTTGAGGTCATCGGCTTCGTCACCGGTGCCGCCTGTGTCTGGGGAGTAGCCCGGCAGAAGATCTGGAACTGGGGAATCGGCATCCTGAACAACATTGCGTTCATGATCCTGTTCCTCGGTGCCGGCCTGTACGGTGAAACGCTCCTGCAGATAATCTTCGCTGCGATTGCCGTCTACGGCTGGCTCAAGTGGTCGCGCGGAGCCAGCGGAGAAGCTGGGAGCAACGATCTGCCTGTCCGCAACGCAACGCGAGCCGAAATCGGGACCGGAGTGACCGCCGTCGTGCTCGCCACGGTGGCCATCGCCTACCTCCTCCACGCCGGGACGGATTCGCAAGTCCCCATCCCCGACGCGTTCGTGCTGGCCGCATCGCTCGTGGCCACCTACGCTCAAGCCAAGAAGATTTTCCAACACTGGTACGTGTGGATCGTGATTGACTTGGTCTCGATCCCGCTCTACTTCAGCCGCGGACTAGCCCTGACCGCCATCCTTTACATAGGTTTCCTCGCACTGTGCGTCTACGGCCTGGTGGGCTGGAACCGCCTCCGCACCACGGCAAACACCGTCAACAACCACATGGCAGGAGTCTGAAAATGACCACGAACGCACTCGTCATCGGCAAGTTCTACCCGCCCCACGCCGGCCACCGGCTCCTGATCGAAACGGCCGCTGCCGGCGCCGACCACGCCTACGTCCTAGTCCAGGGGAGTCGCTTTGAAACGCTCACCGCGACGCAGCGTGCGGACTGGTTGACAGAAGAGTTCGACGGCGCCAACGTCACCATCCTGCCGGTCCGCAACGACTGCCCCGAAGACTACGCCAGCGATGAGATTTGGACCGCGCAGCTGGAGAACATGCGCTGGGCGCTCAAGGCTCACGGCGTGGAGAAGATCGACGCCGTCTACACCTCGGAAAGTTACGGCGACCGCCTGGCCGCAGCCTTCAACGCCGTCCACGTCCTCGTCGATCTAGCCCGGGCAACCCACCCCATCAGCGGCACCATGTGCCGCGAGGAGCTGACTGGGAACTGGCAGCACCTGGTGCCGGCGGCCCGGCGCGGACTGGCTGTACGGGTCATTGTGGTGGGTGCGGAATCGACCGGAACCACCACGCTCAGTGAAGACTTGCGGGCACATTACCGCCAACAGTTCCCGGAACTCGCCGACGTTCCCGAGTACGGCCGCTACTACACCTATGAGTTGCTCGAGGCTTTGCAGCTGAGGAACCCCGACGCAACCGTGGCGGATCTGGTCTGGACCGATACCGATTTCGGCATCATCGCCAACCGCCAAAATACACTGGAACAGGCAGCTGCTGAAGCCGCCCCGCTGGTCATCGCGGACACCGACGCCTTGGCCACCACGCTCTGGGAACGCTACTACTTGGGCGATGGCAGTTATGGAGCGTACGACGCCCAGGCTCACTTGCCCCGCCGCGACGTGTACCTGCTGACCGATCACAACGGTGTCGATTTCGAGGACGACGGCTGGCGTGAAGGCGAACACCGCCGCCCCGAAATGACCGAATGGTTCAAGGAAACGCTCACCGACGAAGGTCATTCGTGGATCCTGGTCACCGGCAGCCCCGAACGTCGCGTCGCCACTGCCACGGCCGTCATCGACGCCATGCTGGCCCAGCAAAATACCTTTACCTCGCCTGCTTGGCAGAGCCGGACTGTTCTGGAGGTCGCAGCATGAACCGCCCCGAGGATGGTGTTGAGATCTCGACAGGCTCGACCACCGAGGCAGACTTTCTAGCTAGCTACGACCCCGCGAATTTCCCTGCCGTGGCGGTGACCGTGGACCTGGTGGTCTTCGCGGTGGTCAACAAGGTGCTCCAAGTGGCGCTGGTTGAACGCGGCGCCCCACCGTTCCTGGGCAGATGGGCTCTCCCCGGGGGATTTGTGGGACCCGCAGAAGATGCCCTAGCGGCCGCGCACCGGGAACTCGTTGAAGAAACCGGACTGGATCTGGGCACGCACCGCGTGTTCGTAGAACAGCTGGCCACCTTCAGCGCACCGCACCGGGATCCGCGCATGCGAGTGGTCTCGGTGGCGCATCTGGTCCTTCTGGCTGGAAACGGCACTAGCGTGCCGGACTTGATGGCTGGCACGGACGCGGCCCGCGCCCAGTGGCTGCCCGTCCATGAACTGGATCTGACAAGTCTGGCTTTCGACCATGCAGATATCCTCGCTGCCGGGCTGGAACGGCTGGCTGGAAAAATGGAATACACCACCATCGCCGCGCAGTTGGTTCCGAAAGAATTCACGCTTTCGGCGCTCCGAGACATCTATACAGCGGTGTGGCAGACGGATCTGCCGGCTGGAAACTTCACCCGGAAAATGCGCGCATCCTTGACCCCCACGGGAGCAAAGGTGCAGGCGGTGGGGGCTCCGGCGTCGCTCTTCACGGTAGGAAGCGAATGGATTTCCCCGCCTTGGTCCCGGCCCGGAAGCTGAGTCTGGAAGGCGAGGGGAGCGCACCCGGTGGAACCTTTCCACAACCGCCTCCGTTGAGCTGGACAAGACCTGCAAAGCTGGGAGAATTTGATAAAGGACCGGATTTTCACTGCGGTCTGGATTGGCAAGGGGGGACACCATCGAAAGTCAGGCCGTGGAAGTCGCGCGAAGTGCAGTTGAGGAATCACGATTCCAGGAACAAGCCCTCCAGGAGGCCGCGCAAGCCATCCGCAACACCATTGTGGGCAGGCTTCACGACGACGGTCTGAACCACCACGACGTCCAGTTCCGGGTCAAGAAGCCCGAGTCCGCGGCCGAAAAGATGAGACGCCGCGGCGATGACGGCGAACTGAAATACCCCGGAGGGCTGGCGAATCTTGATGACTTGATCGGGGTGCGCGTCATCTTGTACGTGGAATCGGACATTGACGCGGTGGCGATCGCTCTCACCAGCCAGTTCATCTGCCACGACGACGAAGACAAAACGGCCATGATGCGTAAAAACGGCGGTATTGGTTACGCCGGACGGCATCTGACGCTGGAAGTTCCTGCCGATCATCCGCCCACCAACTGCAAGGAATACACCGGCTACCGTTTCGAGGTGCAGATCCGCACCGTCCTCCAACACGCTTGGGCCGAATTTGAGCACGACATCCGTTTCAAGGGTTCCAGTGGTGACAATGCCGAAATCAGCCGTGCCTTCACCATGGCCTCAACGCTGATTGAACTGGCAGATCAGCAGTTCGTGAACATCGCAGACACCCTCAAGCGGCTGCAGTCTGAGGGTGCCCTTGAGGCCGTTGCGGAGGCTCAGCCGCTCGACGCCGGATCCCTCCAGGGAGTGTTGACCCGCGCCTTCCCGCAGTACCGCAGCAGCAAGGAAAACCAGTACGACTGGATGGTGCACGTGCTAGCCGCCAACGGGATCGACACCGTCAGCGCGGCCGAGGAATGGTTCCGCTCCATTGACCCGTATCAGGTAGCCAAACTCATGGAATACCGGTTCAATCCAGGCCAGGTGCGTATCGCTGACGACCTGCTGCTGCAGTCCTTCGGCGAATCGTATGTGGACGCCACGAAGTCCGTGGGTAGCGATAGGAACCGTGAATCCAAGCTACGTTCACGTCTGCGCCGACTCCGCACCGAGTGGGATAGCCAGCAGGAAGACTGAGCTGGGCTCAGCCCTGTTGTGCGGCCCATTCTGCGACGCGCGCGCCGCTTTCCGCTTCGGAGATGTCTTCCACGCGGGTCATGATGGACCAGCGGACGCCAAAGGGATCGCGGATGCTGGCAAAGCGGTCGCCGACTGCAGGAGGCTGCCGAGCGCGTCCGAACGCATCCAGATGTCGATTTGGCTGCCGTGGCCGCAGAGCTTGGCTACGCAGACCAAGCGCATCTGACTCATGATTTTCGATGCGTCCTGGGCATCACTCCCAGCAGCTACCGGCGAGATTTGTGACGGTGCATGAACCCGCATGACCGGGCACGTCGGAACCCTTGAGCCTGCCCGGAACCGGTTCCTAACCTTGGGAAATGACAAAAAACCCAGCACAAAAAAATCCTGACCAACCCAGCCCTGACACCTCAAAACCTTTGCGAACAGTCCGGATAGAGGCAGCTAAAAAGCAGCGCCGGAAGCTACGTGGGGTGGAGGTTGTGGCCCTCGCCGCGATTGTTGTCCTGCTTGGCGGGGGTGCGGCCGTGGCCACCGCAGCCGCCGTGGCCAGCAACAACAAGGGCTCTACGGAGAATGCAGCGGACGTTGCCGGACCCGCAGCCGAGCTTCGTCTGGGCTATTTTCCCAATGTCACCCACGCGCCCGCCCTGATCGGTGTCAACAACGGCATTCTGGCCAAGAATCTGGGGGCCACCGCCCTGAAAACGCAGCTGTTCAACGCCGGCCCATCAGCCATCGAGGCGTTGAATGCCGGGGCCATTGATGCCGCCTATCTGGGTCCCAACCCGGCCATCAATTCATTCGTCAAGAGCGGCGGCGAGTCGCTGCGCATCATCGCCGGTGCCACCAGTGGCGGGGCGCAACTGGTGGTGAAACCGGAGATCACCTCGGCGGATCAACTCCGCGGCAAGGTCTTGGCCACCCCGCAATTGGGTGGCACCCAGGACGTGGCGCTGCGTTCATGGCTCGCCAGCCAAAATCTGGCCCCCACGCCCAGCGGTGGCGGAGACGTAACCATCAACCCCACCGATAACGCCAGTACGCTGAAACTCTTCCAAGAAGGAAAGATCGATGGCGCCTGGCTGCCGGAACCGTGGGCCTCGCGCCTAGTGCTCGAAGCTGGGGGCCAAGTTTTGGTCAACGAAGCCGAGCTGTGGGAGCAGGGTGAATTCGCCACCACCATCCTGATTGTCAGCAAGACCTTCCTCGAAGCTCATCCGGAAACCGTGGGCGCCCTGCTGGCAGGTAATGCCGAGTCCATCGATTGGCTCAACGCCCATCCTGCCGAGGCCCCTGGGCAGGTCAATGCGGCGCTCAAACAGGCTGCGGGCAAAGAGCTGCCCGGTGATGTGATCGAGAGGGCGCTCTCTGAACTCGACTTCTCAACCGACCCGCTGGCCCGCACCTTCCCCAAATTGCTGGCTGACGGTGTCACCGCCGGAGTAGGAAAACAGGCCAACCTTTCGGGCATCTTCGAGCTGGGACCACTGAATAAGATCCTGACAAAAAATGGTAAAACTGCTGTCTCCGCAAGTGGCCTGGACTGACTGTTTGGGACCGCGGCAAGCAATGTGACGTTGCGTGAACTACCGTGACCTCGAGTGTCCCGTTCATTGAAGCGGCCGCTGCGCTTTCCCTACCGTTTGACTATGAGTACACGGGAAAGCCATCAGGACACGCAGCCAAGCCCGCCGCTGCCAGCTCAACCGTTGCGGCTCAAGCGTGTCGTTGCCGGCGAGAAGGCCAAGCACAAAATTCGTGGCCTGGAGATCCTGGTAGTCACCGCACTGGTTGCCCTCATTGGATCGGGCGCGGCCGTCGCCAGCGTCAACGCCAAAAGTGCCGGCGAAGAATCTGCTGCCGCAACGTCCACAGCCCCGGCCGAGGTTCTCAACCTTGGCTACTTCGGAAACATCACTCACGGACCCGCTCTGGTGGGCGTGGAACAGGGCCTCTTCGCCAAGGATCTGGGCGCCACCACGCTGGAGACCCAGGTGTTCACCACGGGCCCGGCCACGATTGAGGCGCTCAACGCCGGAGCCATCGACGCCGCGTATCTGGGCCCCAACCCCGCATTGAACTCCTTCGTTCAAAGCGGTGGCGAGTCCATCCGAATCATTGCTGGCGTGGCATCGGGCGGGGCACAGTTCGTGGTCCGCCCCGGCATCAGCGAGGTTGAGGGCCTTCGCGGGAAGACCATCGCCACCCCGCAGTTGGGTGGCACGCAGGATGTGGCGTTGCGCAAGTGGCTGGCCGATCGCGGACTGGAAACCAACACCTCCGGCGGCGGCGATGTGACCATCACCCCCACCACCAATGCTCAGACGCTGCGTCTGTTTCAAGATGGAAAGATCGACGGCGCATGGGTCGCCGAACCGTGGACCTCGCGCCTGGTACTCCAGGCCGGGGCCAAGGTACTGGTCAATGAGGCCGATCTCTGGGACAAAGGCGAGTTCAGCACCACCGTGCTCGCCGTGAATAAGAGCTTCTTGGCGGAACATCCCGAAACTGTTGAGGCTCTGCTGAGAGGACATGTGGATTCCGTCAAGTGGCTCGATGACAACCCTAGGGAAGCAACCACAGTTATCAATGCGGCGCTCAAGGTAGCTATTGGCCAGCCACTGGAAGATGACGTGATTGCGCGGTCCATCTCGGAACTGAAATTCACCTCCGATCCGCTAGCAGCCACCTTCCCCACACTGCTGGACCATGGCGTGAGTGCGGGCGTTTCAAAACCCGCAGACCTCAACGGACTCTTCGATCTGACGTTGCTGAACAAGGTACTAAAAGCTGCCGGCGGAGAACCCGTCACGGCGGCAGGATTGGGAACACAATGACCAAGCTGTTGATAGCAGGGCAGGAAGCTCTCACCCGCGAAGTGCGGAACGCCGACGCTGAAAGCCGGGCACCCGCCGTCGTCCTTGAGAACCTGGGCAAGCGCTTTGGTGCTGGCGCCCCCGTGCTGGATGACGTCAATGCCACGGTCTATCAGGGCGAGTTTGTGGCCCTGCTGGGGGCTTCGGGTTGTGGGAAATCGACGCTGCTAAACATCATTTCCGGGCTCGATGTGCCCTCTTCCGGTGCCCTCGAGGTGCCCGAGGAGGGTGCGGCATTCATGTTCCAGGACGCCTCCTTGTTCCCGTGGCTTAGTGCGCGCGGCAACGTGGAAATGGCGCTGAAATTACGTGGTGTGGGGCATACCGAACGGAGGGTTCGGGCCGCCGAACTGCTGGATTTGGTGAACCTGGGCCACTCCATGGACAAACGCCCGCACGAGCTCTCCGGCGGTATGCGCCAACGCGTGGCACTCGCTCGATCGCTGGCGCAGGATAAGCCGCTGCTGCTCATGGATGAGCCGTTCGCTGCGCTGGATGCCATCACCCGGGACCTGCTGCACAACGAGCTGGAACGGGTCTGGAAAGAGACCGGCCGGACCATCATTTTTGTTACTCACAACGTCCGCGAGGCCGTGCGTCTGGGGCAGCGCGTCTTGCTGCTGTCCTCTAGGCCGGGACGCGTGGTGGCCGAATGGAACGTATCCGAGGAACACCGCACGGACGCCGGCGCGGCCGGTGCGCTCACCGCCGACATCACCACCCGATTGCGCCAGGAGATCCGCAAACATGCCTGAAACAGTAACGTCGCCGATGATTAAAAGCGGCACTGAAGAGGAAATGCGGTCCCTCGAAGCAGGGCTTGACTCACTGCAATCCGAGGCCGTTGAAGGCCGCGGGATCGATTGGTCCCGGGTGTTACTGCCGCTGGCCGCGTTCATCGTGGTGCTGCTGGCCTGGCAGTTCTATGTTTCGCTGGGGCTGCGCCGCCGTGATCTGGTCCCCGGACCGTTGGATGTGCTCGGTTCCCTTGGCGCATTGTGGGGTGAAGGGACCGCCCAAGAGGCTGTTTGGACGTCGCTGCAACGGGGCATCATGGGCTTCGCTATCAGCATTGTGGTGGCTACGCCTATTGGTTTGCTGCTCTCGCAGGTGCGGGTGTTGCGCCGGGCGTTTGGGCCGCTGATATCCGGGCTGCAGGTCCTGCCATCCGTGGCATGGGTACCGGCCGCCATCATCTGGTTCGGACTGACCGACGCGACCGTTTACTTTGTCATGTTCATGGGCGCCATCCCCTCCATCATCAACGGACTCATTGCCGGGGTGGACCAGATCCCGCCGCAGTACCGTCGCATGGGCCAGATCCTTGGTGCTTCGCGGTGGGAGATGGCCGTCAACGTGGTGCTCCCCGCCGCATTGCCCGGTTATGTTGGTGGGCTCAAGCAGGGCTGGGCGTTCTCATGGCGGTCGCTGATGGCTGCCGAGATCATTGCCATGGGCGGTTCGCTCGGCTTCGGGCTGGGTTCGCTGCTAGAACAGGGCCGCCAGCTCTCAGACATGGGGATCGTCATGTCAGCCATCTTGATCATTTTGTTCGTGGGCATCTTGGTGGAACTGGTGGTGTTTGCCCCCGTGGAAAAGCGCCTGTTGCGCGGTCGGGGCTTGTTGGCCGGCAGCACCCGCTGACCGCTGACTTCGGTCTCTTCGGTCCCTTCGCGCGCATCTGCGTAAGCGGGCGACCAGCCGTCCATTGCTCGCAACGGAAGGGGCGGCCATGTTTGTTGGTTTCGCCAAGCGAAGGTACGGACGCAGAGAGCTCTGAGGCGAGGCAAATCGGGGCCGGCGTTCCACAACAGGTGCAGGTCAACCAGATCGTGCGCGCGGTCGAAGCCGGGATCGGTCACGGCGTGAATCTTCTGCGCGATCTGGTACTCGAGATCAACGAGTTCCACTGGCCGGAGCTCACCGAATCCAAAGAATGCGCAGAACTTTAGGCGATCCCCGGCAATCACTTTCCTCGTGTGTGGGTGAGTTTCCAGCTCAGGATCTGAGACCTCGACGTCGAGCCCGCCCCCGGTGGTTCCGAGGAACGCGATCGATGCCCAGTACGGATGCATCACGTAAGTACGCCGTTCAAGTCCGGGGTCGTGGTGCGCCGCTCGGCGTTCAACTACCGCTACGACACCGTTACTGAACGGGGTTTGCGCAACGAGCTCTGGCCTCTGGTGAACCTGCGCAAGAACTTGTTCCTGCCGACCAAGAAGGTAACCGGGATCATACTTATACCCCAGCGCCACCAGCTAGCCGAGCTCTACGCCAGCCTTGACCTGGCCGGCCCGACGAACCGGATCAACGAGATCCAGCCGCGACTCATCCGACTGGCCGCCGCCAAGACCTGCTCCCAATCACCCCACGCAGCATGACACTTTCGCGAGCACAATGGATGAGGCACGCAGGAATCATTTGGCGAGCATCTTGACATGAGGCACCACAGGGCTGGCAATAAGGTCTTGTCCTTGTCCACTCCCTTAGCAGTGGCCGCGCCCGCAGAAATGTGTCCTAAGGTGACGTTACGTGAACGGGTGTAACGGGAACCTTGTTCAGGAATATTTCACTTCTCTAAGGTTTTGTTCCATGGCAATCGTGGATCTCTACCCAACCTCTCTCCGGCTTCTGGGCCGTCCCGTCCTCGTTGTGGGCGGCGGCACTGTTGCTGCACGCCGAGCCAAGGCATTGCTCGACGCCGGCGCCCAAGTCACGCTGGTGGCTCCGGAACTGTGCGCCCCGGCACGGGAATTGGCGGATGCCGGCCTAGTACGCTGGCTCGCCCGCGGCTATGAATCAGAGGACATGGCCGATGCCTGGTATGCAGTGGCCGCCACGAACGACGTGGCTATAGACAATCAAGTGGCTGCCGACGCCGAAGCAAATCGTGTCTGGTGCGTCAACCACTCCAGCGCGCAGGAATCTGCTGCCTGGACACCCGCCGTAGCCACCGTTGAAGACGTCAAGGTGGCAGTCAATGCCGGGGGAGACCCGCTGCGAGCCATGGCTATCCGCAACGCCATCGCCGCAGCTCTTGAAACCGGCGATCTGCCGTTGCAAAGGTACCGAGGTACCGCCGGCGGACCGGACAGCCCGGATCTCGACAAGCTCGATCACAGAGAGGGCTCCGTGGCCCTTGTTGGTGGCGGGCCCGGCGCCGAAGACCTTATTACAGTGCGTGGGCGCAGGCTCCTGGCCGAGGCCGATGTAGTTGTTGCCGACCGGCTGGGCCCGCGCGGGCTGCTGGAAACCTTGGGCGAAAACGTCAAAATCATTGAGGTCGGCAAGACTCCCGGCCATCACCCGGTTCCGCAAACGGAAATCAACGCGATCCTGGTCCGCGAAGCCAAAAAGGGCAACAGGGTGGTCAGGCTCAAGGGCGGTGACCCGTACGTCCTGGGCCGTGGCGGCGAGGAAGCCATCGCCTGCCGGGAGAACGGCGTGGATGTGGAAGTCGTCCCCGGTGTCACCAGCGCCGTCAGCGTCCCGGCTGCAGCAGGGATCCCGGTCACGCACCGCGGCCTGGCGAAGGCCTTCACCATGATCAGCGGTCATGAAGAACTTGAAAACGTCCCGCACGGCAGCGATCACACGGTGGTGCTGCTGATGGGGGTAGGCACGCTGAACCGCTCCATGCCCATTCTCGAGGCTGCCGGCCGTGGCAGCGACTGCCCCGTGGCCATCATCGAGAATGGTTTCGCCAAGAATCAGCGCGTCACCATCGGCACCCTTGGCACCATCGTGAGCCTCGCTCAGGTGAGCCAGGTGCGTAACCCGGCGGTCGTCGTCGTTGGTGACGTGGTGAGGGTTAGCCCCCTGGCACCGGCCGAAATCGCCACAGCCTACTACGGCACGCGGGAAACTATCAGTTCTCTCTCTTAGACTTATCCCTAAGCCCCTTTGAATCACAAAGAAATGAGCACAGCCGTGTCTTCACACCCTTCAGTAGCGCCCGGAACCCAGGATCGCCCGCTACGCATCGCCGTGATCGGCTCAGGTCCGGCCGGAGTTTATGCCGCCGACATGCTGACCAAGAGCGAGGCGGTACGTGACGGACTGGTTGTCAGCATTGACCTTTTTGACCGTTATCCGGCGCCGTATGGCTTGATTCGCTACGGCGTGGCCCCCGATCACCCGCGGATCAAGGGCATTGTCAACGCTCTGTACAAGGTGTTGGACCGCGGCGACATCCGCTTCTTCGGCAACGTTGATTACGGCACCGACCTCTCGCTGGAGGATCTGCAGAAGCATTACGACGCCGTCATCTTCGCCACCGGCGCCATCAAGGATGCCGATCTGAACATCCCGGGCATCGAACTGGATGGCTCCTACGGCGGCGCAGACTTCGTCTCCTGGTACGACGGGCACCCGGACGTTTCCCGCGAATGGCCGCTGACCGCCAAGGAAATCGCCGTGATCGGCAACGGCAACGTGGCACTGGATGTGGCACGCGTCCTGTCCAAGCACGCCGATGACCTGCTCGTCACCGAGATCCCGGACAACGTCTACGCCGGGCTGAAGTCTTCCCCGGTCACCGATGTGCACATCTTCGGCCGCCGCGGACCCGCCCAGGTGAAGTTCACGCCCATGGAGCTGCGCGAGCTCAGCCATTCCAAGGACGTGGACATTGTCCTGTACGAGGAGGACTTCGATTTCGACGAGGCCTCCGATGCAGCCGTCAAGTCCAACAACCAGGTCAAGACCATGGTCAACACGCTCACCAACTGGCTCGCTGAGCAGGACGACTCGGAGGACGCCGCGGATCCAAGCACCGGCGCCTCCCGCCGCCTGCACCTGCACTTCCTGCACAACCCGGTAGAGATCACGGGCGCCGACGGCAAGGTCACGGGCATCAAGTTTGAGCGCACCGAGCTCGATGGCACTGGCAACGCGCGCGGCACCGGCGAATTCATCGACTACCCGGTCCAGGCCGTGTACCGCTCCGTAGGCTACTTCGGCTCGGCGCTGCCAGACGTTGAGTTTGACCACCAGCGCGGCGTTGTCACGAACGACGGCGGTCGCGTCCTGGGCGCCGACGGCACCCACGTGCCGGGCATCTATGCGACGGGCTGGATCAAGCGCGGTCCGGTTGGCCTGATCGGCAGCACCAAGGGCGATGCGCTCGAAACCATCACGCATTTGCTATCCGACCGTGAAGAGCTGCCGCTGGCCGTGGAGGCTGCACCTGAATCCGTGGTTGAGCTGCTGGACTCCCGTGGCGTGGAATTCACCACTTGGGAAGGCTGGCTGGAACTGGACGCCCACGAAAAGGCGCTCGGCGCAGCTGCTTCCGAGGGTGGTCCGGTGCAGCGCGAACGCATCAAGGTGGTGCCGCGCGAGGACATGGTGGCTGTTTCCCGCGGCGCCTCCGTGGTGAGCTAGCGTTCCTCCGTGGTGAGCTAGCCGAAAATGCCACTGTTTGACGCGAATGCCAGGGTTTGAACTATGGCATTTACGTCAAACGGTGGCATTTTTGCTGCGTCGCCCGAAGTGGTCCGGCCCGTTCGCGGATTCGTCAGCCTCCGAGGATCCCATCCACATTCGGTAGACCGTCAAAGCGGGTGAAAGTTCCTTGTTCGGCGATCTCCTTGGCGGCCTGCAGAAAGCCGCCCCAAGCGGTTCGCGCAAGCGTTCCACCAACGCTGATGCGCCGCACACCCAGCCGGGCCGCTTGCGCCACCGTCATAAAAGGGGCGTTGATGAGCAGATTCACCGGCTTCGGTGCCACCGCCGCGACGATGGCGCTGACATGCTCGGTGGAGGTGATGCGCGGTGCGTAAAGGCAGTCGGCACCTGCCTCGGCATAGGCGCGCAGCCGCCGAATTGTTTCGGTGATATCCGGGCGCCCATGTACGAATCCTTCAGACCGGCCAGTGAGGAGGACCGCGGTTCCGGTTTGATCGATCGCCTCCCGGGCAGCACGGATGCGGTCCACGGCGATATCGAAGTCAAAGAGCGGATCTTGCGGGTCTCCTGATGCGTCTTCGATGGATAACCCTGCGATCCCACTTGCCACGGTCCGTTTGACGTTCACAGCAACTGCTTCCGGTTCAGCTGCGTAGCCGCCTTCGAAGTCAGCGTTGACCGGAACACTGACTGCATCGACGATGGAGCGGAGGTGGGTAAGGACTTCCTCGAGACTGGCTTTGGTGTCGGGGCGGCCCAATGTCCAAGCGAATCCGGAGCTGGTGGTGGCTAATGCCGAAAATCCCAGCTGTTCCAGGGCCCGTGCGCTCCCCGGATCCCAAGGGTTGGGTATCACAAAACATCCTTCGGAATGCAAACGATGAAACACAGCGATCCGATCCTCTGAAACACAGCGATCCGATCCTCTGAAACAGACATGGCACACCTCATTTTTGGAAGGTGCTCAAAACTCTACGCGCGGTGCAAGATCCCCGGCAAGGGCTGAATCTGTACCCGGGCCGCCCCGAATTAGCACGGTTTAGCCACGCCGTTCTGCTGCGCTTAGCCTTGCTGCGCTTAGCCTTGCGGCGCGATCCTGCGCACGGCCAGGGCCAGCCACAACTGCACACGGTCGGGTGTCAGTGCGGGGTCGTAGCCTGTTAGTTCGGCAATCTGCGTCAGCCTGTATCTGACCGTATTGCGGTGCAGAGCCAGGGCTTCGGCAACGGCCGCTACGGAACCGTTGAGCCGCAAATAGGTTTCCAAAGTGTCCACGAGTTCGGCGCCGTGCGCGGTATCGAATGCGGTGAGTGGACCCAAGGCCTCAGCGGCCATGTCCACCATGGGCACGTCCTCACTGGCCAGCAGGAGCGAGGTTAGGCTCAGCCGTTCGGGAACGTTGACTTCCAGCCCGCGGGTGGCGGCTTCACGTGCTTCAAAGTAGCTCCAGCGCAATCCGTTAGCCTGTGAATATGCCCCGCCGATCCCCACCGGCGTAGTGATCCCAATGTTGTGCATCTGGTGGCTTAGTGCCCGGCCCAGGGCAGCAGGATCACCTGCCTGAGTTGGCAGCACCAGCAGTAGTTCCTGACGGCCTTCGGCACTGATGATAGCGGCAACTGCCGTTTCTAGTCCGGGCGGCAGCGTGATGGTTGAAAGGGTGCTGAATTTGCCCGCGTCCGTGCTCACCAGCAAAACAAAGTTCTTGGCTGTCGGCGAGATCCCCAGGTTCTCGAGCCGGACAGCCGAATCGGCGGCTTCCAGTGTTCCCCGCACAATATCGGAAATAACTTGCCCGGCGATTTGGCGTGCACTGTGGCGCCGCTGTACGAGGTTGTTCAATTCGATGCTGATGAGCCCGCGGGCGTAGTCAACAATGCCATTGTCGTGAAAGGGCTGACGCAGCCAGAGCGTGCTGGCATCACGTTTGCCCGTGGACAATGCCACCGGGTGCCAGCTAGGTGCTTCGGGGAAAGTACCGGGGGAGGTTGACTCGACTTCTCCGCCGTACTGGGTGATGATCAAATCGGCTGCGACTATGGCCGAGAGTTTCTTGAGGAGGGCCGGCAAACCACCGCCCGTCAGTAGCGCACGCGCCAAGATTTGGTGTTCCCGCAGTAGCTGTTCCAGCTTGATGTAGTGGTCCGAGGAGCGGGCATCGGCAACGAGTTTTCCAATGGCAATGAATGGTGTGCTGTATGGCACCTCAACCACCGGCACTGCCCATCGGTTCGCTTCGGCCAACAGTGCCGGTGGCACACGGTCATGTTCAAAGCCAATGCCAAAACCAATGCCGACGGCCCCGGCACGCTTAATTTGGCGGACAAAGGATCTCTGGGCATCGGCGGTTCCCTGCCGGGCACCCGTAGTGAGGACCAGTTCGCCTCCGCTGAGAAACGCTTGAGGGTTTTCCAGCTCTGTCACGGCAACCCAGTCAATCGCGGTGGTGAGCGGGGTCCGGGTCGAACCCAAATTCTTTAGGTGCAGATCGGGTACGCCCAAAAGGTCCGCCAAGGAAAGTGCCATGCATCAACTATACAAACGCACTATGCCAAATGCAGCCGGTGGTGCATTTGGCTATTCGCTTGCGAACGGGTCCGGGCTTAGGCTGTCGCATAGAAGGCGTATTTTCGCCCTTTTCACATCGAGCTAAAGAGGTTGAACACTGTGGTCCAAACCTTGCAGAACTTTATCAATGGAACATTCGTTGCCGTCACCGGTACCGAGTCACTGGATATCGTCAATCCAAGCACCGGCGACATTGTGGCCAAAGCGCCCGTCTCTAGCCAAGCCGATGTGGATGCGGCCATGGATGCCGCCGCCACCGCGTTCAAGACCTGGAAGAAGGCCACGCCAGGACAACGCCAAAGCGTGCTGCTCAAACTTGCGGACGCTATTGAAGCTCGCAGCAGTGAGATCGTAGAAGCTCAGCACCGCAACACTGGCCAGGTCAAGCAGATGATCGCCGATGAGGAGGTCGCGGCCGGTGCTGATCAACTACGCTTCTTCGCCGGAGCAGCCCGCCTTCTGGAAGGACGCTCCGCCGGTGAGTACATGGAGAACTTCACCTCTTATGTGCGCCGCGAGCCCGTGGGTGTCATCGCTCAAGTAACTCCCTGGAACTACCCGTTCCTCATGCTCATCTGGAAAATTGGTCCGGCCCTGGCGGCTGGCAACACCGTGGTCCTGAAGCCCAGCGACACCACCCCGGAAAGCACCCTTGTCTTTGCCGATATTGCCAAGGACATTGTTCCTGCCGGCGTATTGAACTTTGTGCTCGGCAACGGTGCAACTGGCGCAGCAATGGTGGACCATACGACCCCGGCGATGGTCTCCATCACCGGATCAGTCCGCGCCGGCATTGCCGTTGCCACGGGTGCCGCTAAGGGCCTCAAACGTGCTCACCTGGAACTGGGAGGCAAGGCTCCCGCCATTGTCTTTGCAGACGCCAACATCGGCAAGACCGCCCAAGAAATCGCAGAGTACTCCTTCTTCAACGCAGGCCAGGACTGCACCGCCATCACGCGTGTGCTGGTCGAGGAATCTGCGCACGACGAGTTCACCGCTGCTCTGGCCACGGCCGCGCAGGGACTGGAAACAGGCAACGCGGATGACTCCAAGAACTACTTTGGGCCGCTCAACAACGTCAACCACTTCAATGCCGTGGTCAAGGTCGTGGAGAGCATTCCCGACTACGCAACTGTTGTCACCGGCGGAAAGCGCGTGGGGGAGCAGGGCTTCTTCTTTGCTCCCACCGTGGTGGACGGCGTCAAGCAGAGCGATGACATTGTCCAGCAGGAAACCTTTGGCCCCGTCATCACAGTGCAGACGTTCAAGACAGAAGAAGAAGCTGTGGAGATGGCGAACGACGTCGACTTCGCGCTGGCTTCGAGTGTGTGGACCTCCAACCACGGAGTGGCCATGCGCGTCTCCCGCGACTTGGACTTTGGTGCTGTTTGGATCAACACCCACATCATGCTCACGGCCGAAATGCCCCACGGTGGATTCAAGCAGTCCGGCTACGGCAAGGATTTGTCCATGTACGGCGTGGAGGATTACACCCGCATCAAGCACGTCATGAGCAACCTCGACGCGTGAACCACACGCGTGAACCACCCGCACAAACCGCACCTTTTGGCGCCGCACAGTTGTAGTTCGCGCCTTCCAAAACCCTCAGCCTCACCCTCTTGAAAGGAATGTCCATGAGCGATATTCAGTACCGCCTTGCCCAAAAGCGTCAGATCCTGGGAGCATTCCCTGGCCCGAAGTCGGAAGCGCTCAATGAACGCCGTAAATCGGTAGTAGCTGGCGGCGTCGCCTCCACCGTGCCTGTCTATGTTGCAGACGCCGATGGCGGCATCATCACCGACGTCGATGGCAACTCCTTCATCGACTTGGGCTCAGGCATTGCCGTCACCTCGGTCGGCGCATCGGACGCCAACGTGGTGGAGGCGGTCCGCGAGCAGGTTGGCCACTTTACCCACACCTGCTTCATGGTCACCCCCTATGAGAGCTACATCGAGGTCGCCGAGGAACTCAACGCACTGACCCCTGGCACGCACGAGAAGCGCACTGTGTTGTTCAACTCCGGTGCCGAAGCCGTCGAGAACGCCGTGAAGGTTGCACGCCTGGCCACGGGCCGGGACGCCATCGTCGCCTTCGACCACGCTTACCACGGGCGCACCAACCTGACCATGGCGCTGACTGCCAAGGCCATGCCGTACAAGACCAACTTCGGCCCGTTCGCACCGGAAATCTACCGCGTGCCCATGAGCTACCCCTACCGCGAAGAAGCCGACATTAAGGGTGAAGAGGCCGCCCGCCGCGCCATCACCATGATCGAGAAGCAGATCGGTGCAGACTCTGTTGCCGCAATCCTGATCGAACCCATCCAGGGCGAGGGCGGTTTCATCGTCCCGGCCGACGGCTTCCTCCCCACTCTCGCAGCCTGGGCCAAGGACAATGGCGTGGTCTTCATTGCCGATGAGGTCCAGTCAGGCTTCTGCCGCACCGGCGAGTGGTTCGCTTCCCAGCACGAAGGCGTAGTTCCGGACATCATCACCATGGCCAAGGGCATCGGTGGCGGTCTGCCGCTCTCCGCCATCACCGGCCGCGCCGACCTCATGGATGCCGTGCACCCCGGCGGCCTCGGCGGCACCTACGGCGGAAACCCTGTTGCCTGCGCCGCAGCGCTCGCCGCCATCCGCACCATGAAGGAACACGACCTCAACGGCCGCGCCACGAACATTGAACGCATCGTGACCGAGCGTTTCGAGGCACTCGTTGAGGAATTGGGTCAGGCCGGCATCATCGGCGAAATCCGCGGCCGCGGCGCCATGATGGCCATCGAATTGGTCAAGCCCGGCACCGCAAACACCACCAAGGAAGTCAACGCCGAAGCCGCCAAGGCAATCGCCGGCGCCTGCCTGCAGGCCGGAGTCATCATCCTGACCTGCGGCACCTACGGCAACGTCATCCGACTCCTCCCGCCGCTGGTCATCAGTGACGAGCTGCTGAACGACGGCCTGGACGTCCTCAGTGACGCCATCCGCGCAGCAGTCTAGAAGGCACGTATAGGCGGCTTTTCACGAGGCTGCAGACGTACGACGACGGCACCTGGCTGGGCATTAATGCCCGCCCGGGTGCCGCTCTTGTCATACCCAACCCGGCTCGAGATGAGCGCCCCAGGAGTGAGCTTGTGTAGGGTGGCAGGAATATCTTCACTAGTGGACGCGGCATAGTTAGGTGTCATGGGGAACAACAACTTTGACCAGCGGTACCCTGCGATGTTCCAGCCCGGCGGCGAAGACCACGTCTCCCAACAGTACTTCCCGCAGCCGCCGCCGGAGCCGGATCAGCAGCCGCAGCAGCCGCAGCAGCCGGCCACCAGCGCCAGTGTTCGTGTGGCGCGCGCCCCCGTAGCGAGAACTTCTGGAGGCCAGCCGGAGGCTGCGGTTGTGGAACAAGCAGTCCAGGTGCACGAACCGGACGGCGACGACGAACTGACCCCCGACCTGATCCACGAAGAGTTCGCTGCCCCTTCACCTGGACGTGTGAGCCATTGGTCCACCAGATCGTGGATCATCTGCGGCCTAGCCATTGTGTTGGTCTTTGCAGGATCGGCGTTCTGCTTTTTTGCGACCATGCTCATCCCTGGTTCTGCAAGCCTGGACCCAACCGCGTTTCACGGCGTGATGGTGATTCCGTGGGGGTATGTGATTTTCCTGGGAGGGCCAGCGCTCCTGACGGCCGGCCTGGGCATGCTTGCGGTCATGTTTTTGCTGGCGGCACGCCACTATCCGAGAAGGGCATGGCACTTTCAGGCCGCGGCCGGATTAGTGGGACTGGTGACGCTTGGACTCGCTTTGATGGCAGTGTTCAGCGAACAATTTTTCACTGAATTGCTCTACAATCCCATCGATTACCAACTGGCTAGCAATCCCTTACCCTGGTATTCAGCGTTTGCGTCCTCCGCCTCACAGCTGCTGATTCTTGGACCGGCCATTCTGGCTCTCGCGGTGATCCTCCATCCGGATAAGAAAGGGAGCCCCGGTGCTGCTACGCCTAAAACCACGTTTTGGACAGGCGCGCTCATCACTGCAGCTGGCGTTTGGGCGTGGTTTTGCCCTCAACTATTTCCCTTGGCACGGGGCGTCTCCGTGGACTATCTGGAGGACCAGCGCTTCTTGACATCACCCTGGACATTCAGTCTTTCGCAAGCGGGTGGGCCCATAATTCTCGTGGGGTCCCTGGTGTTGTTCTGGTGGGTGCTCATCTTGGCCACCACCCACCGTCTGCCAGAAGAGGATGATGCACAGGCCTCCGCCAACGCCTCCGCCTCCGCCAACGCCAACGCCATCGACGGCGAGTGAAGGCTGTTGTTCAAGCCTCCCGCCGTTGTACAGTCAGTGCTACGACCGCCTGCACAATGATGTGACGGGCACTGTGCGAAAGGGTGCTTCATGAAATATGTAGTGGGATATCGGCCAGATGAGCGTGGCGCTGATGCTGTTGCCCTCGCCGCGGTTATCGCTAGAACCCAGGGTGCGCATCTGCACCTGGTCCACGTACTCCGCGGGGGTAAAAACGTGGGCGCCGATGTCGAGAAACAGGCGCTGGCACTGGTGCCCAGTGATGTTGAAGCAAGTTTTTCCACCCGCGTAGCCGAATCGTTCGCGCATGGCCTGATCGACGCAGCTCGAGAAGACAACGCCGTCATCATTGTGATGGGAGCCGCCAGTAACGGCCTGTTCAAACGGTTTACGGTGGGTTCGGTAGCCAATGGGTTACTGCACGCATCACCGGTCCCCGTGGCTCTTGCGCCGCGCGGCTACAACCGTAAGGCCCCGCTGACCCGGCTCACCGTCATGACCGGTGTACGCGAGGGTTGGCAGGCCGTGCTCGACGTCGGCATCGTCGCGGCAGGGCGTCGCCAGGTGCCGCTGCGGCTGGTATCTGTCGTGGAAATAGATCAACTGGAGCAAAGCAATTTCGATCTCGACAGCGCACTGAGCCCGGCCAAACAGCACGTAAACACTGTCTTGGCAGCGGCCGCCGCGAAACTCCCGGACAACAAGGTCACCGTGACGCTCGCACACGGCCGCAACATTGAAGAAGCCATTGACGGCATTGGCTGGAAGTCAGGAGAATTGGTGATCGTCGGTTCCAGCCGTCTCGCCGAAAAACGCAAGATCTTCCTTGGCTCCACCGCTAACAAGATCCTCCGGTCCTTGCCGGTGCCCATGGTGGTTGTCCCCCGCGATTACGTATCCGCGGAAATCTGAGGGCAGATTCTCTAAGAAGGCTTACGGCTCCATGAAAGCATCGCTGAACAGGAGCTGTAAGCCTTCTGCCGTGGTGGGGTGGGTAATGACGGCGTCACGCAGACGCTGGTAAGGGAGCTTGCCGAGCATGGCCATCTGCACCACGGCAATCACCTCGCTGGATTCATGCCCCAGCAGGCTGACCCCGAGGATCTGGTCCGTGCCGCGCTCCACCACGGCTTTCCAGATGCCGTCCAGGTGACCCACAGTGCGGGCGCGCGGGATCGATGAGACGGACATCCTCGCCACGCGGATGTCATGTCCGGCGGCGCGAGCCTCCGTTTCCGAGAGCCCCACCCTGCCAAGCTCTGGGGTGGTGAAAACTGCATAAGGAATGAGCCGATCACGGGTACTGCGCCGCTCCGTTTCAGAGGCTGCCGCAAGATTCGCTTTCAGAATGCGGTAGTCATTCCACGAGGCATGCGTGAACTGGGGCGTCCCGGCCACATCGCCGGCCGCCCACACGCCCGGTGCCCTCGTACGCAGGAATTCATCCACCTGCACCAGCCCCTGCTCCGTAAGTTCGACGCCGGCCAACTCCAGTCCCAGCCCTGCCGTGACGGGTTCGCGGCCCAGAGCCACGAGGATTTGGGCTGCTTCTGCGGTGCTGCCATCGGAGAGTGAAACCCTCACAGTGCCGTTGGATCGGGAGACCGATTCGGCGGAGACGCCTAAGCGCACGTTCACGCCGTCGGCCTCTAGCGCGGCGGTGACGGCTGCCGAGACATCCGCATCCTCGCGAGGGAGCAGGGCTTTGCCGCGCTGGATGATGGTCACGGCAACGCCCATGATGGCCAGCATGGAGGCGAATTCGCAGCCGATGTAGCCGCCACCGAGGATGATGATGCTCTCGGGAAGTTCGGTCAGGGCCAAGATACTGGTGCTGGTCAAAGGTGTCGCGGCCAGCAAGCCGGCAATGTCCGGGACCCGCGGCACCATCCCGGTGTTTACCACAACATTGGTGCCGGACAGCGTGCGGTGCGTGCCGGCGTCATCCGTTACTTCGATGGTGCGTGGGCCAGCGAAGTGGGCCTCGCCAATCACCAATTCCATGCCTGAAGCCAGGAAGGATTTACGCTGACCGGCAACCATGGTGCCCACCACGTCCTCTTTGTGGGTGCGCAGCAGCTCGAGGTTGATGGCCGGGGAGGCGGTGGCGTCAATGCCGAATTCCGCGGCCCGCCGAGTAAGCGCCAGTAGCCGTGCGCTATTGACGAGTGTTTTGGTAGGGATGCAGGCGACATTGATGCACGTGCCGCCAATCATGCCCCGTTCCACCATGGCTACGCGTTGGCCGGCCGCTGCCAGATCCATGGCCAAGGACTTTCCAGCCTTGCCGCCTCCCACCACCAGCAGGTCAAAATTCTCCGTTGTCATGGTGTTCCTTTCGTAACTGGCGTCAGGATTTTGCTGGCGTTAAGTTCCGCAGTCGGGACGTCTTGCGGTAGCTCAGCAGCATGTCGGCCACGAGGATGATCAGCGCTACCCAGACAATAGCGAAGCCGATCCACCGTTCAACGCTCATGTGTTCATCGAGGAGGGTGATGGCGATGATGAACTGCACCACCGGGGTCATGAACTGCAGCAAGCCGATGCCGGTCATGGACAGGCGCCGGGCCGAGGCGCCAAAGAACAGCAGTGGCACGGCCGTCACAATGCCAGCGGAGGCCATCAGCCAGAAGTGGCCAGCGCCCATCCCGGTCAGCGTGGCCTGGCCCATGAGTGTCACGATCACCATGGCGGCGATGGCGAAGGGCGTCAGTACTGCGGTTTCAATACTGAGGCTGGTGATGGCGTCCACCCGGCCACCCACGCGATTCTTGACGAAGCCGTAGAGGCCGAAGCTCGCGGCCAGAATGAGTGCGATCCAGGGAAGTTTGCCGTAGCTGAACGTCAGCACTACGACGGCCACGAAACCAATACCGACGGCTGTCCACTGCAAGGGGCGCAGCCGTTCTTTGAGCAGAATCACGCCCAGTAGCACCGAGAAGAGGGGGTTGATGAAGTACCCCAGGGAGGCCTCGATGGTGTTGCCGGTGGTTACTGCAAAGACATAGGTGAGCCAGTTGATCACGATCAGGAAACCGGCCACGGTCAGGGTCCCCATGATGCGCCGGCTCCGCAGGGCGGCGCCAATCTTGCCCCAGCCGCGGGACACGGTGATGATGAGGGCACAAAAAATCACTGACCAGACCACCCGGTTGGCGACAATTTCAATGCTGTTAGCTGGAATGAGCAAGATGAAGTACAGCGGCATCAAGCCCCACAGGCCGTAGGCGCCTACGCCGTAGAGCGCGCCTTTGGTGCTCTCGGAGCGTGCGGGCTTGAGTGCTTTTTGTGGTTTACCGGGAGTGCCGTCTATCTGGGGTTCGCTAATTGTCACAAAGCCCATAACAACACCGATGCAGGTTAAATGCCATGTCCACTTCGGATCGAGTGGACGGGTGCCGTTGAGTACTACCGTTCAGTACTGAGGTAAGTGAGTAGTTGGTCACTTTCGTAGGCGGCCCCTTTCGGCCATTGAGCGTTGCCAATTAGACTAGAAAAGTAGCGCTTAATTGGCGCCCCGGTGTGCAACAGTTGATGCAGTAGCTTTGCTGATGTTGCCATTCCCCAGTTCGGAAGGACTCCTTTCTTGGCTAACTTGAACGCCACCCGCCCATTACGCGTTGCCATTGTTGGCTCCGGTCCTGCGGGCGTCTACGCGGCAGACATTTTGACGAAGTCTCAGGAAGTGGCCGGCGGCGACGTTCAAGTCAGCATTGACCTCTTCGAATCACAACCAGCCCCTTACGGCCTGATCCGTTATGGCGTTGCTCCGGATCACCCCCGCATCAAGGGCATCATGAACGCCCTGCACAAGGTTCTGGACCGTGGAGACATCCGCTTCTTCGGCAATGTCACCTACGGGAGAGATGTGACGTTGGCCGATCTACGCTCGCACTACGACGCCATTATTTTCGCCACCGGCGCCACCAAGGATGCCGTGCTTGATATCCCGGGCATGGATCTAGAGGGCTCCTACGGCGGCGCAGACTTCGTCTCCTGGTACGACGGACATCCCGACGTTTCCCGCGAATGGCCGCTGACCGCCAAGGAAATCGCCGTCATCGGCAACGGCAATGTGGCACTTGATGTGGCCCGAGTCCTGTCCAAGCACGCCGAGGACATGCTCGTCACCGAGATCCCGGACAACGTCTACGCTGGGCTGAAGTCTTCCCCGGTCACCGACGTTCATATCTTTGGCCGCCGAGGTCCGGCGCAGGTCAAGTTCACGCCTCTTGAACTGCGTGAACTCAGCCATTCCCGCGACGTGGACATTGTTCTCTACGAGGAGGATTTTGATTTCGACGAAGCCTCCGACGCCGCCATTAAGTCCAACAACCAGGTCAAGATCATGGTCAACACCCTGACTAACTGGCTTGCTGAAGAACACGATCCGACGCGGGTTCCGGCGTCGCGCCGCCTCCACCTGCACTTCCTACACACCCCAGTGGAAGTTCTCGGCACCGATGGCAAGGTCTCCGGTATCAAGTTTGAGCGCAATGAGCTCGACGGCACCGGAAATGTCCGCGGCACCGGAGAATTCATCGACTACCCGGTCCAGGCCGTTTACCGCGCTGTGGGCTACCTCGGTTCCGAGCTTCCCGAAGTGGACTTTGATTCCCGCCGTGGCGTCATCCCTAACGACGGCGGGCGCGTGCTGGCATCGGACGGCACCCAAGTGCCTGGGCTGTATGCGACGGGTTGGATCAAACGTGGACCTGTTGGCTTGATCGGCAGTACCAAGGGCGATGCACTGGAAACCATTGGCTGCCTGCTGGAGGACCGCTTGGGACTCCCCACTGCCGAACTTCCTGATGAGGCAGCCATTGTGAACTTGTTGGAATCCCGGGGCATTGAATTCACCACGTGGGAGGGCTGGAACAAGCTCGATGCCCATGAAAAGCAGCTGGGCGCCAGCTATGTCCACGCTGAGGGCCTTGACGTGACGCGCGAGCGCGTGAAGGTTGTGGACCGTGAGCAGATGGTGAACATCTCCACGAAGTAACCCTGTGGCCAGACCGGAACTGCGGTTGGCGTGAGGGGAAAGTTGTTTATTGCACATGATGAGAAAAAACCTTTGGCGGGGGCGCAAAGTGGCCGGCACTGTCGCAGCACTTGCACTGTCGCAGCACTTGCGGTGGCTGGCACCATGGTTGCCACAGCAATGCCTGCCCTTGCCAGCCCTGAGTCCGCAGAGATTAATTCCGTGGCTCTCCTTCCAATAATGCGACCATGCCGAAAATGAGCCAGATGTCCCGGCGCCCAAACGGGGGCTTTGCCGTCAGGAGACCAATGATGTGCCACGCTTAGTCGCATGATCAGTGGTGAAGGAAAAGCTAAGACGTGGTCGGAGGTGGCGCCCGAATCGGTGCTGCTGGCCGGCGCAGGACGCGCCATCTTGCTGCAGTTGGCCAACCCGGCTGTGGGATATGGTGTGGCGGAGCATTCCAGTTTTGCCGTGGATCCACTCAAACGGCTCCATGGCACCTTGAGCTATATCTACGCACTCAGCAATGGCACCCCTGGGCAGCGTAAGGCTATGCGGCGTCAAGTCCAGAAGGCTCATCGTCCCGTGAAATCCGTGGCAACGCCCGCTAAACCTGCCTACGACGCCGCTGATCCGCAGCTGCAATTGTGGGTCGCCGCAACGCTCTATGAGACCGCCTCGCAAACCTACGACGCCGTGTTCCCGGCGCTCTCTTCGACCGATGCGGAATCGGTGTATCAAAGCTACGCAGCACTGGGCACGGCCCTGGGTATGCCCGCTGAACTGTGGCCAAAAACCCGTGCTGACTTTGCCGATTATTGGGCGCAGCAACTGAAGACGTTGAGCGTCGATGAAACGACTCGTGGCGTGGCCGCCGAACTTTTGGCTGCCACACACACGCCTCTCTGGGTGCGGACCCTCATGCCGCTAGCCCGACTACTGACGGTTGGCTTGCTGCCGGCCACTGTGCGAGACATGTACGGGTTCAAGTGGACGCCACACAAAGATCGGCTTCTACGAGCGGTGTTCAGAGTAGCTGCCGTGCTGGTGCGCATCACACCGAGGAAGATCCGGCATGCACCCATGCACTTCTACCTCAACCGCATCCCCGGTTAGCTGAGGCGTGCACGACTGATTCAAGGCGCTGCGTAGCGGATAACCCAATCCACCAGCGGACGCAGTTGTTCCCAGGAGGAAAGAATTTCCTGTTCGGCCTGCGCTGTTTCCATCCAGTGAGGGGTACCGAGATGCTTGGACGCACTCACGGTCTTGTGCTTGAGCAGCTCAGCACGGGGATGGTCCTTAGCGAATCCCTGCGGAACCCGCTTAAGGGTTTGGCCCTCAAGGGTGAACCCCGCAGAGCCCAGGCCTTTCAGGATCGTTTCGAGTGCTGCGCCGCTCGCCGAAGAATCCACCGCGGCCCGGTACCTGGAGAGCTGGGCCGGGGATGAGGAATGGTAACCGCCACCCACGAGTAGACCGTCGGCGTCAATCTGGACATAGAACCCCACTTCTTCGTAATTGGAGACAAACATTCCCTGCGCAATTTTGTACGGGGACTTATCAGGAGAAAACCGCACATCGCGGTACGGTCGAAAAATCTTTCCGGAGCCGAATTTTCCCTCCGCAGCTTGTTGGAGACCCAACAGCGGTGCCCTCACAGCGGCGTCGTAAATGTCCTTGTGGCCAAGCCACCACTCCTTGTTATTGTTCTTCTCCAGTGCGGCATAAAACTCCACTGCTGCCATGGGAATTCCGGTAAATGTACTCATGGTTTGAGCTTAGGGATGGGGCAGGAAAGGGGCTAGAGTGGTGTGCCTTTTAGTGCGTGAGTAGGCGTTTTTCTGAAGCTGTGGAGGAATAAGAGCCACGCCGCAACTCCTTTACTGGACTCAGTCCAGAAAGGTGGATAAGGTGGGAGGCATGGAAAAGGAACGAACAATCGAGGACTTATTGCGGGCAGCATCACTGCGCGTGACTCGTCCTCGCGTTGCCGTTCTCAGTGCGGTCAGCAACCACCCTCATGCCGATGCCGACGCCATCATCGGTGCTGTTCGCACCGAGCTGGGCAGCGTCTCCAAGCAAGCCGTCTACGACGTGCTGGCGGCGCTGGTAGAGGCCGATCTGGTACGCCGGATTGAACCGTCAGGCTCGCCTGCACGGTTTGAGACACGGGTGGGGGACAACCACCACCACGTGGTGTGCCGCAGTTGCGGAGACATTGCAGATGTGGACTGCGCCCTCGGTGCGGCACCCTGTTTGCATGCCTCTGATAGCCATGGCTTCAGCATTGATGAAGCCGAGGTTATTTACTGGGGAACCTGTCCAGATTGCACAGCCAAGAGACTTCTGAACGAGCAAGATCTGAATACCACAAGGAGCGAAAAGTAAAGATGACTTTCGAAAACACCGCACCCCTGACAACGGCCGCAGGTGCGCCCGTTGCTAACAACCAGGACAGCCTCACGGCAGGACCCCGCGGCCCGATGCTGCTCCAGGATGCCTGGTTCCTTGAGAAGCTGGCCCACTTCAGCCGCGAGGTCATCCCCGAGCGTCGTATGCACGCCAAGGGATCCGGTGCTTTTGGTACCTTCACGGTCACCAACGACATCACCAAGTACACCAAGGCGAACATCTTCTCCGAGGTGGGCAAGCAGACCGAGCTCTTTACTCGCTTCTCCACCGTTGCAGGTGAGCGCGGCGCTGCCGACGCCGAGCGCGACATCCGCGGATTCTCCGTGAAGTTCTACACCGAAGAGGGCAACTGGGACCTGGTGGGCAACAACACCCCCGTCTTCTTCTTCCGCGACGGCCTGAAGTTCCCAGATCTGAACCGTGCCGTCAAGCGCGATCCCCGCACCAACCTGCGCAGTGCAGAGAACAACTGGGACTTCTGGACCAACCTCCCGGAATCCCTGCACCAGGTCACGATCGTCATGTCCGACCGCGGCATCCCTGACGGCTACCGCCACATGCACGGCTTCGGCTCGCACACCTTCTCCCTGATCAACGCCGAAGGCGAGCGTTTCTGGGTCAAGTTCCACCACGTGACCCAGCAGGGCATCAAGAACCTGACCGACGAAGAAGCAGGTGCCGTGGTCGCAGCCGACCGCGAGTCCAGCCAGCGCGACCTGTTCGATTCGATCGAGAACGGCGACTTCCCGAAGTGGAAGCTCATGGTCCAGATCATGCCCGAGGCCGACGCCGAGACCTACAAGTACCACCCGTTTGACCTCACCAAGGTCTGGTCCAAGAAGGACTACCCGCTGATCGAGGTTGGCGAGTGGGAACTGAACCGCAACGCCGAGAACTACTTTGCCGACGTCGAGCAGGCAGCATTCTCACCGGCCAACGTTGTCCCCGGCATCAGCTTCTCGCCGGACCGCATGCTGCAGGCACGCCTCTTCTCCTACGGTGACGCCCAGCGCTACCGCCTCGGTGTCAACCACCACCAGATCCCTGTAAACGCACCGAAGAACGCCTCGGCCAACACGTACCACCGTGATGGCCAGGGCCGCGTTGACGGCAACCAGGGGCGCACCCCCGGCATCGAGCCGAACTCGTACGGCCGCTGGCAGGAACAGCCGGCCTACGCCGATCCGGCACAGGCCATTGGCGCTGTCGCGGACCGATTCAACTACCGCGAAGATGATGCCAACTACTTCGAGCAGCCCGGTATCCTCTTCCGCGAGAAGATGACTGACGAGCAGCGCCAGGTGCTCTTCGAGAACACCGCCCGCGCCATCGACGGTGCCTCACAGGCCACCATCGAGCGTCACATCTACAACTGCACCCAGGCCGATCCGGCTTACGGCGCAGGTGTTCGTGCGGCCATTGAGGCTCACCAGGCGTCCAAGGCTTAGTCCTTAAAGACGTACGACGGCGGCACTTACCTTCGCATATTGCGGACGGTGAGTGCCGCCGTCGTTGGTTAACGCCGGTTTCTGGGTTCACCAGCCTCGCGAGAGGGGCTGGGGAAGGGGCGGGGCAGGCGGAGAGGGCTAGCCGAGGAGGTGTTCGCGGCCGAACATGGCGGCTGTGGTGCGGGCGGAAGGCGTGCCAGCGTCGAGGTCGGTCCCGGCTGCCACCAGCAGCGTAGCCACGGCGTCCTCGCCCTTGAACAGGGCTCCGGCGAGGGGTGACTGGTCCCGGGCGTTGCGCAGATCCGGGTCGGCTCCGCGCGTTAGCAGCATGGAAACCGTCTCGGCGTTGCCCTTGTAAGCGGCCAGCATCAAGAGCGTGTTGCCACCGGCGTCTTGGACGTTTAGCTCGAGCCCGTGGTCAAGGAACTCCGCCAGCTCGGCGCTCTTACCTTCGCGGGCAAAGTCCATGGCTATGGCGATCAGCTGGGCCGTCTGTTCTTCGTTGAGGGAGGGGTTATTGGTCATTTCTCCACAGTAGGCGATGGGCTGGTGCTTGTCCTCACCGTTCGCGATGACAGTGGCAGATCCAGCCCTCCGGCGTTAACGAACGCGGTAAGTCGGCCATCGTTGCCGTGCTCACGAGCAAAGATATTAATGGACATCGAAATGGCCCACAGATCCGTTGCCCACACCGACATGCCCACATGCCGGGGGCTGGATTCCCATGCCAAATTCTCGATGCCGTGGACCAGCTCCAACAGCGCTTCTAGGCTCATCCTGTCCAGTGAGTCGACAGCTGAATGAGGGGATGCACTCCACTGGCCGGCTCCCATGGATTCGCCGGGGGCCGGATCAACAGGCGCAACCAGAAAAGACCGGTTCTGCCACCCTTCTGATCCTGCAGGGCTTTCCGGGCCCGCTACCGGGGATTCCAGAGGCTCGAGGGCAGGCGAATGTTCAGGCGCCGGCGGGGTCGTCTCTGTTCCAGGCTCAGTTGCCGCGGTTGCCAGTGCAAGCCAGCGGCCTAGTTCCTCATCCACATCTCCTGCGCTTTTTGCCGCAATGCGCCGGTGAGCCGGGCGGGTGAGTGCGGCAGCCGGCGTCGGACTTCCCGGCCAGACAAAAAAGGTGTGCAGCGACGGGGTGGACGTTTCGGCAATGGGCTCGCCAATGGCGTCACCCACAGGCTGCCAATTCCGGGAGATGTACAGTTGCGCCGCAGTGGCACCCACCAAATCGGTTAGGGCGCGCCGCAGCTCACCGTAACAATGCAGCAAATCCGCGGCCGACTCGGGGCCGAAAGCAATGGAGGGGTCATTGAGTCGGATCACAAAATGGCCCTCGGTCAAGGGGAACTTGGGACGGCGGATGCTCCAAAACGTCGATGTGAGCAATTGCTCCCGTGTATCTGGCACGCATACCTCCCGGGCAGTGGAATTTGTTGTCAGCCTAACTCACTGTTGTCGAGCGTCGCACGCAATTCAGTGGAGTAGGACAGAATGGGAGCATGCGATTGATCTTGATTAGGCACGGCCAAACACCCAACAATGTGCGTAGCCTGCTGGATACCGCCGTCCCGGGGCCAGGGTTGACCCCGCTCGGTGAGTTGCAGGCAGCAGCGGTCCCGGACGCTGTATCGGGACAGAGTCTGCACGCCCTGTACATCTCGAACCTGACTCGCACCGCGCTGACGGCGGCCCCGCTCGCTGCCGCCCTCCAGCTCACCCCTGTAGTGCGGGATGGGCTCCGGGAGATCAGCGCAGGCGATCTTGAAATGAAGGGCGACAAGGCCTCGATTGAGGCGTACCTGAACACGCTCAAGTCCTGGCTGACAGGTGACCTCTCGGTCCGGATGCCCGGGGCCGACAACGGTTTCGAAATTCTGGAACGCTTTGATGCGGTGGTGGAGGAAGCCGCCCAGACTCATCAGAGCGCCGCCATGGTCAGCCACGGTGCCATGATCCGTTTCTGGGCTGGACACCGAGGCATCAACATCGACTGGTCCGACCCCAAATACCATGATCTTTCAAACACCGGCATTGTCACCTTGGATGGCGAGCCGACCGGTAAAACAGCGCCGGGAGGCTGGCGGATCCAGTCTTGGCAGGGAAAGCCGGCTGGCGGACTGAGCGGCCTGGACGCTGATGGCCCCACAGCGGAAATCACTACAGAAGCCTGAGCCTGTGGGCATGAAAACAGCTAAGAATAAGACCGTGAACGTGGCCGCTGAGCCAGCAGCGAGACGCAGCCCCGAGACGGCAACTGCGGCGATGACAACTGCCCACGGCGGTATTGAAGCCACTGCGCCCTTTAGTTCTGTCAATCTATGGCGGCTAAAGGGAATCAGTTGGGTCTGGCTGGGAACGGCGGCCGTCTGTATCGCCCTTCTCGCCGTGGGCGCACCGCTGAACATGAGTTTGTACCAGATGGCCCTGCCCTTCGCGCTGGGTATGGCGATCTTGCATTCGGCGTCCTTGGGCCTGACCGCAGCCCGGCCCGTGGCCGGCGTGATTGTTTCACTCATTCCGATGGCTGTCATGCCGCTGGCCTCGGACCCTGTGGGGGCAGCCCCGATGCCTTTCAGCGTGGTTGCCATGATCACCCAGGTGTTGGTGATCTGTATTGCCGGGCTACGTGTGCACTGGATGGTTTCAGCCGCGGGATGGCTGGCAAGTGTCATGGTGGGTGTGGTTCTAAATTACTTGACCATGCCAAATGGCCAGTCGCTGGGGGCCCAAAACAATGTTGTCATCTTCGCTGCCGTCTCGGGTGGGCTCATGGTGGCCGCCGTGGTGGTTCAGCAATGGCAGCACCTGAGGGCCGAACTTGCCGCCGAACGGAGTGTCAGCGCTGAGGAACAGTCCAGGCGCAGGCTGGCTGAGGAACGTGCACGCATTGCCCGTGAGCTCCACGACGTAGTGGCCCACGGAATGTCCGTGGTGGTGGTACAGGCAACTACGGCACGCTACCGGCACGCAGGGCTCAGCGAGGAACTCAAACAGGAATTTGATGACATCGCCGCGAACTCGAGGCGAGCCATGACTGAAATGCGCAGCATGCTCGGATCGCTGCGCAACAGCGAAGCCGGGCGCGAACTGGGGCCACAACCAACGCTGGCCGACCTTCCGCAGCTCTTCGCATCGGCCCGGTCCACGGGGGTGCGCATCCCCGAACCGGTCCTCACCGACATTGAAAACCATGACATTGGCGAGATTATTGCCCTGACGTCCTACCGGATCGTGCAGGAAGCGCTGAGCAACGTGATCCGGCACGCACCCGGAGCCACCGTGCAGGTGCGGTTTACCGTGATCGGGGGACTGTTGGAAATCTCCGTGGTCAACTCCAGCTCCGGCGTGGGAATGGTCATGGCTCAGCTAGACAAGGGCGCGCACGTAGGGCAGGGATTGATCGGCATGCGGGAGCGGGCAGCCATTGTGGGCGGGTCCGTTGTTTGTGCACCAACGTCCGACGGTGGCTTCTCGGTCACTGCAAAACTGCCCCTCAGCGCCAATAATGGCAAAGGAAACACCAAATCATGAGCATTAAAGTGTTGGTTGTTGATGACCAGGCAATGGTCCGGGAGGGTTTTGCGGCCCTGCTCGGCGCCCAGGACGACATTGAAATTGTGGGGCAGGCCGAGAACGGGGCCATTGCCGTGGACCTAGCCGCGCTGCACCGTCCGGACGTGGTGTTGATGGACGTCCGCATGCCCGTCATGGACGGTTTGGAAGCGGCACGCCTGATCCTTGCCGGGTCCCCTGATGTCAATGCCACGCATGTGTTGATGCTGACCACCTTTGACGTGGACGACTACGTCTACGATGCCCTTCAACTCGGGGCCAGCGGTTTCCTCCTCAAAGACGCGCTCGCCGAAGAACTGGTCGCCGCCGTGCGTATCGTGGCATCCGGGGAGGCGCTACTGGCTCCGTCGGTGACGAAGCGGTTGATCGAGCAGTTTGCGGTTTCCCGAGCGAGGCCCGAACTTTCCCAGGAACGGCTGGCCGGACTCACAGACAGGGAGCTTGAGGTGATGACGTTGATTGGACGAGGGCAATCAAACCAGGAAATTGCGGCCGAGCTGTTCATCGCCCAACAAACGGTGAAGACCCACGTCAGCAAGATTTTAGCCAAGCTGGATCTTCGCGACAGGGTGCAAGCCGTAGTGCTCGCCTATGACACCGGTCTGGTGGAACCCGGAAGCTGATTCGTGGGTGGCAAGCCACCGGCGTCGGGGAGGCGAAGGAGGGCTAAGACTGCGCTGCCATTTTGGCTAGATCCCAGCCGCCCGGCTGCGTGTGACTCATCAAATGGTGCTCAGCAGTGGACGTATAGGTCCGACGGGCATTTGACCTCCGCAGCCAGTAACACGGGCAGTAACCAGAAGTGGATTGGATTGAGCCCCACCCCTGTTCTGGCGACGGCCCTGCTGAATTCGGCATCCATCAAGAAGCTGGGCGAGTTGGGTCTCTAACTCTTCTCGCTTGGAGTTTATCGCCCCGCACTTCTTACTTTGAACAAACAGCCCGCAGCAGTGGTCAATCCCGTTTTCTATAAACCGGTGCGGCCACTGCTGGGGGCTGTTTGTGTGTTGATTCTAGGCTGGTGGCTGGACCAGTTTGAACATGGCGCCCGTGCAGTCGCTGAGGCCGGCGATCCTGCCATAAGGGGAATCTTCGGCCGGGTTGATGATGGTGGCACCCAAGGTGAGCGCCGTGGCGATGGAGGCATCGACGTCGTCGGTCTGGAAGTAAATCTGCCAGCTGGACGGCACCTCATCAGGCAGGAAATTGGCAGCATCCATGATGCCAGCCAGCCTTTGTTCGCCAGCCATGAGGTTGGTGTAGCGGAACTCGGAGGAGTCGCTCATGACGGAGGTAGTCAGGCCGAACACGTCCCGATAGAAGGTGACCGCCTCCGGATAGTCTTTGCTGTGGAGCTCGTGCCAGGCGGCAGCGCCGTTTTCCTCGTGCAGTTGGAAGCCCGTATGGCCGCCGAACTCCCACAGGCCAACCGAGGCGCCGCTGGGATCGCCGAGCATGGCCATTTTGCCTTGCTCAGGGACATCCATGGGCTCCATGAAGACCATGGCGCCAGCAGTTTTAGCTGCTCCGATAGTCGTCTCAATGTCGTCAACCCGCAGGTAAGTTGTCCACATATCCGGATAGCCGTCGGTGTCTTCTCGGGACTGCATGAGGCCGGCGACGCTCTTGCCGTCCTTGAAAGCCATGGTGTAGCCGCCGTATTTTTCCTCATCGCCTACGTCGTAGCTCCAGCCAAAAAGGGCTGTGTAAAATTCCCTGGACTTGTTCATGTCCGAGGTCAACAGATCAATCCAGCACGGTGCCCCGGCGGGAATTCCTTGAGGGTTCATGGCAGCTCCAAACGTCTTCAGTTGCTGTGAGGTGGATCTAGGAGGTGGATCTAGGGGGCAAAGGAAGACTATGCCCCGGGCGGCGCCCGGGCAAGAGCAAAAAGCGCCTGCTGGCTGAAAGTTTCCCCCGAGTTTGGGGTGAATTTCAGTAGCAGACGCTTTTTAGCTCAACTGTGCTTGGAGCTGCAAATATACAGCTGTGGCAGTTAGCGCATGTTGACGAACTGCAGGTCGGCGTCCTCGAACTTGCGCAGCATGGCCATGACTTCCTGAAGGTCGTCGCGGCTCTTGGAGCTCACGCGCAGTTCATCGCCCTGAATGGTGGACTTCACGCCCTTGGGGCCTTCGTCGCGGATGAGCTTGTTGATCTTCTTCGCGATGTCTTGGGCGATGCCTTCTTTGATCTCAGCCTCCAGACGGTATTCCTTGCCTGAGGCGTAAGGTTCGCCAGCGTCGAGGGACTTCAAAGAGATGCCGCGCTTGATCAGTTTAGATTCGAAGACGTCCATGATGGCCATGACGCGTTCTTCGGAGTTGGCCTTCAGCAGGATTTTCTCGCCGCTGAAATCGATCTCGGCGCCCACACCCTTGAAGTCGTAGCGCTGGACTACTTCCTTTTGGGCCTGGTGCAGAGCGTTGGCGACTTCTTGCTTATCGACTTTGCTAACGACGTCGAACGTTGACTCACTGGCCATGATTCCTCCACAGGTTCGAAAGCTCAAAAACTTGAACGGTTGATTTGCCTCCTAGCCTAGCTGGCCGCTGTCCTACTCGCCCGTTCTGCGGTGTAGCGTGCCGCTCACAGTGTCCTATAAGGAGTATCGGGGCAAGTGCACATCTATGCAGGACAGAGTAGAAGGTGTTGAGACTGCCAGCGCCTAGCTCTAGGAGAAACAATGACAATGAATCCAGGCCCCGCAAGCCCCGCATCATCAAGCCCCGCGTCATCATCCGCCGTCACGCTGTCGGTAGGGCGTGGCGCGGTAGGACGGAAATCGGTAGGTGCTGCTGTGGCCGCGGTGACCCTGGCTGCGGTGACAGTATTGAGCGGGCCCGGAC
Organism: Specibacter sp. NPDC078709; assembly: GCF_040686795.1. NCBI lineage: Bacteria > Bacillati > Actinomycetota > Actinomycetes > Micrococcales > Micrococcaceae > Specibacter > Specibacter sp. NPDC078709. The sequence continues at coordinate 62,734 of NZ_JBFBLU010000007.1, forward strand.
TGGTGAGCGGCTCGGCCCATGGCTTGGAGCCGGGAAGTATCATCACGTCTCCGCCAAATTCTGCCTCGTCACGGATTGCTGGCGTCCATGAAGATATGGCCCGGGCCGTGAAGCTGCAACAACTCACAACTGAGCAGGCAGCGTTCCTAGAAAATGAGCTGGTCAAGCGGATCCAAAACAAGGCCTGACACCGTCGGCTGATGAGCGACTTTGTAGGGGAATGTACTGCTGTCCGCGCCGATTTCGGCGCCTGAGGCCTCTCGATTAGATTCTTGGCGAAATTCCTTGTATTGTTTTACTGCTTCCACTTGTTGGGGGCGAAAGCCGGACCCGAAGTTTGGGTGTGGTGGCCATGGCAGATTACCCGAGTGGCCAAAGGGGGCTGACTGTAAATCAGCTGGCAACGCCTTCACTGGTTCGAATCCAGTATCTGCCACCAAACCGGAAACCCGGAACTTCGCGAGAAATCGCAAGTTCCGGGTTTTTTGTTGTACCAGAGCCAAAGTGGGGCCGGACGGGACGTCAAACGCGAACTACAGTTAAGGCATGGAATACGTCGTGCCCCTGGTCATTGTGCTTGTCATTGTTATTGTCGTGATTGCTGGTGCACGGTTCATGGGACGGCGCGGCGCCCAAGCTCAGGGCCGCAGCCAGCAGCACTCACCTGGGCAAGATACGAGGCAAGGCCCACACTCGGTCCACGACCGAAACCGGGACTCGGTATCTTCTGCTCCGGAGGCAGCCCGCAAGCGCTCCCGCAATGAAATCACGCGGGAGGACGCACAGGAGGCCAGTGCCAGGCTCAGCCCGGAAGCTCATCGGAGGGTGTACGCCCTGATCGCCCAGCACCAGGTACTCAATGCCGTCAAGGAATACCGCAAAGCCACCAAGACTGGGCTGGGAGATGCGGCCGCGGCTGTAGCCGCCTTGGCACAGTTTCCGCAGCCCAGGCCTGAGCCCGCGACACCTGCACAGCTCCCGCAGCATGAGCCCACCACGCAGACTGCACCCAGCATTAAGGAGGGGCCGCTGACCGTAGATGACATCATCAGCGCCACGCCGTCGGTTGCCACACCCGCAACCCCTGCAGTTGCCGCCACTGGCAGCTACCGATACCGGGCCATCGTTTCGCAGGGCAATGAAGTCCGTGAGGTGGCCAGTACTCGCCTCAACGCAGAAATCTACGGGCAGATCCGTCAGCTGGCCCTGTCCGGAAATCACGACGAAGCCGTCCGACTCTTGCGGAATCATTCGGATGTGGGCGAGGCACAGGCGCTGGAATTCGTTTCAATGATCGGGCCCGACGAGTAACGGGAACAGCAATTGCCCGGTCCCGTTTATAGGGCCGGGCAATTATTTTCAGTGGCAGCCCTAGCTGGCTTCGTCTTCCAGCACAAAGCCGTCCTGGTGGTGAATCAGCTGGCGCCCCATGCCGGAATCAAGCTGGATCCACAAGCATTGGCGGTCGTGGGACAGTGTTTCAACGCGGCCCGAAAGACGCCAGCCGCGGTCGTTGACCAAAGCCACCGGAGCGTCCTTGCTCATCGTCGGCCACACGTCGTGGTTGTCGGGGTTAATGAAGGCTGTGTGGTGAGTGCGTCGTGCCATGGTTTCTCCTGATACGAAAGTCATCGCTGCTTCCAGTTCTCGTTTCTTTACACCGACAGTTTGCCCGGACAAGGTGAACTCGCCGTGAACTCAGGGTGTTTTTCCGTTCAAAATTCCGTGAACCTGCCTGCGCCTTTGTCTTTGTGAGCGCACGACGCCGGCTGCTGGCTTCTCTTCCCTTGCCCGCCCGGGTGCCACACCGGCAGGCGGACGGGCTGCCCATTCCCTCACGCGGTGAGCGAAACCACAGCCAAACGCCGGACTAATCCCGTACGGTTAAGGCATGGCTACAGTTGAAATCACCACAGAATCTTTTGGCCCCACCATTGAGGGCAACGACATTGTGATCGTTGATTTTTGGGCATCTTGGTGCCAGCCCTGTGTGCGCTTTGCGCCCACTTTTGAGGCAGCTTCGGAAAAGCACGGCGACATTGTGTTCGGCAAGGTTGACACGGAAGCGCAGCAGCAGCTTGCCGCCGAAGCTAATATCACCTCCATCCCGACACTGATGGCGTTCCGAGAAAAGGTGCTGGTTTTCGCCCAGCCCGGCGCGTTGAACGGTACCCAGCTTGACTCTGTCATTGACGCCGTCAAGGCCCTAGACATGAGCGAAGTTCACGCAGCAGTTGCTGCGAAGGCAGCCGAAGGCACCGCTTCCGAATAGGGTTCCGCGCCCAAGGACTCGCCAAAGTTCGCAACCACAAATGACCCGTTAGATAAGGTCGCTTAGATCCATCTAAGCGACCTTATCTAACGGGTCATTTGGGTGTCCGAGGGCTCAGGACCCCACGGCCAGCTGGTTTAGCTGCGAACCAGTTCCACCGGCTTTGCCAGCAGGGCGCTGAGAGATTCGTTGAGGTCCTGCACGGCAATGCCCTTGCTGTGCTTGGTCAGGTCCTCTTCGGAGGCCCACTGCTCGGTCAAAACAATCTTCTCTTCCGATTCTTCGGTGATTTCATACTGAATGCAGCCGGTCTCTTCGACGACCTGCTCAATCGCGATGTCCAGTGCAAGCTTCACACGGAAGAATTCGCCCTCGTTGGGGATAAAAGTGGCCTGTAGGTTGATGATCTCGCTCATGCAACCAGCCTAAGTGATGCGAGGGTTCGGGCGGGAAGTTGTTCCGCTCTATGAACGCGTGCGCAAGATCCGCAAAAGTGACGTGGGCGGGTCCCGATCAGTGAGTTAGTGTCCTCGATGGTCCTGAATAGTCATTCGTGGCCCGAACGTGGGTTTGCGGAAACCGCTGAGCTGGAGCAGCCGCACCACGCGCTGGCGGTGGCCGCGCCATGGTTCAAGAAGTTCCAACATGCCCGCATCGTCCACTGGTTTTCCGGCCAGTGCCCAGCCCACATAGGCGGCCAGATGGTAGTCGCCCACCGCCACCTGATCGGCATCCGAGTGCGTGCGTTGGGTGACTTCTGCTGCCGTCCAGGCCCCAATGCCGGGAATGCTCTGCAGCTTGGCCCCAGCCTCTGCGGCTGGCAGCGCGCTCAAACGCTCCAAGCCCGACGACGAGCGCAGCATCCGCTGGACCGTGGCCGAACGCTGTGGTCCAACGCCAGCCCTGTGCCACTCCCATGACGGAATCTGAGCCCATTGGGCAGGTGTCGGGGCCACCATCAAATCGGTGGGGACTGCTGCATTTGTTCCAGCGCCGGGGGCGGGCAAGCCGAACTTTCTCAACAGAACCGCATAGCCGCGGCGGGCCTCAAGGGCCGTGACTTTCTGCTCCAAGATGGCCGGTACCAGGGCGTCAACCATCCGCCCAGTGGCAGGCAGGCGCAGGGCCGGGTGCCGTCGTCGTGCTTCCCGGACGCGGGCCGGGAGCGTCTCGGTAACGGTGGGGGAGTCGAAAGCGGACCAGTCGTCGTGGGCTCCTAGCAGTGCAGGGGCGGATTCCAGCGCATGGTCGGCGCCCGGCCCCCAGGCCCGTGCATGCAGCTCGGTGCCTCGCTGAGAAATGCCCAAGGTTGCCGGGCCGGCGGGGGTGTTGAATGCCAACCACGCGTTCTCCGGGGTCAGCCGCACGGTCCGATCGCCCGGGCCGCGACCAATGATGCCCAACGTCTGCGTCAGCGAATAGGGGGCGCCGGCATCCCAAACTGCGATGGAGTCCTGGTGCGTGGTGGTCATAGATCCATGGTCGCACGCGCGACTGACAAGGGGTGTGCAAGCTGAGGAATCATGCTAGGTTAACGTTTATCGTTATTATCGATCAGCGTTAAGGGTGGGGATTCTGGTGGCTTTTTCAATGTGGTCGTGGCTGTTGGTGGTGGCGGTGCTAGCTATCGTGGCGTTGATCTTGTTTGCAGGCAGGAGCTCGGTCAAGGACCCCGAAGCCGTGGCTGGCGGGGGGATGGTCAGGGCCACTCGCCGCATTGCCTGGCTCTACGTAGCGGGCTGTGTTGTCGGCGGCCTCACCGCCATGGTGTCTACGGTGTGGGGTGATTCTGTCACCGTGAAACTGCCCGTTCAGGAGTTCTGGCCCGCGCTGCCAGGGACCGTAACCATTGACACGCCTCTTGCCACCGTTGAATCGGGTGGGTTCACGTGGGCCAATGTGAGCGTCAGTGGACTGACTATTGCGACCCGACTGATGCTCGCCGGAGCAGTGGTGGCGCAATCTGCCCTAGCTGTGGGGGCCGGTTTGGTCATTATTAAACTGTGCACCTCGGTCATGAACAGGACACTGTTTGTTCCTGCGCTGGTCAAGGGTGTGCAAATAATTGCCGGTGTGGTGTTCATGGGCGGGACGATCTGGCAGGCGTGCCAAATCTTCGGCGGCAGTATGGCTGCCGAACAAGTGCTCGGTGCCAATGCGTGGGAGCTGAGCGGTGAAACCATTGCATGGACCGATATTCACAATATTGTGGGCATGCCGTCCGTGGCCTATTTTTGGGAATTCAATTTCTGGCCCATCGGTGTTGCCTTGGTGCTCATGGTCTTAGCTGAGCTGTTCCGTCAGGGCAGTAAGGTCCAAAAAGATGCGGCAGGGCTCATTTGATGGCGGACGATGAAGAATCCGGGATCCACTGCCGACTTAATGAGCTGTTGGCCCAGCGCGGCATGACGCTGACCCGGCTGGCCGAGCTGGTAGACATCAGTATTGTGAACCTCTCCGTCCTGAAAAATGACAGAGCCAAGGCCATCCGTTTCTCCACGCTGCTGGCCATCTGCCAGGCGTTGGACTGCGAGGTAGGGGAGCTGTTGGAGCTGGCGTAGTTTTCTACTGTGGCCAAAGCACGACGCCGGACCTAGGCTGGGCGAATATGTCACGACGGTGAGGGGCAGCTATGTGGAAAAGAAGCGCAGCGAGTGAGCGTGTGCCTCAGGGCTGGCGCGCTAGCGGAGGCATCTCCTGGCCGCTAAGTGTGGCCCTCTACATCCGTGACGTCTACGGATTGCCCGCCACGCGGCCTTTCTTCGTGCCGCCCATGTCGCCTGCAGTTCCGGAGCATATTCCCGTCACCGGACCTGCCGGAGACACTGCTCTGGCCGCTGAATGGGCCCACTGGTTTGGGGAGCTCGTACGCAGCCGGGCCTCCATTTACGATGTCGCTGGCCTGTTGCTGGAGGAACGCTCGCCGGCCTTCCTGCAGGCTGTGGAAAACCGGCTGCGTCAGGCTACAGGGGCAGCCGAAACGGCCAAGCGATATGAAGTTGAACAATGGCGGACCCGCAGGAACAGCCCGGGACTGGCGCTGCCCAAGCTGGTGCACTCCATCGAGAAGGAACTGGGTCGAAAGGCCGCTCCCTTCAACCTTGAATTCCGGATCCTGCCGGTGGCGGGGCTGTGGGTGCATCAGGTGGCACCCAACTGTGTGCTCATGAGCTTTGAGATTCAGTCAGACCCCGACGCCATGGGCCGCCTACTGGGCCCCATCGTTAGGGAACTGGCTCACTGAGCCAGCCATCCGGCGTCGCACTTTCCCGATCCTGGGCCGGAATCGGAGGGCACCTCTACCCATGGCAAGGCGTTGCGGTGGCGCGTAGGCTCGAAAAAGATCACGAACATCGACGTGGGCGGTGCCCCGCAGTGGAGGCAACAATGTCAGGATTTATCGGAGCGGACCCGGAAGAACTCCGCAACCTCGCCAAGCATATGGACAACAGCGCCGAACAGCTCGACGGGACACGAGCGGATTTGCTGAGCAATTTTCAACGAGTGCGGTGGGTCGGCGAGGACGCGAACCGTGCCAAGGGCGAATTCCGTGCCAGTCACGCAAAGAAAATCCAGCAGGCAACCTCGATGCTGCGCGAAACGGCCGATCTTGTCCGTAAACAGGCGCAGGAACAAACTCAGGCCAGCTCCAGTGGCAGTGCATTTCCGATCGGGATGGTTATTGCCAAGCCGCTGCCAGCCTTCATGCCTGATCCGGACCAGGTGCCACCACCCAACCTGGTGACGCTACCCGACAAACTACCTGTTGGTTTCACGCCTCCGGACTGGTTCGAAGCGCCAGATTTGGAGGCCCCCTACCCGGTCTACGAAGCCTATACCGGGCCGGAAGCGCCCTGATCGGAATCTGCGTGGCCGGATGTCGAGCCGGCGGAGGGGCCTGCGGTAGGATCGGCGGCGGCCAGCTCTTCGGCTGTCTGCTGCAGTAAATCCCGGCAGGCCAGCAGCGCCGGGCGGTTGCGGCTGGAGCGCCTGGCTGAGGTGAATATGGTGCGGCGGGGTGCTTCGGGCAGATCGATCAGGGTCACCGGGGTCGGGCGGCCAGTCCACATCAAATCGGGCATGAGCCCCACGGCATTTCCGGATTCAATGAGGCGAATCTGTGCCTGCAGATCAGCCGTTTCGAACCGCACATCCGGTTCGAATCCCGCTTGCCGGCATGCTTGTTCGGCCCAGTGCCGCGAGGCTGCACCGCGAGGTTCCATGACCCAAGGAAGATTTTCGGTGTCCGCAATACAAGTGATGGGTTCGGCGCGAAGACGGCTCATCCCACCACTAACGCCTGCAGCAGGGACGGCGAGGCGGATGGCGTCGGTGGTCAACACCACTCGGTCTAGCTCTGGCTGCAGGGGAGCGGCATGGCCGGGGTACTGTTCGGCGACAACCAGATCGAAGTCTCTAGCCCAAGTCTCATGCAGGGCCGTTTCCGGCTCGCGCTGGATCATCTCAATGCGAACATCTGGATAGCGCTGCGCCATTGCGGTGAGCATATCCGGTATCAGGGCTAGTGCTGCCGATTGAAAGACGGCCATCTTGACCGTGCCGGTCACGGTTGTCAGAGAGGCTGACATATCAGCCTCGGCGCGTTCCAGAGTTTTCAGAAGTTCGGCGGTGTGCTCCACCAGAATTTCTGCCTGAGCCGTCAGCTGAACGCGCCGGCCAACCTTGCGGAACAGCGGAACACCCACTTCTTTCTCCAGCAGTGCCAGTTGTTGGGACACGGCAGAGGGGCTGTATTGCATCACTGCGGCCACGTCGGCCAAGGTTCCGCGAATGTGCAATTCACGCAGCAATCGCAGCCGTTTCAGCTCGAGCATGGCTTCTCCAAGTTTGATGAGGATTTGATTAGGAAAAGTGTTGAGTATTCATCATAAATCACCACTTTTGCTAATTGAACATTACTCTCATACTGGAGCTGAGGGGAACGCTACGCGCCGCCGCACAGGCTCACAAATGTCAGGTGCGCTCGCTTCCCTGATCACTAAGCAGCAACTCATCAGGCACCAGCAGAAAAGAAGCCCGTAAAAACTATGACAAGCACCGTCTCTGCGGCCACCGCCGCGAACATTCCGGTTCCCAGCAATGATCTTGCCCAGGAAACCATTGCTCTTGTGCGGCACTGGCTGAGCGAGGCCGCCACATTCCCGGCCGATGTTTCGGCCCAGCGTCTGGCCGGTGTCTTGAAGGACCCCAACGGACTGGACTTCACGGTTGGTTTTGTTGACGGCGTGGTCCGTCCCGAGGACCTATCCGTCGCCGCCCGCAACCTGGCCATCCTGGCGCCCAAGGTTCCGGCCTTCCTGCCTTGGTACATGCGCAGTGCCGTTCGCCTCGGTGGCGTGATGGCCCCGGTCCTGCCGCAGCTGGTCATTCCCATTGCCCGCAAGGTGCTCCGCGAGATGGTGGGGCACCTCATTGTTGACGCCACCGACGCCAAGCTGGGTCCGGCCATCGCCAAGATCCGCAAGGACGGCGTTGACCTCAACGTGAACCTTCTCGGAGAAGCCGTGTTGGGCAAGAACGAAGCCGCCCGACGCCTCGAGGGGACCCTCAAGCTACTGGCGAGGGACGACGTCGACTATGTCTCCATCAAGGAATCCTCCACCGTGGCGCCTCACTCACCGTGGGCCTTCGACGACGCCGTCAACCACGTGGTGGAGAAACTCACCCCGCTGTACACGTTGGCCAACTCCTTCGCCAAGCCCAAGTTCATCAACCTGGACATGGAGGAGTACAAGGATCTCACCATGACCATCGCGGTGTTCAAGCGCATTCTGGACAAACCCGAGTTCAAGAATCTCGAAGCCGGCATTGTGCTCCAGGCCTATCTGCCGGACACGCTCGCCGCCATGATTGACCTGCAGGAGTGGGCCGCCGCCCGCCGCGCAGAGGGTGGCGCCGCCGTCAAGGTCCGCATCGTGAAGGGCGCCAACCTGCCCATGGAACAGGTCCAGGCTTCGGTGTTTGGCTGGCCGCTGGCTACCTGGGGCACCAAGGCGGATTCCGACACCAACTACAAGCGGATCGTGAACTACGCGCTGACCCCCGAGCACATCAACAACGTCCATATTGGCGTTGCCGGGCACAATCTCTTCGACGTGGCCCACGCCTGGTTGCTCGCTCAGCAGCGCGGCATCGATACCACCAGCGGTGCGCTCGAGTTTGAGATGCTGCTGGGCATGGCCACCGGTCAGGCCGAAGCCGTCCGCAAGGATGTGGGCTCGCTGCTGCTGTACACACCCGTGGTCCACCCGGGCGAGTTCGACGTCGCCATCGCCTACCTGATCCGGCGCTTGGAAGAAGGCGCCAGCCAGGACAACTTCATGTCAGCCGTCTTTGAACTCTCCGAGAACGAGGCTCTGTTCGCTCGCGAGCAGGAGCGCTTCCTGGCTTCTCTGGCCGAATTGGACACCACGGTGCCGCCCAGCAACCGTGTCCAGGACCGCAACCTGCCTGCGATTCCAGCTGCCACATCCGGGTTCGCCAATACCCCGGACACTGACCCGTCGCTGGTGCCCAATCAGGTGTGGGGCAAGGAGATCCTGGCCCGCATCCCCGGCTCGGTTCTGGGCAATGACCTGGTCGCCGAGACCACCGTCACCGAGCTGGAGGTGCTGAATACCCTCGTGGCCACCGCCCTTGAGCACGGTGCGGCGTGGGGTGCCATGAGCGGTGCGCAGCGCGCGGCCATCCTCCACCGTGCCGGCGATCTCCTGGACACCCGCCGCGCCGATTTCATGGAGGTCATGGCATCGGAGACCGGCAAGACGCTGGACCAGTCCGACCCCGAAATCAGCGAGGCCGTCGACTTTGCCCACTTCTACGCCGAGCGTGCCAAAGATCTAGAAACGGTCGACGGCGCAACCTTCGTCCCAGCGAAGCTCACCGTGGTGACCCCGCCGTGGAACTTCCCGTTGGCTATCCCAGCGGGCTCCACTTTGTCCGCACTGGCCGCCGGTTCCGCAGTGGTCATCAAGCCCGCCCCGCAAGCCCAGCGCAGTGGATCCCTCATGGTCAAGGCCCTCTGGGATGCCGGCGTGCCCCGCGAAGTACTGGCTCTGGTCCAGCTTGGCGAAAACGAACTCGGCAAGGCGTTGGTGTCTCATCCCTCCGTGGACCGCGTCATCTTGACCGGTGGCTATGAGACCGCCGAACTGTTCCGTAGCTTCCGCACCGATCTACCGTTGCTGGCTGAGACCTCCGGCAAGAACGCGATCATCGTCACCCCCAGCGCCGACCTTGATTTGGCCGCCAAGGATGTGGTGCAGTCGGCGTTCGGCCACGCGGGCCAGAAGTGCTCGGCAGCATCGTTGGTCATCATGGTTGGATCCGTGGCTCAATCTGCTCGTTTCCATAATCAGCTCATCGACGCGGCCTCCAGCCTTGCCGTTGGGTACCCTGAAACCGCCACCACACAGATGGGACCCATCATTGAACCGGCCGCCGGCAAGTTGCTTGGCGCGCTGACCACCTTGGATGCAGGCGAGAGCTGGGCCATCGAACCGCGCCAGTTGGATGAGAGTGGCAAGCTCTGGTCCCCGGGTGTTCGCACTGGCGTTGCGCCCGGATCGCACTTCCACCTGACCGAGTTCTTCGGCCCGGTTCTGGGCATCATGACGGCCGCGACGCTCGAAGAAGCCATCGCCATGGTCAACGCCATTGACTACGGGCTCACCTCCGGCCTGCACTCGCTGGATTCCGCTGAGATTGGTCTGTGGCTGGACACCGTCCAAGCCGGAAATCTGTACGTCAACCGCGGCATCACCGGCGCCATTGTGCAGCGTCAGCCATTCGGTGGCTGGAAGAAGTCGGCCGTCGGCGCGGGCACCAAGGCTGGCGGGCCCAACTACTTGGTGGGCCTGGGGTCTTGGGTTCCTGCCACGGCTGCGGCAACCGCACCGTTGGGCGATGCTGCCCGCAAGATGCTGAATGCGGCTTCGGATTTGTCCGCCGAGGAGCAGGCGTTCCTGAAGCGCTCGTTGCACAGCGACGCCGCGGCATGGGCTTCCGAGTTTGGCGAAGCACGCGATGTTTCAGCATTGTCGGCCGAGCGCAATGTGTTCCGCTACCTGCCGCTGAACCCTCTGGTTCGCCTTGCCGAGGGAGGCTCGGTAGCCGGGCTCATGCGCGTACTTGCGGCAGGAATCCTGGCCGGGGCAACCCCGGAAGTCTCCTCCGGCGTCGAACTTCCCAACGCCTTGAAGGCCCTGTTGCTGAGCTTGCGTATCACCGTCACAGCAGAGAAGGACGCCGAGTGGCTGGCTCATGCGCGGCGCTTCGGAGCGGGTCGTATCCGCCTCATCAGTGGGGACGCCTTGGCGGTATACGAGGCAACTGGCGGACGCCCGGATCTGGCAATTTACCACGGTGAGGTTACCGAGGCCGGGCGTGTGGAGATGCTGCCGTTCCTGCACGAACAGGCCGTCAGCATCACGGCGCATCGCTTCGGCACGCCCAACAACCTCTCGGACGGGTTGATCTAGGCCTGGCCGTCCGTCTGACGAAAAATGCGCCCGCCTCCCATAAATGAACCCTGTAGACCGGGCGCATTAATGGGAGGCGGGCGCATTTTCTCGCAGGTGAATTACCTTTTCGGAATGCCGGCCTGTCGGAGAAGTCGCTCAAAGCCATTGAGGTCCATCAAGTCCGCCCAAATCCACCGAAAGAAGCCAGCGCACTGGGCCCGAATCTGGTCCTCGCGGTTTTTCTCGTCAATGATCCGGTCCTCGAGTGACTTGCCGCCCGCCCAGTCCTTGCGCAGGTACTTTTTCCTGCCGTCGAATTCACCGACCTTGCGTTGTTTCTCGAACCAAAAATCGACAAATGCGTTGCGGCCGTCTCGGAGCACGAAGCCATGTTGCAGTGTCGGAGCGACAAAACCGAGCTGGGACATGCGGACTCTGCTGATGGACTCACCGGCAGAACCGGAAAGTCCGGAGGCAAACTCAACGACTGCCACCGCCCGATTGCGGGCAGACCTGGACGGCAGCGACTCGGCGGCGTTCAGGAGATTGGATTTCAAAAGGGGCTGGCCTTGCGGGGTGTCCGTGTTCCACTGTGGAGCATGATCGCTGGTGGGGACTGCCAATGATGTGAACACGTTGCCGGGTTTGGGATATCTCACCAGATGCATGCTGGAATCACACACGGCGACAGCTTGCTCAAATTTCAACCGGGTGATTAATTCAATCGTGGTGGTGAGCTTGTCCGTAAGGAGAAACGGCCCGCAACGTACCACCACGTCATCTTGCCGTCGCAAATGACGGGTGATGTCACCGCGGCTGCGCCCACCGTTCGACTCGTCCGTGAGAATGTGCAAATTCTCCGGCAGGCCCAAGACCCACAATCCCCACAGGAGTGCTGCGGTGGTGTGGGAAAAGATCGGCGGGCGCTTGGTGGTCAGCTGAAATGCGGTGGCACGAAGGCCATACCGCGACGCCTCATCAAGCTCCTGCCATTGCGCCGCTTCCGTGTAAACGCTGCGGCGGACACGGACGTATCGTCCGTTGTTGCAGAGTCTGACAAGAAGACGTGAATCCTGGCCGGCCAGCTCCACATCGGAAGGAAGAATCAACCGTGGCGTGTCCATGCCTTCAAGGATTCCAGATATGGGGCTGCCGTATAAGAGCGATCCAGCGGACCTGTGGATAACTCTGGAGCCGTGCCGCGGCGGGCCAGAGCATCACCTGGCCGGTTGTTGCCTACGTCCTGACAAAAATGCGCCCGCCTCCCATTAATGCGCCCGGTCTACAGGGTTCATTTATGGGAGGCGGGCGCATTTTTTGCTGGGGCGCACGCGGGCGCAGGCAATTATGCGGTTAGGCCTGTGCGACGCGGACCGTGTTGCCGGACGGGTCGCGGAAGGCGCAATCCTTAGGGCCCCAGGGCTGCTGGATGGGTTCCTGTAGCACCTCGGCACCGGCGGCCACGGCCGTTTCAAATGTGGCATCAAGATCGGTGGCAGTGAAATTCAGCATGGGCAGCACGCCTTTGGCCAAGAGCCGGGCCATGGCGTCGCCGTCTTCCTCAGAGCGGCCAGCGTGCGGTTCGGATAGCACAATGCCGAGTCCGGGCTGGGAACTGGTGCCCATGGTGACCCAGCGGAAGTCGCCATTGCTGACATCGTTTTGGACTTCCAAGCCCAGAGCGTCGCGGTAGAACGCGATGGCTTGATCGGGATCGTGGACGGTCAAATGCGTGTATTGCAGTGAAATGGTCATGGCACCAATTTTATGGTCCGGTGCGCTCTGACGCTTCTTGAATCCTGCTCGGTTTCCCCGCACTGCTCACGCTGCTGGTGTTTCCTGCGCTGCGTGGCTGAGCGTCCCGGCGGGGCCGGGTGGTGACCCGGGCAAAGCACGGCGGCATAGCCTCAATCACGCTGTGGTCCCGGGACTTGTAGCTACTGGGGGACTCGCCCATGATCTCGGTGAATCGTGTGCTGAAGGAGCCCAACGATGTGGCACCGACGGCCATGCAGGCGTCCGTCACCGAAACACCGGCCCGCAGCAGCGCCGCGGCACGTTCGATCCGCCGCGTCATGAGGTAGCTGTACGGTGTTTCCCCATAGGCTGCGCGAAATTTTCGGGAGAAATGCGCCGGGGACATAAAGGCCTTCGCCGCAATGGTGGGCACATCCAAGGGTTGGGCGTAGTCCCGGTCAATCATGTCCCGGGCCTTACGCAGCAGCGTGAGTGTGGCCAACTCCTCCGGCGTCATGACTGGTCCCGGAATAGCTGCTCCCGAACGGCCTGGTCCTGCCTTGGTTGATCCTGGCTCGCAGAGGCTGCAGTTACCTCCGCAGCCAAGCGCTCCAGCCACATATCTGCCTCACGCGGCGACCTCAAACGCACCACACGAAACCCCGGAAATTTTCGCTCCAGCGTCGGCACCAGCGCCTTGAGCTTGTTCCGGGTTTGCCAGCCCCACCGAATGATGTGGTCAGGGTCGGTGAAAATCCCCAAGAGCGGGCCTTCGTAATTGCCGTTCCAGAGTTCCTCACGCTGACGCCGGCGCCGGACCGTGCGCCGAATAAGCCGCACCATGGATAACGGCATGGGGTAGTCCAGCCAAATGAGGGTGTCAGCACGCTGTGCCAACAGCCGGCGCACGGCCGAGTACTGCCACTCCGAAACCCAGGTGGGCTCCTGGGTGAGATTCTCGACGTCGTCCATGAACTCCGCGCGCGGCACCCAGTTGGGCCCGTGGAAGAGACTGTCCAGCTCCGTGTACCTAATCCCGAGCAGCGCGGCAAGACTCCGGGCAAGGGTGGACTTTCCCGAACCGGAAACCCCGGCAACAAGGATGCGTTGCGGATGCTCCGGGGGAGGATCTGCGGCTGTGAACATGCTCCACAGTTTATTGCGCCCAAAGCCCTAAAGAGTAACCTGTCTTGGCCAGTTCCACGGCGGGGTACTACGTTTGGTGTATGAAGTATGCGAACTCTGTCTTGGACCTTATTGGCAACACCCCCTTGGTGAAATTGAACAAGGTGACCGAGGGCATCGCCGCCACCGTTTTGGTCAAGCTTGAGTACATGAACCCGGGTGGCTCCGCCAAGGACCGCATCGCCGTCAAAATGCTCGACGAGGCTGCCAAAGAAGGCAAAATCAAGCCCGGCGGGACCGTGGTGGAACCCACCAGTGGCAACACCGGCGTAGCCATGGCCATGGTGGCCCAGGCGCGCGGCTACAACTGCGTGTTCGTGGTCCCGGACAAGGTGGGTGAGGACAAGCGCGCCGTGCTGCAGGCCTACGGTGCCGAGGTGGTCGTGACCCCGACGGCGGTCGCGGCCGACAGTCCGCAGTCCTACTATGGCGTCTCGGACCGTCTGGTCAGGGAGATTCCCGGCGCCTACAAGCCGGACCAGTTCTCCAACCAGAACGGCCCGTTGAGCCACTACGAAAGCACCGGCCCCGAAATCTGGCGCGACACCGAAGGCAAGGTCACCCACTTTGTGGCCGGCGTTGGCACCGGCGGCACCATCTCCGGCACCGGGCGCTTCCTGCGTGAGGCCTCCGCGGACCGTCCCGAGTCCGACGGCGGCGAGGTCAAGATCATCGGCGCCGACCCCGAGGGCTCTGTCTACTCAGGTGGCACAGGCCGGCCGTACCTTGTAGAAGGCGTGGGCGAGGACATGTGGCCCGACTCCTACGACAAGCGCGTGCCGCACCAGATCATCGCCGTCACGGACAACGACAGCTTCGCCATGACCCGACGCTTGGCACGCGAGGAGGGCCTGCTCGTGGGAGGTTCCTCCGGCATGGCCGTGGTGGCCGCGCTGGAAGCTGCGAAGGATCTGGGACCTGAGGCCGTCGTCGTCGTGCTTCTTCCGGACAGCGGACGCGGCTACCTGGGCAAGATTTTTGATGACAAGTGGATGCAGTCGTACGGCTTCTTGAAGGTCACCGACGAGCCAGCCATTGGCGATGTGCTCAAGGCCAAGACCGGGCAGCTGCCGGCGCTGGTGCACATTCATCCGAACGAGACAGTGCGTGATGTCATCAACTTGATGAGCGAATACGGCGTCTCCCAGATTCCCGTGCTCACCGCTGAACCGCCCGTGGTGATGGGCGAGGTGATTGGCTCGGTCGATGAACGCACCCTGACCGGCAAGCTGTTCCGGCACGAGGCCAAGCTGACGGACGTCATTACCGAACACATGCAGCCGCTGCTGCCCATTATCGGCTCGCTGGAACCGATTTCTGCCGCCCGCACCAAATTGCAGGATGTGGACGCGCTGATGGTGACGTTTGTGGGGGCACCCGTTGGTGTGCTGACCCGTCACGATCTACTGACTTACCTCAACGACTGATTTACCGACTGCTTTTCCACTGATTTGCCACTGATTTGCAAGGAGAACACCATGACTGAAGGCTTCAACACCCGCGCCGTCCATGCTGGGCAGACCCCCGATCCCACCACCGGATCGGTCATTCCGCCGCTGTACCAAACCACCACGTTCGCTCAGGATGGGATCGGCAAGCTGCGCAACGGCTACGAATACGGCCGCGGCACCAACCCCACCCGCGACGCGCTCCAGACCCAGCTCGCAGCCCTGGAAGGCGGCCAATTCGCGTTCAGTTTCGCCTCCGGCCTGGCCGCTGAGGACGCCCTGATCCGCGCCCTGCTGGTCCCCGGCGACCACATCATCATGGGCAACGACGTCTACGGCGGCACCTACCGGCTCATCAACCGGGTCCTGTCGGTCTGGGGCATCAGCAACGCTGCGGTGGACATGTCCGACGGCGGGGCGCTGGCTGCCGCTGTCGCCGCCGGCGGGCCTAACGGCATGACCAAGATGGTGTGGGTGGAGACCCCCTCAAACCCGATGATGAAGATCACCGATATTGCTGCACTCGCCGAGGTGGCCCACGCCGCCGGCGCGCTGCTGGTTGTGGATAACACCTTCGCGTCCCCGTACCTGCAGAACCCCCTCGCCCTAGGCGCCGACATTGTGGTGCACTCCACCACCAAGTACATCGGCGGACACTCGGATGCTTCCGGCGGCGCCATCATCCTCTCCGACGCCGAAGCTGCCGAGAAGATCGGCTTCGTGCAGTTCGCTGTGGGCGCCGTTTCAGCACCCATGGAAGCATGGCTGACCACGCGCGGGCTCAAGACACTCGGCGTCCGCATGGACCGCCACTGCACCAACGCTCAGGCCATCGCCGAGTGGCTGCTGACCCGGCCCGAGGTTGAGAAGGTGCTCTACCCGGGCCTGCCCGATCACCCCGGCCACGAGTTGGCTGCCAAGCAGATGCGCGGCTTCGGCGGCATGATCTCGGTGCAGTTCAAGGGTGGCGAGGCTGCTGCACGCAAGGTGGCCGAATCCACGCACCTGTTCACCCTGGCAGAGTCACTCGGCGGCATTGAATCGCTCATGAACTACCCTTCGGAAATGACGCACGCCTCCGTCAAGGGCACCGAGCTGGCCGTGCCGGAAAACCTGATCCGCCTCTCCGTAGGCATCGAAGACGTGGCTGATCTGCTGGCTGATCTGGAACAGGCCCTGAACACCCTGTCCTAGCCCCGCCCCGCCCCCAGACGCTATCGCAGCAATGGTCTGTTTTTCGTGAACGCTATCGCAGTCAGTGCGATAGGGTTTCCAAAAATCCAGCCATTGCCGCGATAGCGTCTGTTGTTTCGGAGCTAGTTATAGATCGCCTTCCTCCTGGTTACCGTCCTCACAGTCCCCATCACCAGGATGACCTCGATTTTCGGAAGTGGCCTACAACGTTGCAGCACCCGAATTTACGCACCAGCAGTGCACTTAATGGCCGCTGCGAGAAGAATTTAGGCCCACGAAGTTAGCTTCGAAAACCTGCCTTTCGGGTCCCCCCCAAAACACTAAGTGCTTAAATACACCATCGGCCTGTTAAAAGATATGACAGTTAGGTAACAGTTTGCTGATTTGCGTATCGATTTGATATCGCTTTACCCTTAGTTATGCCCTATTGGGCGGGTGGCACTTCATGCCCCCACGATTGCCCGGGCCTTCCAGCACCGCACACCGTCATTGGGAAGGCTCCGGAAACAACCTCCATATCTATAGGTTGGACGGTGGCGCGCAGATGTCCGGGGACGGATGGAGCGCAGGTGACCTGCAGGAGAATGCATCGATGAAAAATACTAAACTTACTCGCAATATCGGCCGTGTCTTGGTCATTGGCGCTATCGCCGGTGGCGGCATGGCTATGGCCGGAACCGGCGCCAACGCGGCCGACGGTAGCACCTGGGACGCACTAGCTCAGTGTGAAAGTGGCGGCAACTGGGCTATCAATACAGGTAACGGTTTCTCCGGTGGGCTTCAGTTCACCCCGAGCACATGGGCCGCCTTTGGTGGTGTTGGTGCCCCGGAGAATGCCACTCGTGAGCAGCAGATTGCTGTGGCCGAGCGGGTCCAGGCCGGTCAGGGTTGGGGTGCATGGCCTGCATGCGCCGCCCAGCTTGGCTTGAGTGGCGGCGGCGGACAGGCTTACTCGCCGGCTGCCGTTCCCGCAGCTCCGGCTCCGGTAGCGGCACAGTCCGTTGAGGTAGCCCCGGTTGAGCAGGCGCCGATTCAGGCTCCTGTAAAACAAGTACCCGTGGTGCAGGCCCCGGTAGAGCAGGCCCCGGCCGCTGTGCAGGTAGCGCTCAGCGGCGAGACCTACACCATCCAATCGGGTGACACCTTGAGCACCATTGCCGACAAGCTCGGCATCCAGGGTGGCTGGAACACGCTTTACCAGGCCAACGTGGACACCGTGATCCACCCGGACCTGATCTTCACGGGCGCAGTACTTCAGCTCCCGGCCTAGGCTTTACGGATAAAAACCCGGATATAAAGGCGGCGCTTGCCGGTAAAGATGGCGGTATACCGCCACCCGTACCGGCAAGCGCCGCCTTTATTGGCGAGAACTACCTGATTGGCGAGAACTACACGCGTGAGGCTGCGGCACCTACCCGGGTGACGGCGTCGTACGTGTAAACGGGCTTGCCGCCAATGAAGACCTTCATGGCGCGCTGCATAACATCCATCGGGTCACCGCTCCACAGCACCAAATCAGCATTCTTGCCAACCTTCAGTGAGCCCATCTGCTCGGCGAGGCCCAGAACCTTGGCCGGGTTGATCGTGATGGCGCGGAGGGCAGCGTCTCGATCCAGTCCCTCTCGCACCGCAAAGCTGGCCTGATGGACCAAGAAGTTGATGGGCACCACCGGATGATCGGTGATGATGGAAATTTCGACGCCGGTCGCCGCCAACTTGCCCGGGTTGGCGATGGAGCGGGCACGCAGCTCAGGCTTGGACTTGGTGGTGAACAATGGGCCAATCAACACCGGAGTGCCACGCGCGGCCAGCACATCGGCCAGCACGTGAGCTTCGGTTCCGTGGTCAATGACCAGATCGTAGCCAAACTCGTCGGCCAGCCGGACGGCGGTGGCGACGTCGTCCGCGCGGTGGCAGTGCTGACGCCACGGGATTTCACGTCGCAGCACCATGGCCAAGGCTTCTAGGTGAGCGTCGCGGGGCCGCGGTTCCGGCTTGGCCATCCAGTTCTGGGCGTCCATGAACGCTTGGCGGATCACCAAGGCAGTACCCAAACGGGTGGACGGGGTTTGCTTCTTGTCGCCGTAAACGGTTTTTGGGTTCTCGCCCAGCGCCGACTTCACACCGCTGGGGGAGCGCAGCACCATTTCCTCGATGTAGCGCCCGTGCGTGTGCATGGCAATGGCCTGCCCACCGATGGGATTCCCGGAGCCGGGGTTCACATTGACGGTAGTGATGCCGCCAGCCAGCGCATCGTCAAAACCAGGATCAAAGGGATCCACGGCGTCAATGGCACGCACCCCGGCCATGACCGGATGCGTCATCTCGTTGACGTCACTCGTGGAGCCAAGTTCACCCTCCGGATCCATGCCCAGATGCACGTGGGCGTCAATGAAACCGGGGAGCAACCACTGGCCCTGTGCATCCAACACATCGGCGCCTTCAGGAACCACAATGGAAGCGCCCAGGCCAAGGATCTTGCCGCCTTCAACCAGCACGGTTCCGTCAAACGGTTCACCTTCCACCGGAACCACATGGGCGTTGGTGATGGCCAAGACACGCTTCTTCGCGGCGGCTGCGGCCTCACGGATGGCGGCGCTGATGGAGGCCGTGTCCGGCTTCGGGGCAGCAGCCACAGGCTTCTTCGCGCCCTTGCCTGAGGTGCCCGGCTTGCCTGAGGTGCCGGGCTTTATCGGAACAGAACCCGGCTTGCCTGCCGGAGCAGCCGCCCTGCGGGTCACCCGGCCAGGGATAAATCCGGGTGTGGGGGTGGGCTGAGAGCTGCTCATGACTGCCTTTCGCTTGTGGTCTGTGGATTCTTCCAAGCTACCAGCCGCGGGGCCCCGCCTCGTGGGGCACGGCGTAGCGCCCACGCCGTAGGCTGGTGCGATGCATAAGAAAACAGCGCTCATCACCGGAGTGGGCCGCACCGTGGGCATTGGCGCCGCAGTGGCCCGCGCGCTCGCCGCCGATGGCTGGGACCTGGTCCTGAATTACTGGCAGGCCTACGATTCCCGCATGCCCTGGGGTATCCAGCCCGACGACGTCACCGTCCTGACAGCCGAACTCGAGTTGGCCGGTGCCCGGGTCTGGGCGTTCCCGGCAGATCTGGGTGACCCGTCCGCCGTCGACCGTCTCATGGAGTTGATTGCGCAGGAGGCCGGGCCGCTGACAGGCATGGTCATGTCGCATTGCGAGTCGATTGATTCAGGCATTCTGGACACCTCGCTGGAGAGTTTTGAGCGCCATTTCGCCGTCAACACGCGTGCCAATTGGCAGTTGATTGCCGCGTTCGCCCGCCAGGTGAAGCACGACGGCGGCGCTATTGTTGCGCTGACCAGCGACCACACAGCGTTCAACCTGCCGTACGGGGCCTCCAAGGGGGCGCTGGACAGGATAGTGATTGCGGCCGCGTGTGAATTGGGCGGGCAGGGCATCAGTGCCAACGTGCTCAACCCCGGCCCCGTGGACACCGGCTGGATGGATGAAGGCACCCGCACGGCGATGACCGCGCTGCAGCCCGGCGGCCGGCTGGGCACCCCGGCAGATGTGGCGCCGACGGTCGCTTTTCTACTCTCGCCGGGTGGGCGCTGGGTCAGTGGTCAGCTCATTAAGGCCGACGGCGGTTTCTCCGCCTAAGCGGGCATCCTCACCTTGTGAGCGCCCAGATCCTCACCGAGGTGTGGGGCGGCCTATGCGAAGGAAACGCACTAGCTTCGTGTGTCCATGGCCCAGCTCCGGCGGAAACTTGAGCGCGATCCCGCAGCGCCGGTGCACTTGCTGACCGAAGCCGGCATGGGGTACCGCTTCGCCTCGTAGCGCGAAAGAAACCCGGAGAATTAGTGACAGAATTGCAGGGCGCCATTTGGCTCGGCCCGCCAGCGCCGAGTAGTGCCATGGGCCCACCCAACTTTTAGCTTACTTTCCAAGGAAAACTGCATGAATTCTGCCCCGCCCGTCGGCAAGGCACGCACCATCGCCCTCATCTCCTTGTTCATGGCGTCGTTCATGGAACTCCTTGATGCCACCATCGTCAACGTCGCCCTGCCGGATATTGAACGGGCCCTCGGTGGCAGCAATGCCGAGCTGCAGTGGATGGTTGCTTCCTACACACTGGCCCTGGCCATCGGTTTGATCACAGGATCCCGTTTGGGCGACATTTACGGCCGCAAGAAAATCTTCATCATTGGCCTGGTCGTGTTCACCATTGCCTCCGTGTTGTGCGGTGCGGCCATGAATCCGGAGATGCTCATTGCCTCCCGTGCGCTGCAGGGCTTCGCCTCGGCAGCCATGATCCCGCAGGTGCTTTCTAGCCTGCAGGTCATGTACAAGCCCTCCGAACGGGCCGGGGCCATGGCCGGATTCTCCGCACTGGCCGGTGTAGCCGCGGTCTCCGGACCCATTCTGGGTGCGGTGCTGACCGACGCCGATATCTTCGGCTGGGGCTGGCGCACCATCTTCTTCGTCAACATTCCCGTGGGCGTCTTCGCCGTGATCTGCGCGATTAAGTTCGTCCCCGAGTCCAAGGCGCCGGTCCGGCACAAACTCAACCTGTCCGGCGTCGTGATTCTGGCGGTGGGCATGATGGCCATCCTCTACCCGCTGACCATGGGACGCGAGGAGGGGTGGCCGCTGTGGACCTACCTCTCCATGGTGTTTGGTGTGCTGGTACTGGCTGGGTTCGTCATGCTCCAGCGCCGCGAAGAGATCCGGGGCGGAGAGCCGCTGGTAGCCGTTTCCCTGTTCAAGAGCCGCCCGTTCGCCGCCGGTATTGTGATGATGTTCTTGTTCTTCATCCCCATGAACGGCTTCTTCTTGATCCAGACCCTGTTCCTGCAGGTGGGCCTGGAATACCCCATTCTCAAGGCCGGCCTGACCATGCTTCCCTTCTCCATCATGGTGCCGATCCTGGCCGGTATTTCCGCCGCGATCCTGGCCAAAAAGATCGGCCGTGTGGTGTTGCAGCTTGGCCCCCTAGTCATTGCCATTGGCTTCATCGTCTTGATCTTCACGGTTCAGTCCGTGGGCGGCACGGTCACGCCGTGGCACCTGCTAGCTGGCTTGGCGCTGAGCGGCGCTGGCTTCGGTATGGTGGTGGCGCCTGTGGGCATCTTCGTCCTCTCGGAAGTCCCCACCAAGTTCGCCGGCAGCGCCTCGGGCCTGTTCAACACCACCAGCCAGCTGGCTGGCGCCCTGGGTGTTGCGATCGTGGGCACTATTTACTTCAACTCTCTGGAATCCAGCACCGGAACCAGCCAAGCGGCCGTGTTCATCGACGGCTTCACGTTCACCATGTGGGTCATGGCCGCTGGCATGGTGCTGGTTTCCATCGCGGCAACGTTCTTGCCGCGTTGGGCTAACGAATCAGATGTTTCCGGGTCCGTGGAATTGGTCGACGTTTAAGCGGTGCGCCGCCTGACCGCCGACGCCTAACCGTGCCCGCTGTGCCCGCACTCGCGTGACTTATGCGTCAAACCCGTCCTGGGTTCGGCGCATAAGTGTTTATGCGTCGAACCCGCCGTGGGCCCAGCGCATAAGGGCTGGAACTCAAGGGTGCGGAGCGCAACCGGTGCCGCAAATATCGACGATTGCCCGTCCTGGGCCGCTGGAGGTGCTCGGGCTGGGAAGCCCATGCTGTCGTAGTGTTTAACCATGACTGACGTAACACCACAGAGCGGTACTATTCTTGCCATTTGCCGGGTCCATCAATTGATCACCACCAAGACCGGTTTCGGCGTGACGGCCATCGACAAGCGTGCTGTTGAGGGACCTGTCAGCCTGCGTAAGTACGGCGTCTTTGGTGATGTGCAGGCAGATACCGAAAACCACGGCGGACCCGATCAGGCCATTTATGCCTATTCGCAGGAGGACGCCGACTATTGGGCTGCCGAACTAGGCCGCACCATCACCCCCGGCCTATTTGGTGAAAACCTGCGTACCCAGGGCATCGAGACCACCCACGCTGTGATCGGTACGCGGTGGCGCATTGGCAAGGCGCTGCTGGAGGTCACCTCGCCACGAGTTCCCTGTGCCACCTTCGGGGAGCGGATGGGCGAGCCGCAATGGGTCAAGAGGTTCACCATCGCCGGGCGCATTGGCGCGTATCTGCGGGTGCTGGAGCACGGCAAAGCCAAGGCGGGCGACGCCGTCGTGGTTGAGCATGTGCCCCAGCACGGAATTACGGTGGGCAAGTTCTTCAGCAATGCCACGGCCAAGGACGTCCACACCTTGCAAGACCTGCACGACGCCGGAGAGCTCACCTTGGCTGCCCATTACTGGCCGTACTTCCGCCGAATTCTCGCCGCTAATAAGTAGCAGTGGGAGCCCATGTGCCGAACCTCACGGCTGCGCATCGGCTTTCCCTATAGTGCAGCGCTAAGGTATGCCCTACAATTTAAACATCCCCCACTCCGGTATCTCCTTTTATTTTCTGCCCAATTTTTGAGGCAGGAGCCTGAAGTGTTTGGGGCCCGCATGTTTTTGGCGGGCAAGTAGCGTTCATAGGGGATTGCCGGCAAAGAAACGCCATGCAGCGTTGGTTTAGATCAACTAGACCAACACTGAAGTCCGCACCGATGGTGCGCACATGGCGCGAGATCCTGCCCGGGATGCCGAGCAGCGGCTGGATTTCCCCACCGCGGCGTACCACGCCGCCTGGCCCTATGAATGAGGACGATTTGACTATGCCCGAAAACTTGACTGAAACTTCCGCTGCTGTGGAAGAAGAGAACGAAACTACTTTCGCTGACATGGGTATTGACGGCCGCGTGCTGGCTGCCCTGACTGATGTTGGCTACGAGAAGCCCTCGCCCATCCAGGCCGCAACCATCCCGTTGCTGCTCGAAGGCCGCGACGTTGTTGGTTTGGCTCAGACCGGAACCGGTAAGACCGCAGCATTCGCTGTCCCCGCCCTGTCCCGCATGGCTGAACTGATGGACCTCAACGGCCCCACCAAGTCCACCCAGATCCTGGTGCTGGCCCCGACCCGTGAGCTTGCGCTCCAGGTTGCCGAAGCCTTCACCTCCTACGCCAAGCACATGGACAACTTCTCCGTTCTCCCCGTCTACGGTGGATCCGCTTACGGCCCCCAGCTGGCCGGCCTGCGCCGCGGTGCACAGGTAGTTGTCGGTACCCCCGGCCGCGTCATCGACCACCTCTCCAAGGGCTCACTGGACCTCTCCAACCTGCAGTACCTGGTGTTGGATGAAGCCGATGAGATGCTCCGTATGGGCTTCGCCGAAGACGTAGAGCAGATCCTGTCACAGACTCCGGCAGAGAAGCAGGTGGCACTGTTCTCAGCCACCATGCCTGGCCAGATCCGCCGCATCTCCAAGCAGTACCTGAACAACCCCGCCGAGGTGACGGTCAAGTCCAAGACCACCACCGGCGCCAACACCCGCCAGCGTTACTTACAGGTCATGGGCCCGCACAAGCTCGATGCGCTGACCCGCGTACTCGAGGTTGAGAAGTTCGAAGGCGTCATCGCATTCGTGCGCACCAAGATGGCCACCGAAGACTTGGCTGACAAGCTCAAGGCACGCGGCTTCCAGGCTGCCGCCATCAACGGTGACATCCCGCAGCAGCAGCGCGAGCGCACCGTCGAGGCTCTGCGCGACGGCAAGATCGACATCCTGGTCGCTACCGACGTTGCGGCCCGTGGCCTTGACGTTGAGCGCATCACGCACGTCATCAACTACGACATCCCGCATGACACCGAGTCCTATGTACACCGCATTGGTCGTACGGGCCGCGCCGGCCGTTCAGGTGACGCGATTCTGTTCATGACTCCTCGCGAGAAGTACTTGCTTCGCGCCATCGAAAAGGCTACGCGCCAGCCGGTGGAGCAGATGCACCTGCCGTCCGCAGAAACCATCAACTCCCTGCGCTTGGGCAAGTTCGCTGAGAAGATCACCGAAACCCTGGCCACCAAGGACGTTGCTAAGTTCCGCGACCTGATCGCTTCCTACGAGCAGGAGCACGACGTTCCGGCGTCGGAAATCGCTGCAGCCTTGGCTGTTATGGCACAGGGCGGCCAGCCGTTGCTCGTCAACGACCTGCCGGCAGCTCCGGAATACCAGAAGAAGGATCGTTCCAAGGACGGCTTCGGCTCACGTGGCCCGACCCGCACCCTGACCGAAGGCAACGCCACCTACCGCATCTCGGTCGGCCGTCGCCAGCGCGTCATGCCCGGCTCCATCGTTGGCGCTATCGCCAACGAAGGTGGCCTGTCCTCCTCGCAGATCGGCGGCATTGACATCCGCTCAGACCACACCCTGGTTGAGCTGCCCGCAGAACTGAGCAAGGACCAGTGGAAGGCGCTGAGCCGCACCCGCATCAGCGGCGAGCTCATCAACCTCGAGCTGGACAACGGCCGCCGCCCCGCAGGTGCCGGTGCCCCGTACAAGGCCCGTGAAGAGCGTAACGATCGCGGTCAGGGCGGCTTCAAGAAGAAGTTCGACGGCGACCGTGGCGGCTACCGCGGCGGTAACGACCGCGGTGCAGACCGTGGCAACGATCGCGGCTTCAGCAGCGACCGTGGCGGCCAGAGCCACACCGGTCACGGTGGAGGCGACCGCCGTCCCCGTCACGAAGGTGGACAGAGCTTCAACAGCAAGGGCAAGTGGTAAATACCACACCCCAAGGGCCTGAGTATTAGGCTCGGATAAGGGCCGGCTGCCATCAGGTAGCCGGCCTTTTTCTTGCCAAAACGCTTGTGTGACGCACTTCATTCTTTGCTTCTCTGGCTGCTGAAATCCCCTGAATTCTAGCGGATTTTGAACCTTGGAGAGCTGCTCAGAATTGACCCAGAGCACCCCTCTTGGGGCCTTGGGGGATGGTTGAGTAGTTCTCGATTTCGCATCCCGCAAAAGCACTGGTAAAGTATTCTCTCGTTGCCCCCCTAGCTCAGTGGTAGAGCGCGTTCTTGGTAAGAACGAGGTCACCGGATCGATTCCGGTGGGGGGCTCGCAAATGAGTAGGCTCGTGTCAAGACGGTTTGTCCGGGGCGGCACGGGCCATGCTCATTTATGGCGGCATAGCTCAGTTGGTTAGAGCGCACGACTCATAATCGTGAGGTCCCGAGATCGAGTCTCGGTGCCGCTACAGGAAGAAGAACCCCGGATGCCCAACGGCGTCCGGGGTTTTTTCATGCCTGCGGGTAGCTGACATTGGGGGTTAGCGGGTTAGCGGCCAAAATGTGTGTACAGCCCGGGCGCGTCAGGGGCTTCTGCTTCGAAACAGCAGATGCTGCGCTGAACCTGTTCGAGACTGCAGAAAACGCGACAAATTCGCGATGTTCATCGCATCATCTGCGTTTTCAAATCCGCCATCCTCGAGTCGCCATGTATGGCCCCGAAAATGCGATTAAACGGGCCATATCTGACGACTCGAGTGCGGCATCTGGGGACATTGAAAGAGCAGATAACGTGACTTTGCCATCGGTGGGATCGCATTATCTGCTCTTTCAACGTTGGCGGGCGTGCCCAGGGCGCCCAGGGCGCCCAGGGCGCCCAGGGTGCCGGTGCCGCGGGGTTAGCCCACCCGGGGGTTATCCCAGAGGCATGGCGTAGGCTGCCTCCAACAACGTTTAAATGTGCAGAGGAGCAAAAGTGCAGAAGGTTCTTATCATTGGCGGGCACGGAAAAGTCGCCCTGTTGCTGGCGCCGCTGCTGAAGGCGGCCGGGATGGAGGTCACCTCGGTGATCCGCAACGCGGCCCACATTGATGACGTTGCGGCCACGGGAGCAACCCCTGTGGTGCACGACGTCGTTTCCTCCTCCCACGAAGAGCTCACCGAGCTGCTGGCCGGCCATGACGCCGTTATTTGGTCCGCAGGTGCCGGAGGCGGCAGTCCCGAACGGACTTATGCCGTGGACCGTGACGCGGCCATCGCGTCAATGGAGGCTGCCGCAGCTGCCGGTGTGCAGCGCTATCTCATGGTCTCCTACCTAGGCGCCCGGGCCGACCATGGTGTGCCGGCCGAGAACAGCTTCTTCGCCTACGCCGAGGCCAAGGCCGCGGCCGATGCCCACCTGCGCTCCAGCTCCCTGGCCTGGACCATCCTGGCGCCGGGAGCGCTGACGTTGGACGTGCCCACCGGACTGATCGACCCGACCCCGGCAACAGCCCGTGAGGCGGGCGCATCTGGCAACACGTCCCGCGCCAACACAGCCCTCGTGGCTGCTGCGGCACTGCAACGCCCGGACACCATCATGCGGACCATCGAATTCAGCGACGGCCAAGTGGCAATCGAGAAGGCCCTCACCCCGTAAAGTAAAGTCCGTGGAACAGCTCATACTGATCATCGGACTCCTTTTCGCGACAGTGGTAGCCGTGGGGCTGGGCGACAAGCTCAAGCTCCCATACCCGGTGCTCATGCTCATCATGGCGGGGGCGCTGACGTTCATCCCGGGGTTTCCGGACCTCCGGATTGAACCCGAGCTGATTCTGCCGATCTTCCTGCCCCCGCTGCTCTTTGCCACGGCGCAAAAGAGTTCCTGGGCGGTCTTCCGCATTCGTTGGCGCACCATCCTCCTGCTGGCGGTGGCGCTCGTCGCGGTCTCAACAGCCGCCGTCGCAGGTGCCGCGTGGCTGTTGATCCCCAGCATCGGCATCCCTGCAGCCATCGCCCTGGGCGCCATGTGCGCCCCGCCGGACCCGGTCGCTGTGGAATCCATCGCAGGGCGCGTGCACATGCCGCGCCGGCTCATCACTGTGTTGCAAAGCGAAGGCCTGTTCAACGACGCAGCAGCCATCGTGATCTTCCAGGCGGCTGTGGCCAGCGCCATGGACGGTGAGCCGTTCGGGCTGGGTGTGGTCGGCAAGTTCCTGCTGGGAGCCGCCATCGCCGTCGGGGTTGGCATGGTCATGGGCTGGGTGACGGGCCTGATCACCAAACTCATCACATCCTCCGTGGCCCGCAGCGCAGTTACTCTTGTGGTGCCTTTCGCCGCCTACATCCTGGCCGAGGAGGTGCATGCCTCGGGAGTGATCGCCGTCGTTGTCACGGCACTTGAGATCAAGCGCCATGCCCGGGCGGAGGACGCCGCCGAACGCATCACCCGCGCAGCGTTTTGGGATGTGGTGGAACTGCTTGTCACAGGACTCGCCTTTGGACTGGTGGGTCTTGAGGTGCGCGAGGTCATCAAGGTCGAGGGATCGGACATTTGGGGCATGCTGCCGTTGGCGATTGCCATCAGCGTCCTGGTGATTGTGGTCAGGTTCCTGTGGTTTGGCCTCCTGGCGCTCTTGTCCAAGAAGCACGACGGCGAGCTGCCGCCAACCAGCCTCAAGGACGTCGTGATCCTTTCCTGGTGTGGCATGCGCGGGCTGGCCACGTTGGCTCTGGCCCTTGCACTGCCGGCGGTGCTGCCCTCCGGTGAAGTGTTCCCGGCCCGGCACGAGATCATCGTCGTTGCCTGCGCCGTGCTGCTGACAACGCTGGTGCTCCCGGGGCTGACCCTGCCGTGGCTTATGCGGGTGCTCAAGGCCACCGACGACGGCGCCGAGGAACGGGAGGCTGCCAAGGTACTGGCCCTGCGCGCCCAGGAGGCTGCCGTCGCAGCCCTACACAACAACGAGCTGATCAAGAACCTGCCACCGGAAAAGCTGGCCCTGGTCAAGGCCAGGATGCAGCGCCTGCAGGTCGAGCTGCTCGATGGCAGCCTGAAGAATGAGAGTAAGGATGAGCGCCGCCGCCGCGGCCGGGAGCTGGCCATCGCGGTCCAAACCATCGCACTGGACGCGGCCCGGGCCGAGGTGCTGGATGCCCGCAACGAGCCCGACGCCGATCCTGAGGTCGTTGACAGGGTGCTGCGGCAATTGGACCTGCGCACCATGATCATGCCTGAGAGCTAGCGCACCCCCGGACGCTCGCTCACATACGGGGCTGTTTCGACGAGCCTTCGCTCACTACCGGGGGAGGCGCCCCACGATCCAAGGAGAACTTGATGACGGCTGTTTCAACGTCCACCGACCGCCTGCTGCTGTCCCGTCCAACGCCGGGCGATGCCGCCGGGATGTATGCCATCTGCAGCGACCCCCGCGTATGGACACATTTCCCCAGCCTGCGGCACACGGCCCAGTCCCAGACGGCCGCCATGCTGGACGGGTTCACGGCCAGGTGGGAGCAGGACGGACTGGCTCCATGGGTCGTCCGGGCGCAGGGAGAGCCGGCGATCATCGGCCAGGGCGGCTGCTCCATCAAGGCCGGCGTGTATTGGAATCTGGGCTACCGATTCTCCGCCGACGTCCACGGCAGGGGATACGCTACGGAGCTCTCCCGGGAGGCCGTCCGCCAGGCCAAGGCGCTCCGCCCGGAACTGCCCATCGTGGCGTACCTGCTGGAACACAATGCCGCCTCGGCGCGGGTTGCCGAAAAGCTCGGCCTGACGCTGGTGCACAGGGGGCCCGACGCCGGCAATCCAGACCCTGCCGCCGTTCGCCTCGTGTACGCGGACCGTCCGCTGGGCCCGGAGCAGCTTGCCGCAACTCTGGCCTGACCCCTCAACAGGACCCTCCCTCACTAATTGGGCTAATTTCAGAAACGCTCCCTCGGCCGACGCCGGACCCGGCCTATGCTGGGGCAATGGACTCCCAACCTGATGCGGTTCCCGAAGCACTCACCAGCGCAGAATCCGGCGCATGGCTCAAACCACTGATCGATTCGCAGTGGCATGACATGCATGCCGTGGTGCCACGCGGCTTCCCCGCCTACGCGCGAATCTTCCATCCGACGCAACGGGACAGGCCGCTGGACACCAAAACGTGGCACGGGCACGATCTGCCCGCCATGGGTGAGTTCGAACAGCAACAGGTGGGCTGGTCCGCCGTCGCACAGGCCTTTGGAAAGCAGATGCATGCGCTGGCCCAATTCAATCGCCTGCCGGGCCCGGAGACGCCGCGGCTCGGCCCCCTTGACGCGCAAGGATGGCGGTACTCCAACCCGGAGGTAGGCAACCTCGCCCCGGACGTCTTGGCCAAGGTGGCCGCCTACCTGTGCGAGGACACCGCCACGCCGGAACATGGCGTCACCGCCGTTTGGGACGGGTGGGGCGGTCTGACCAGCTCGGCCGGATATGTGCAGCTGACCCAGGGCGAGGATGGCGCCAGCTGGGTCGCCCCGCAGCCCGAGCAAACCGGCCCCGGCCTGCTGCCCGCGGATGTGGTCAACGGTGAAAAGTTGGAACTCCCCGGCCGGAGCTACTTCCTGTTCGAGACAGGGGCGCGGTTCTACGCTGATCCGAGCTGGGTAAACCATGCGCCATGGCACCACGAGCCGCAGTGGCCGCAATCGCCGAGCATCCTGTGGCCTCAAGACCACAGCTGGGTGTTGGTCACGGAAATTGATTTTGATTCCACAGTGGTGGGCGGCAGTTGGGAACTTATTTCGGCACTGGCACAGGATCCGGACATTGAGGCCTTGGTACTGCCAGCCGGCGCGGATCTGACATGGGACGCGGACGTACCCAACCGCCCTGTGGTCTAGACCAGAGGCGGATAATCTGGTGCAATCCGCCAGACTATCCGGCGCAGCTTTGTAGCTCAGCACAGCTCATAGGAATGATTTGCCGTATACGGTAGATATATGTCTAGCATCGTTGGCAATGAAGCCGCTTCAACTCCTGTCCGCACCCGCAACATCCCTGCAGAGATTGCACGCTCATGGCTTCTGGTTCCGGCAACCCGTCCGGAGATCTTTGACGAGGCCGCAAGCTCTCGCGCCGACGCCATTGTGCTGGATATTGAAGACGCCGTTGACCCCAAGATGAAGGATGCGGCCCGTGCCGACGTCATCGACTGGCTGCGCAACGGCGGCCAGGCCTGGGTCCGCATCAACGACGTCCACTCCAAGTTCTGGGCCGACGACGTCGCCAACCTGCGCAACGTCCCCGGACTGCTCGGCGTCATGCTCGCCAAGACCGAACAGGCCGAGCAAGTCAAGGAAACCTACCACCGCCTCGACGGCAAGACCCGCGTGCTGGCCCTCGTCGAATCGGCGCTGGGCATCGAGGAAGCCAACAACATCGCCCGCGCCGAAGGAGCTTTCCGCCTCGCTTTCGGTTCCGGCGATTTCCGCCGCGACACCGGCATGGCCGCGGACCGCGAAGCAATGGCCTACCCCCGCGCCAAGCTCGTCGTCGCCAGCCGCGTCGGCAACCTGCCCGGCCCCATCGATGGCCCCACCGTGGGTACCAACCACCCGATCCTGCGCGAGCAGTCGGCCATCACCGTCTCCATGGGCATGACCGGCAAGCTGTGCCTGGCCGTCGATCAGACCACCATCATCAACGAAGTCATCAGCCCCACGCCCTCCGACGTCGCCTGGGCCACGGACTTCATGAATGACTTCAACGCCCGCGGCGGCGTCATCCGCGACGGCTCCGACCTGCCCCGCCTGGGCCGTGCCGAGAAGATCATGAAGCTGGCCGTGGCCTACGGCGTCCAGCCCGCGCTCTAGCCACCATGGTGCAGACGGGCGGGCTGGTCCGGGGCGTCACTTGGGCCACTGAGGGCCCGGCGCTGTCCCTGACAACGGACGACGGCGATGCGCGGCTACCTTTGCTGCCCGGA
The DNA here is from genome assembly GCF_040686795.1 of Specibacter sp. NPDC078709. NCBI lineage: Bacteria > Bacillati > Actinomycetota > Actinomycetes > Micrococcales > Micrococcaceae > Specibacter > Specibacter sp. NPDC078709. Next base: position 93,624 of record NZ_JBFBLU010000007.1, read on the forward strand.
CAATGGCTGAGGTTTGAGGTGCTCTCCGGCGATGGCGTCCCTGCCCGGTTCTGCCTAGGGTTCACCCGGGTAGAGGAGTCGGGGCAGCCGCAGCACTTCCCATGTCCGTCAGGGCAGGGCGCCGAACGTGGCTTCCAATGCGGAGCCTGCTTCGCCAAGGATCAGATGCGGCTCATGCATGACTTCCATCGCAGCGGTCAGGGCTCACCCGGCTTGAAGGCGTACTTGTCGATGCAGCACTGGCTGTACATAGCCACGTTTGCTGACGGCACCACCAAGGTGGGCACAGCCTCTGAACGGAGTAAATGGAGCCGCCTTGCCGAGCAAGGCGCGCTCGTGGCCCGTTACGTGGCCAGGGCTCAAGACGGCTCGGTAGTGCGGCACTTAGAAGATGCCGTTTCAACTAACTTGCCGCCCACTCAATTTGTCCGCGGTGCCGCAAAGTTCGCCGCACTTTTGCATCCTCGGCCACCGCTGCACGTGGAGCAGACCAACAAGGCGATGGCCGACGTCGTGCATGACTATGTGGCGGAGCTTTCCCTCGAAGGTTTCGAGACGGTGGAGGAGCAATGGCGCAGGAGCGATTTCTCCGACGCCGTGGCAACACCCGGCCGGCGCACGGCCTATCCACAGTCGCTGGATGCGGGGCAGCACGGCATGAGGCTGGACTCCATTCTCGGCCCCATTGCCTTGGCCCGATTAGACGGCGCCGACGGAGCGTTCCTGGTGGATCTCGGCGCGCTCAAGGGCCGCAAGGTTCGCTTCGGCAACTTCCAGACCGAGGTCCCGGCGCTGCAAGAATCGCTCTTCTAGCACGCCGCAGCTCCCACCCACGGACCGCCCACCGACGCGCCCACCGCCCCACCGCCCCACCGACGCGCCCACCCACCGACGCTATCGCAGCAATGGTTGGTTTTTCCCGGACCCTATCGCAGCAATGGTCGGAAAATTCGCATCCATATCGCAGCATTGTCGGTCCTCGCGGCCGTGGTTACACTCGGGTCTTTCGCCCGGCAGTGTCTCCCGGCCTCCCCAAGCTCGCTTCGCCCGCTTTGGGTCGCTCGCCCGGTAGACTTAGCCCCGTGCTAAACGACTTTTGGGAAACTGCTCCGCCCGCCTACAAATACGCTGTTTTTGCCGGCATGGGGCTGACCTTCATCGGCATCGTCATCCTGGTGATCGGTGCCATCAGCTCCACGCCGTCCATGACCTTCATCGCACTGCCCTTCATCGGCGTCGGCCTGCTGGCCCACATGGCGTCCCTAGGCCTGCGAGGACGTAACATCCGCAAGGAACTCAAAGCCGCAGAGAAGCGCGAAGCCGCTCGCAAAGCCGGGAATCAATAAGCTACTGACGCTGCCGCAGTCACGTTAAAAGACGGCGCTTGCGGGAAAAGACGGCCGTCTAGGCCCATCTTTTCCCGCAAGCGCCGTCTTTTTCGATCGCTCGCCGCGTGCCGCTCGCCCTGCTTAGTGTTCCACCGGCTCCGGCGTGCTGACGGCACTGCGCAAAGTCCGCGCACACATCAGTGCCGCAACAAGCATGACTATAACGCTGACCATGGCCACGGTGCCCTGACCGGAATCGAAAGCGTGCTTGGCAGATTCCAGCAGCGCATTGGACTGTGCTGCGGGCAACGAAGCTGCCACATCGATGGCACCACCCAAGGTCTGCGACGCGGTCTCATGATCGGCGGCCGAGACGCTCTTCGGAATCACCACATTCATGCGGTAAGCGGCGGCCAAAACACTACCCAAGACGGCGGTTCCCAGCACTGATCCCACCTCGTAAGCAGTCTCAGAGATGGCAGATGCAGCACCAGCCTTCGTAGGCGGTGCAGCGCTCAGGATCAAGTCATTGGAGATGGTCTCTGCGGTTCCCACCCCAGCGCCGAGGACGGCGAAGGCGATCATGATGCCAAGAACGGAACCGTCGGTGTTCAGCCACACGATCAAGAAGGCTGAGGCATTGAGCAACAGCCCAATCACCACTAGCCGTGAGGGCCGGATGTAATTCGCAAGCTTGGCGGCCAGTAATCCAAAGATCACGGTGATGGCCAAGCCCGGCACCAGAACATAGGCGGCATGCGTGGGCGACAGGCCCACGACCAACTGCAAATGCTGGGTGATGAAGTACAAGAAACCGACCAGCGCAAAGATGCTCAACAAGTTGGCGCTGACACTGCCGCTGAACACGGGATTCTTGAACAGTGATACATCCATCATGGGGTTCTCGCGGCGCATCTGCCGGCGCACAAACACCACACCCAGAGCAACACCAGCCACAATGAGTGCCAGGTTGATGACGGAGAATCCGGACTGAGCGATCTCCTTGATGCCGAAGATTGTGGGCACCATGGCGCCGAAAGACAACAAGATGCTCCACACATCGATCTTTCCCGGATTTGGGTCCTTGGACTCCGGCACAAAGATGGGAGCCAGGATCAACAAGGGGATCAGTACGGGCACGCTCATGAGGAATACAGCGCCCCACCAGAAGTGCTCCAGGATAAAGCCGCCCACAATAGGGCCTAGCGCAGCTCCACCGGAGAACCCGGCAGCCCAGACGGCTATGGCTGTCCGGCGCTGGCCGGGGTGCAGGAACAGGTTGCGGATCAGGGACAGCGTTGCGGGCATCAGCATGGCGCCGAAGAGGCCCAAGAGTGCGCGGTAGCCGATCAGTGCTCCAGCATTCGGTGCAAAGGCAGCAAATACAGAAACCACGGCGAAGCCGGTGCTGCCGATGAGGAGGAGTTTACGGCGACCAAATCTATCGGTCATGCTCCCCATTGGAACCAGCAAGGCAGCCAGCACCAGGGGGTATACGTCGATGATCCACAGCAGCTCGGCCGCCGAGGGCGTCAGGGCCAAGGAGATGGAAGGGATGGCAAAGCTCAGCACCGTGTTATCGACAGAGACCAGCAAAACAGGCAGCATCAGCACAGCTAGGGCGATCCAGGAGCGGACGCCGGCGCGTGGAGTGCTCTCCGGGGAGCTGTTTTTGAGTGTGCTGTGTGTCAGTGCCATGACCACAATTCTATACCGTCCAGACGGTTTACTGTACCGTCTGGACGGTTGAGTGTATCACTTCTTGTAGGGTTGTCTCATGACTAATCAACCCTCCGCACGTGAACGGGTTCTTGTCGCCTATGTAGAAATCCTCAATGGGGATGGGCCACAGGCGGCTACTTTGGACGCCGTCGCCGCTTCAGCCGGCGTCTCCAAGGGTGGATTGCTGTACCACTTCAAAAACAAGGAAGCGCTCACCGATGGGTTGCTCGCGCAAGTCCGCGAGTTCGCGGAGCAGGACTTTGTGGCCATGGCTAAGGACCCCGAGGGCTGCGCCAGCTACTACATTCGAACCAGCGTATTCGGTGGCACACCCTTTGATCGCTGCATCGTGGCGGCCCACCGGCTGATCCAAAGTGACGACGACACCGTCCGCCAAGCATTCAACGAGTTGCATGCCCGTTGGTTTGAACTGATCCTGAGCGACGTTGGCGATCCGGCCGTGGCCAGGGCAATCCTCCTGCTAGGCGACGGCATGTACTACAACGCGGCCCTCTTTGGCTTCCCCACAGGACTGAAAAAGCCAGACGGTGGGCAGGAAAACATGGATCTGGACTCCTTGCTGGCCATTGTTGGGCGAATGCGGTCCGAACCGCGGTCTTAGTGTGCGCCAGCCCTCGTCCGGGCTATACGCTTAAGCCCATGACCATCAACCCAGAGCTGCAGGGGCGCAGCTACGCATTAGGTGAACCGTACAGTGTTGGCAGGGAGTCCATTCGCGACTTCGCCAGGGCCGTCAAAGCCACCCATGCAGCCCATTTTGACGTTTCCGCAGCTCAGGCTTTGGGCCATGCCGATCTTGTTGCGCCGCCCACCTACGCCATCATCGTGGCGCAGCGTGCCGACGCCCTGTTGATCAATGATTCCGATTCCGGGATTGATTTCTCCCGTGTGGTGCACGCCGAACAGCGGTTCACCCACCACCGCCCCATCGTGGCCGGCGACGAGCTGCTTGCCGCGCTGCACGTGGACACGGTCCGTGCCATGGGTGGCGGGGCCATGATCACCACTCGCGCTGAAATTTCAACGGTCGACGGCGTTGCTGTCGCCACCACAGTGTCCGCCATCCTGGTGCGCGGAGAGGGACAGTAATGACTGCCACAGTAAACATCGCAGACCTAGCCGTCGGGACCGAGATCGGCTCACGCACCTTGAAGATCAGCCGGGCCGACCTGGTTAAGTACGCCGGTGCTTCGGGGGACTTCAACCCGATTCACTGGAACGAACGCTTCGCCCGTGAGGTAGAGCTACCCGGCGTCATTGCGCACGGCATGTTCACCATGGGTGCGGCAGTGCAGTTGGTGACCGACTGGATCGGTGACCCGGGCGCCGTCGTATCTTATGGAACTCGCTTCACCAAGCCGGTTCCCGTAGCCGATCTCGATGGCGAACCTGGTGCCGTCGTGGAAGTGGCCGGTGTGGTTGGCGCTCTAGATTCCGACGCCGGGACCGCACGTATCGATTTAACCGTCACCTTGGATGGCCAGAAGGTTCTCGTCAAGTCCCAAGCCGTGGTTCGGGTGGCGTGAGTCAGGTTTCCGCTTGGCGTAACGGTGTCGTCACCGCCTACGCCGGTTCCGGGCTGGTCTTTGCCACCTGGGTTTCACGCATTCCTGCCATCCGCGATGACCTGGGGCTGACACCTGGGGAGATCGGGCTGATGCTGTTATGCATGTCTCTGGGATCATTTGTCTCGGTGGCCGTGTCCGGTTTGGTGGTGTTGCGCCTTGGCTCAAAACTCACCTCCCGGGTTGGCAGCATCATCCAAACCATCGGTGTTCTGATCGTAGGATTGGGCGCCACGGTATTTACCGACACGCTGGTGGTGGGGGCCGGGCTCGTCATGGTGGGCCTTGGTACGGGCAGTTGGAACACCTCCTCCAATATTGAAGGAGCCGCTGTTGAACGGGCGTTGGGCCGGCACATCATGCCGCGCCTGCACGGAGCCTTCAGCATCGGCACCGTGGCCGGTGCCGGCTTGGGTGCGCTGGCCGCGTCCTTGCACGTCCCAGTTGCCCTCCACCTGGGCGTGATTTCCCTTGCCGTCTGTGGTGCCGTTCTGATCGGCACCAGCCATTACCAGGCTGACAAGATGAACTCTTCGGGTGCCATGGTTGATCTGGGCGACTCCGGCGCAGTTCCAGGCACCGGACCCATCCCGATCATCACAGTCGGCGCCACCGGAACCACCGGCGCCACCACAACGTTGAGCGCCGAGAAAGCCGCGGCGGCGAAGAAGGCTGGCAAGGCGAAGATCGCTGCCGCCTGGCGTGATCCGCGCACCTTGATGCTGGGTGCACTCGTGCTGGGTCTGGGCCTAGCCGAAGGTGCGGCAGGGGACTGGGTGGCCCTCGCCATGGTGGATGGTTACGGTTCTACCGCCGCAATTGGAGCTATTGGATACGGCATCTTCGTTTCCGCCATGACCATTGGGCGTTTTGCTGGAACCGTGGTGCTGGACAAGTTTGGTCGGGTCAGCGTCCTGCGCGTGGGTGCAGCACTGGCCATCATTGGCTTAGGCCTATTCGTGTTTGCGCCAAACGCCGAGGTCGCTTTGGCCGCACTGGTGTTCTGGGGACTCGGCTCCGCGCTGGGCTTCCCGGTGGCAATGTCTGCCGCTTCCGACGATCCTGAACATGCCGCCGCGCGGGTCTCGGTAGTCTCCACCGTTGGCTATGGCGCCTTCCTCGGAGGACCGCCGCTGCTGGGCCTGCTGGCAGAGCACGTGGGCGTGCTGAACTCACTGCTGGCAGTGCTCGTCATGTTGGTCATTGCCTTCTTCCTGACACCGGTGGTGCGCAAGCCCGCGTATCTGGACGCGAAAGAGCCCGCCCTCAAGCGATAGTCTGGACTGGTGAATGAGCAAAAGCTTCTGAGTTCCCTGACCACCCTTGACGTGGGAGGCCCCGCCCGCAACTACGTTGAGGCCACCACCGAAGCGGAGATTATTGCAGCTGTCAAGGCCGCGGACGAGTCCGGTGAGCCACTTCTAATCCTTGGCGGTGGCTCCAATCTGCTGGTCTCGGACGACGGCTTCGCCGGCACCGTTCTGAAGATCGCCAGCCAGGGTTTCGTGGCGAATTCAGAAGACTCCTGCGGTGGCGCCTCGGTGGTTGTGCAGGCCGGCCACAACTGGGACGACTTTGTCCACCAAACGGTGCTCCATGCCTGGAGTGGGCTCGAAGCACTCTCCGGCATTCCCGGCAGCGCAGGGGCAACGCCCGTGCAAAACGTGGGCGCCTACGGCAGCGAGGTGGCACAGACCATTGCCGCCGTACGCACCTGGGACAGGGAGAAAAACGCTGTCCACACCTTCACCAACCATGAGCTGAAGTTCGGCTACCGTGATTCATTGTTGAAGGCCGCCACCGTCAACGGCTCCCCGCGCTATGTGGTCCTGACCGTGGAATTCCAGCTGCTGCTGGGCCGCATGAGTGCACCCGTGAAATATGCCGAGCTGGCCCGCCGCCTCGAAGTAGAGGTGGGCAAGCGCGCCAATTCGCTGGAACTACGCCGCACCGTGCTGGCCCTGCGCGCATCCAAGGGCATGGTCCTTGACCCGGCCGACCGCGACACCTTCTCCACCGGTTCCTTCTTCACCAACCCCATTGTCTCCGCCGAGATCGCCGCAACTCTGCCCGAGGACGCCCCGCGCTGGCCAGTAGACGAACTGGTCAAACTCAGCGCCGCCTGGCTCATTGAGCACGCAGGGTTCGCCAAGGGCTTTGGGTTGGCCGGTGAACTCACAAATACCAAGTACGACGCCGGGACCCCGCCGCGCGCTTCCCTGTCCACGAAGCACAGCCTCGCCATCACCAACCGTGGCGGGGCTCGCGCCGAGGATATCCTGGCGATCGCGCGCGAGGTGCGGGACGGCGTCGTGCGTGAATTCGGTATCACCCTGGTTCCCGAACCAGTGCTGGTGGGTTGCACGCTGTAGTCCCCACCCGCTCCCCAACACCGCTCCCCAACCTCGTACCTCGGCCGGGGCCCCTCGCGGTCGTGGGCTCAACACCGGCGCGCACCCCTACCCGGGTAGGGGGTTAAGACGGCTCCCGAGTGTGATGTGGACCGCCCAGGATTTTCATAGTGTTAATGGAAAGATTCTGATTTCTATTAACTGGTGATTCCTTCGGGCGGGCCAGCGCGAGGAGCCTCATGTCATCGGCAATACTTGACACCCCGGATGTACTGGATGAAGCCACTGTGCTGCCCAAGCCAGCTAAGAAACGTCCTGCCCGCGACCGCCACGTCACCGATTTCATCCAGCTGACCGAGCAGGTCCGCGCCGCTGGCTACATGGAGCGCGACATCAAATGGTACGTGCTGCGCATGATCCGCCAAGGCATCGGCTACTTGGCGGTGCTGGCGTTGTTCCTGACACTGGGGCAGACCTGGTGGCAGATGATCACGGCCGTGCTCTTCGCCTTTATGTGCACGCAGACCGCCTTCATTTCCCACGACGCCGCCCACCGTCAGGTGTTCGCCTCCGCGAAGAAGAACGCATGGCTGGCCCGCATCACCGGAAACCTGTTTGTTGGCCTCAGCTACGGCTGGTGGATGAACAAGCACGGTAAGCACCACCTGAACCCGAACAAGATTGGTGTTGACGGCGACATCGATCCCGGCGCCCTCGTATTCGACCCCGAGAACGCCGCCAAGCGCACCGGCTTCGCCAAATGGTTCGCCCGCCGCCAAGGTGCTTTCTTCTTCCCGCTGCTGACACTGGCCGCTCTTGACCTCCACATCGCCGCGGTCAAGCGAGTCCTTGACCGCAAGCAGGTTGTGCCTGAACGCACGGCCGAGATTGCACTGCTCGTAGTCCGCCTCGTTCTGCTTCCGGCCTTCACCGTCTGGTTCCTGGGCTGGGGCATCGGCTTGGCATTCGTAGCCGTGCAGATCATGGGCCTGGGCCTGTACATGGGTTGCGCATTCGCACCCAACCACAAGGGCATGCCGCTAGTTCCCAAGGACGTCAAGATCGACTTCATGCGCCGCCAGACCCTCATGAGCCGCAACATTTCCGGTGGCTGGTGGGTTGATGTTGGCATGGGTGGTCTGAACTACCAGATCGAACACCACTTGTTCCCCACCATGTCCTCCAAGAACCTCAAGGCCGTTCAGCCGATGGTTCGCGAGTACTGCGCCGAGCGCAACATCACCTACACGGAGACCACGCTGGGACAGTCCTACATGATTGTCATGCGATACCTGAACAAGGTAGGTCTGGGCCAGCGCGATCCCTTCGAGTGCCCCATCACGGCGAGCATGCGCACCGCCCGCTGACACCAGCCCTCCCCAACCTCGCTTCGCTCGGCCACGGGATACTAGGCCACGGGATACTCGGCCAGGGGATCCTCAGGCGCGTGGGCCCACCACGTCGTCGGCCGCCATTAGAGTGGGTGAATGAGCGTCAAACTCACCCCGCCCACACTTGCCCGGCTGCGTCTTGCAGCACAAGGAATCCTGCCAACGTCCACCAGTCCCACACCGGGGCCGGTGGACGTTGTGCGTTCGCTGACGGCCTTGCAGGGGCAGGACTTCCCGGGCGCGCTGTGGTCCATCGGTCTACGGAGCCCCGGAAGCACTCGCGCCGACATTGAAGCAGCCTTCAACCGCGGCGAGCTGGTGCGCTCGTGGCCCATGCGCGGGACCCTCCACGTCAGCGCCGCCGAGGATCTGGGCTGGATTCTGGCCCTCACCCGCGATCGAATGATCACCAGTTTGGCCGCCCGCCACCGTGAACTGGGAATCACGACGACGGATGTTGAGAAAGTGCGCGAGCTTGCCGTTGCGCTGCTGGATCAGTCAGGCGAGAGGCATCCCGGCTGCGAGCAGACTGGCGGGAGAGTCTCCCGGGACGCCCTATTGGCCGCCTTTGAGCAGGCCGGGCAGCAGACCAAAGCGCAACGGGGGATACATTTGATCCTCATGCTGTGTCTGCAGGGCACATTGGTGCAAGGCCCCATAAATACCGCAGCCGGCAATGGCAACACCCAGTTCTTTGTCCGCAGCGAGCACTGGATCAAGAACCCGCGCGTGCTGGAACGGGACCAAGCCTTGGCCGAGCTGACACTGCGCTACTTCCGCAGCCACGGACCGGCAACCATCAAGGACTTCCAGTGGTGGGCCAAGCTGACCCTCAAGGACATCAACGCAGGGCTTGCACAGGTGAAGGAGCAGCTGGAAACAATCGACTGCAACGGTGTCAACTACTATTTGGCTCCGGAAACGGTAGAGCTGCTCGGAGGCAGCACCTCAAAAGCGAACGTCCCCGGCGTCAGATCGCTCCTCCTACTTCCAGGATTCGACGAATATCTGCTGGGCTACACGGACCGCAGCGCCGCACTGGCCCCGCAACACGCCCCGTTGACGGTGCCTGGCAATAACGGGATGTTCAAGGCGACTGTTCTAGTGGGCGGGCAAGTGGTGGGCACCTGGCGCAAAGCGCAGGGTGCGGGGGAGAAGCAAAGGCAACTGGCCGGCGTCGTACTTCCGGAGCTTTTTGCAGGAATTAGTCTGGCGCAAATGAAGGCCTTGGACACAGCAGCGAAGAAATACGCCAAATTCCTCGGAAAATAACCAGCGGCCCACGCTCCGCCAACTCTAGGAATCAAAAATGCGCCCGTCCCCCAAAAATGCGCCCCGTAGAGCGGGCGCATTTTTGGGGGACGGGCGCATTTTTCGCACCCTGGCCGTACGTTAGAGCGTGCCGACGGCGATCTTGAGCATGCGGCGCAGCGGCTCGGCGGCACCCCAGAGGAGCTGGTCGCCCACGGTGAACGCGCTGATGTATTCCGGGCCCATTTCCATCTTGCGGATGCGGCCCACGGGGATATCCAGTGTGCCCGATGCCGCCACAGGGGTCAGGTCCGCCATGGAGGCTTCCTTGGTGTTGGGAATGACCTTGGCCCACTCGTTGTCGTTGCCCAGCAGCGATTCGATCTCGGCCACGGACAGGTCCTCGCGCAGCTTGAGCGTGAGCGCCTGGGAGTGGGAGCGCATGGCGCCAATGCGTACGCAGAGGCCGTCCATGATGATCTGGTTTTCGGCGGAGGTGCCTAGAATCTTGTTGGTCTCGACCCCGGCCTTCCACTCTTCCTTGGACTGGCCATTGCCCAAATCGGCATCGATCCAGGGGATCAAGGAACCGGCCAGCGGCACGCCGAACTGCGAGGAGTCAACGCCCTCGCGCTGGTGGGCCAGGACCTTGCGGTCAATGTCCAAGATGGCCGACGCCGGGTTCTCCAGTTCGCTAGACACCTCGGAGTTGAGCGTGCCGAACTGGTTCAGGAGTTCGCGCATGTGGCGGGCGCCGCCGCCGGAAGCTGCCTGGTAGGTCATGGAGGTGCCCCACTCGACCAGGTTGTTTTTGAACAGCCCGCCCAAGCCCATGAGCATGCAGGAGACGGTGCAGTTGCCGCCGATGAAGTCCTTGGTGCCGTTGGCCAGACCGGCGTCGATGACGTCGCGGTTGACGGGGTCCAGCACAATGATGGAATCGTCGTTCATGCGCAGGGTGGAGGCGGCGTCCAGCCAGAGGCCGTCCCAGCCGCGCTTGCGCAAATCGGTGTGCACCTGGCTGGTGTAATCCCCGCCCTGGGCGGTGACAATAATGGGAAGTTTCGCCAACGTATCAATATCAAAGGCGTCTTCGAGCTTGCCGGCATCGCCAGCGCCTGTAATCACCGGGGCGTTGCCGCCGGCGTTCGAGGTGGAGAAGAAAACGGGGTTGATATCGCCGAAGTCGCCTTCGTCCTGCATTCGCTGCATCAGAACGGAACCGACCATGCCGCGCCAGCCGACAAGGCCGACGGAAGGAACATTGTTATTGGTCATGTTCCAAGTTTACGGGGGTAGGGCAAACTGACGGCAAATGCGTGTCATCTAATGAACATGTACGACGGCGTTTCGCGCCTCCGTGGAGGCCGGGGGCAGTGTTATTCGGCCGAAAATTCCGTCTCGCCCTTGGCCCACATGGTGATCCGGTACTCGGTGCCGTTCTTGGAGGTGTGCCAGCCCTGCAGCGGCGACGCCCCACGGAACGTCCATTCCTGGCCCAGCCCCGGCGCCTGCGTATCGCCGGGAACGTCTGTATTGATGACGGTCACCACGGCCACATTGCAATGCTCGGCAGCCTGTTCAAAGATTTCCCCGCCACCAATGACCCACACCTCGTTGCCGCCGGGGGAGAACTGCGCCTCAACGAGTGCCTCCTCCAAGGAGTCAAGCACGACGGCGCCACTCGCCTCAGGAGTGGAACCCCACCCCTGCTGCCGGGTCACCACGATGTTGGTGCGCTCCGGAAGCGGACGGAACCTATCCGGGAACGATTCCCACGTTTTGCGCCCCATGACCACGGGGTGGCCTAGGGTGACGCGCTTGAAGTGAGCCATGTCCTCGGGCAGGTGCCAGGGCATGCCGCCCTCAGCCCCAATGACGCCTTGGTTGGTCTGCGCCCAGATCATGCCAACAATGGGCTGGGTAAAACGGTAAGTGGAGGGGGACTCGCTCATACTGCTATCGGCGCCTTAATCGAAGGGTGGTGCTGGTAATCGACCAGTTCAAAGTCTGCAAAATCGTAATCAAAGATCGAGTCAGGCTTGCGGGTGAAGCGCAGTTTTGGGTACGGGTACGGTTCCCGGGAAAGCTGCTCGGCAACCTGAGTCTGGTGATCGTCGTAGATGTGAACGTCGCCGCCGGTCCAAATGAACTCGCCGGGCTCCATGTCCAGTTGCTGCGCCATCATCATGGTCAGCAAAGCATAGGAGGCAATGTTGAACGGCACACCCAAGAAAGTATCCGCCGAGCGCTGGTACAGCTGGCAGCTGAGCTTGCCGCGGCCGTCCTCGGTGGGGGCAACATAGAACTGGAAGAAGGCGTGGCACGGCGGCAACGCCATGTTCTTCAACTCGCCAACATTCCAGGCCGAGACAATGTGACGGCGCGAATCCGGGTTGTCCCGCAGCGAGTCCATGACGGTGGAAATCTGGTCGATGTGCTCCCCGTCCGGCGTGGGCCACGAGCGCCACTGGACGCCATAGACGGGACCCAGCTCGCCGGCGTCGTCCGCCCACTCATTCCAAATCTTGACGCCGTTTTCCTGCAGCCAACGCACATTCGAATCGCCGCGCAGGAACCACAACAGCTCCATGGCGACCGACTTGAAATGCACCCGCTTCGTGGTGATCAGCGGGAAACTCTCGCTCAGATCAAAGCGCAGCTGCCGGCCAAAAACGCTGCGCGTGCCGGTGCCGGTGCGGTCTGACTTCGCGGTGCCGTTGGCCAGCACATCGCGCAGCATGTCTTCGTACGGGGTCAAAATTGACGAGGTATGGATGATAGCAGTCACACCAAACAGTCTACTTCTACTTGCCGCGCTGGTTTAGGCGGCCCTGGAGTAATGTGACAATCATCTTGGCATCCAGCCCGGCTGCCTCACCCACATTAATGAGATGGTCGACGGCGGCCATCACCTCAACGGCATCACCCGTCGTCTCCGGTGGTGGAACGTGTCCAGACCCGGCGTCCGCCGGGCGAGCCTGCGCTAGTCGAGCCTGTCGAGACTCGCTTTTCGCAACCACAGTTCCTTGGCGCCGGTTGGTGATGACGATCCCTGCCGACTCGAGCTCCTTGTAGGCTCGGGCCACCGTGCCTGCGGCGACGCCAAGGTCGGCGGCCAAGGCGCGGACAGTCGGCAGGCGCGTACCGAGCGGGAGTTCACCGACGGCGATGAGCGAGGAGATCTGAGTCTGGATCTGTTCGTAGGGAGGAGTTCCCGTTTGCAGGTCAATGACAATCTGAGCGTCCATGGGCGCTACTTGTTCAGACTCGTGGTGCCCGTAGCGTTCGCTGCTGCTGGCATGAAATCGGCAGGTGTGAAGCCCCGTACCGGGTAGAAGCAGAGGGTAGCTGCCACCACAAGGCAGAACGCGCCGACCATCCCGAACTCAGAACTCGCTGACTCCCCGCCAAACGTTGGCTCCGTTCCTACGTTCAGTGAAGCGGCCGCCAAAAGTGCGAACAAGCCACCGCCCACTGTCCGGCAGATTCTAAACAAAGAGCGCCTGCGCAGCGTTCTATCCAGCAATTCCGACGCGTTGCTCAAGCTAGGGCTCCGAAGGACAACCGCTGCCGAAGCTACGCCTCCGCCCACGAGCGCCACGGCGCAGATAAGAGGAACCAAGAAGTGGGGTGTGGAGCTACCAAAGCTGGGCCAGTCGTACATGCCGCCCTTGTTGATGCTGCTCACCATGCTGAGCATAGGAACGAGACTGAGCCCACCAATAGCAATGGCGACAAGAAGAGTTGTGGGGACGGCAGCCTTGAGCTGGGTCCGGGTAGTGCCAGGTGTGGCGTAGTTTTTTCGTAACAAGAGTTCCAAGCCCAAGTGTGAGAGCAGCACGAAAACTAGGGCGAGAGTGAGTGGACCCAGCCAGCCAAACCAAGGGATCGTCAGCAGCCCAACAAGGAGACCAAGGGTGCCAGCAATAGGCGCCGTTACACCTGCCGCGTTGCTCAGTTTGGCCGCGGCGGGGCCGTCTCCTGCGGACGTCGCTACAGATCGGCCGGTGTTGAACAAAGCGTTGTATCCGGCGTCGTCGGTTTCAGAATCCAAGAACGGAGGCTTCCACAGGAGCATGGCGATCAGGACCACCATGTTGATGATGGCCAGCCAGTTTACCCAAGATGTCGCGGTAGAGTCCGGCGCGGGCTGCATCAAATAGTTGCCCGCAATGGCGCCAAGCCCTGAAGCCACCGTTGCTGAAACACGCAGCAAACGGTTCATGCCAATTGTGCGTAGGGTCTTGTTTTGCTCCGGAGTCAGATGCTCAAGAGATCTGCGTGAGGCAATCAGGCGCATGACCAACAGAGTGCCAGCGGCCAAGGCAACGAGCGCTACGGTCAATGACACTGCCAAAACATAGCCGGGTGCCCGGCCGTACTCGGTCTGGGAGGATTGACCGGTCTCACCGAGAATGACACTTTTGGCGGAGATGAGTCCGGGGGCGAAGAAGAGAAACGTCGTAATAGCTGCTGTCAGTGTGAAGATGCCGGCCACAGTCCAGCCCAGTGCTGGCTCAACGTAGTCGCGGGTCCGTCGAAACTCTAGGACGGCTATACGGCGGGGTGACTTTGGTGCGGGCCAGGTGGATTGACCGATGGTGTGGACCGCGAGTACCGCCACCACCGGGCCGAGGATGGCAAACCAGGGGATGGTGGACCAGTTGCTTGCGTAAAACTGGCCGGGATCGTAGATTCCCGCCCGGTTGGCTCCCGACAGGCTGCTGACGGCCCACGCGATCAGCCCGGTCCAATACGCATGCCTGCGGATGTACTCCAAGGATTTGGATTGCCCCTTAGTCCACACAAATACGCGCAGAATAAAGTAGGTCACGACGGCTATGCCGATGCCCGCGGTGCCCAAGACGATGAGCTTTTCCATCCAGTTGATACCAAACATCTTGCCCCCATAACCGATGAATCTTTGTACCGAGTGTACGGTACAAAGATTCATCGGTGCTAGTGGGTGCCGATGTCAGTCGTCGTAAGGTTTGTGCTGCTCCAGAGCCACGATCGTGCCCGGTTCATCCAAGGAGACGTGTGCAATGAGGACTTCGCCGGGGGACAGATGAGGGTCCTGTATCGGCAAGGATTTACGCATTTCTGCCGGCATATGCGTGGCCAAGGCTTTCAGTACGGTGGGCAGCACCGGTCGATGCGTACACAGGCCAGTGGCCGACGAGCGCGTCAGCAATTTTTCAACAACTGCTGTGACCTTTGCCGGGTGCCGGTTGTGATCGGCTTCCGTCAAACGCTGCACCACCTTGACCTTGGCTTTGGTGTGCTGAGCGTACGGGGAGATGGTGGAAATGCAGCGCATCCAGCCGCTGGTGTAGATGCGGTTTGGGTGCCAAGCCATAAGCAGCCGCTGTAAGTAGAGAGCCTGCCGCATGCCAGTTGCCGCCAGCGGTCGTTCACCTTCAGCCCGGGTCCACGCCGAACGCGGCTTTGCCTTGGCATGCCGAATAATCAGCAGCGGCCAGGTGCTCAGCCGGGAACGGTCGTAGGCGGACACCAGTGCTTCCAAAGGCTCCAGATCCGATGGGTTAGACAGGAGCTCACGGGCTTTGCTAGGACTGCACCAAAGGACCTCATTCACTTCCTTTCCGTCCGGGAGCACCGGCATGTCACCGGCGGCGGCAGCCCAGTAGTGGACTTCCTTGCAGCCAGACTTGACGGCATAGCGAATGGAAGAAAGGGGAATGCCCAAGGTGATGGGCAGGCCCACCTCCTCAGACACTTCCCGGACAGCGCATTCGGGAAGGGTTTCGCCCTTGTCCAGCTTGCCCTTGGGCCAGGACCAATCGTCGTACCGCTGACGGTGGATCAGAAGCACTTCAAGTTTCTTCTTTTTAGTGCGCCAGCAGAGGGCGCCAGCTGCATAGATGGAGACAGCTGTGCCCTCATCCACCGGTTCATCGAGGTGTTCCTTGTTTCGCATTAACGGTGCTGTGCAGATCGCGAACGTGACCGGCTGGCCAGCAGCCAGGACTGGACATCGAGCAGCGGGTTTCCGTCAGCATCAAGGTGGTGACGTTTCCATTCGCCCTCATTATCCAGATGCCAGCTGGCCGTTGCCGGGTCGAGGTACCGGTTCATCAGTGAGTTCACTTCGGCAATGTCTTCACGGTTGGACAGCCTGACCAGAGCCTCGACGCGGCGGTCCAAGTTCCGGTGCATCATGTCGGCAGAACCAAAGTACACAATGCTGTTGTCGTCGCCGCCGCCGTTGGCGAAGGTGAACACCCGCGAGTGCTCCAGGAAACGGCCAAGCACCGAACGGACAGTGATGTTTTCACTGAGGCCGGGAACTCCGGGACGCAGCGAACAAATGCCGCGCACAATCACGCCAACCTCTACGCCAGCCTGCGAGGCACGGTAAAGGGAATCAATGATGGCTTCATCCACCATGGAGTTGACCTTGATGCGAACCTGCGCCGGTAGCCCGGCCTTCTTGTTCGCAATCTCGGCATCGATCAAGTCGATGAGACCGCTCCGCACGGAACGGGGGGCCACCAGCAACCTGTCGAAGGAGGTCTTGGGGGCGTAACCCGAGAGTTGGTTGAACAACTTGGATAGGTCCTCGCCCACCTGGTTATCCGCCGTCAGCAGCCCCAAATCCTCGTAGTACCTAGCCGTGCGGGGATGGTAGTTTCCGGTGCCGATGTGGCAGTAGCGGCGCAGTCCGTCCTGCTCCTGCCGGACCACCAGCGAGAGCTTGCAATGGGTCTTCAGCCCAACAATGCCGTAGACCACGTGCACGCCAGCCTGTTCCAGCTTGCGGGCCCATGAAATATTGGCCTGTTCATCAAAACGGGCCTTGATTTCTACCAATGCCAGAACCTGCTTGCCGGCCTCGGCGGCGTCCACCAAGGCATCAACAATAGGGGAGTCGCCGGAAGTCCTGTACAAGGTCTGCTTGATAGCGCGCACCTTGGGATCGGCCGCGGCCTGTTCCAAGAAGGCCTGCACTGATGTGGAGAAGGCGTCGTAAGGATGGTGCAGCAGAATGTCACGACGGCGCATGGCCGCAAAGACGTTAGCCGCTTTGGAGGTCTCTGACGCGTTCAGATCACGGGAGGTGTGGGCCACGTGCTTGGGGTAGCGCAGATCCGGCCGGTCAATTCCGCCAATGATGGACAAACCACGCAGATCCAACGGAGCTGGCAGGAAGTACACCTCCGACTCCTCAACATCGAGCTCTCTCACCAACAGCTCCAGGATGCTGGGGTTGATGTCGGTGGCAACTTCAAGGCGCACCGGCGGGCCGAACTTACGGCGAAGCAACTCCTTCTCCAGCGCCTGCAGGAGGTTCTCGGCGTCGTCCTCTTCAACTTCGAGGTCCTCATTGCGGGTCACCCGGAAGGTGTGGTGCTCAACAATCTCCATGCCAGGGAACAGCTGGTCAAGGTGCTGGGCAATGACCTCTTCCAGGGGGATGAAGCGGGCCACACGGCCTGGGACCGTGCCGGCGCGTGAACCGTCTAGGGAGACCAGACGGGGCAGCAGATCCGGCACCTTCAGACGAGCGAAGAGTTCCTTATCGCTGACAGGGTTACGCACCACAACGGCCAAGTTCAAGGACAATCCCGAAATGTACGGGAAGGGGTGTGCCGGATCCACCGCGAGCGGGGTGAGGATGGGGAACATCTTCTCGGCAAACATCTTCGAAAGCTGAACCTTGGAAGGGTCATCGAGCTCGTCCCAATGGACAAGGTGGATGTGTTCGTAGGCCAGTGCCGGACGGATCTGGCTGGCAAAGACATGCGCGTGCCGGGCATGAAGTTCATGGGCAGCGTCGCTGATCTGCTCCAACACCTCCATAGGACTGAGCCCAGCGGGGGACGGTACGGCCAAACCGGCGGCGATGCGGCGCTTCAAACCAGCCACCCGCACCATGAAGAACTCATCGAGGTTCGAGGCGAAGATGGACAAGAACGTGACGCGTTCCAGCAACTGCAGATCGGGATCTTCAGCCAATTCCAGAACCCGGGCGTTAAAGGCCAGCCAGCTCAGTTCCCGATCAAGGAAGCGGTCGGGGCTGACATGGCCTTCGGGGGCGAGGGAAGGCTCGAATTCGGGAATCTCAATTCGATCCTGGGTAGCCCGAGCCGACGGGACTTCGCCAGCAATAAAGCGCTCCCGGCCCTGTGTGGCCATCGCATTGAGGGGGCCTTTATATTCGCGCTTCATCGATAAGTCCTCGTGGTTGGAGCTGGTGGAGTCAACATTACAAGTCTGGCTGCTACCGCAGGCGGGCTAAGCGGAGAGCGGGCCGTACATCACATCGGAGTCCCACTTGGTGAATCCCAGTTTGCGGTACAGCGACACTGCCGCTTCATTGTCAGCGTCAACGTAAAGCATAATTGCCCGCAGCCCGGCGTTTTGCAGATAATCCATACCTTGGCGTGTAAGGGTTTTGCCTAAACCCATGCCTTGGGCAGCCGGGGTGACACCCACAACGTAGACCTCGCCCATGGCAGCCTGCCCTGCACGAGCGGGATGAATTTTGGTCCAGTGGAAACCCAAAATTTCCCCGGTCTCGTTCACAGCGAGGAAGAATCCCTGCGGATCAAACCATGCTTCGGCCATGCGTGCCTGCAAATCAGCCAAGGTCAGCGAGCCCTGCTCGGGGTGGTGGGAAAAAGCTGCGGCGTTGGCGGCCAGCCAGGCGGCCTCGTCCTGATGCGGCACAAATGTCCGCAACGTCACGCCGTCGGGCACGTCATAATTAGTAGTGGTCACCGGTTCAGAGGACGACGGCGCCTGCCGGACCAGGCGCATACGCCACAGTTCGCGGATGGCGCGGTAGCCGTAGCTGGCGGCCAGATCTGCGGCCGCCTCATGATCGCCGTGAGACCAAGCCTTAATGCCTTGTAGCCCTCGGACCTCCACGAGTTTGTCCGCAAGTATGGCGCCAACACCGTCATTGCGGTAGGCGGGGTGAACCACAATTTCCAGAACACCCTCGCTGCCGTTCAGGACAACCACCGCAACCCCTGCCAGATCCTCCCCAACGGTGGGGGAAGCGTCCTCCGGGGCATAGGTGAGCAAGGTCAGGACACTGTGGGGGCCAGCGGTGGTGGACTTCAGTTCCACCAAGGTTTGTTCTGAGAACGGCGGGTTGCCATCGGCATCCTCGGCAGCGGCAATCACGGTCTGGATTTCCTGCAACAGCTCGTGTCCGGGGGCACCTGTGATTACTGTCACCGGCCAGCTATCAGTCTTTGCGGGGCTCATGCTCACAGCCTAGTGTGCGCGGCTGGGGTATTGCGAGACTGGGCGCTGGATAACGTGTCGAAGAGCCCTCTTGCTCGTGTGCTGGTCAGCGTGTGCCGGTTGCTCGTGTAGCGGTTGGGTGGACCGTGCTGCTTGCCTAGGTTGCACAGCAGATGTTTGAGTTTGCGCGGTGATAGCGAGCTGGCATAGAGTTTGAGGGCAGCAGGGACTCCTGGCACAACGTAACACGCCTGTTCCGACTGCAAACTGGGGGGATGCACCAGTGGGGTGTCCTCGATACGTTCGACCCGTATGTCCTCCACGCGAAGAAGAAGGTCCGCAACCGAAATGGTTGCGGGCCTTCTTCGTTAACCCTCTAGCCCGTAGCTACGTCGAGGGCTAGGGGTTAGGGGTTAGGGCCAGATCCCGCGATCGCCATCCTCGAAACGACAGATAAGGCCCCGAATATGCGATTAAAGGGGCCATATCTGGGGACTCGAGTGCGGCCAAGTGCTCTGTGATCCCGCCAGCTGGCCGAAAAGCGTTGTATGCAACATGTGCCACCAGCGGGCTGGCCGCTAACCACTCACCCGCGGTTAACATTGGGGCATCAGCGCGGGTGTTGGGAGTCCGCTTAGGCTTCCGCATCGGCCTCTGCCATGGAATCCTCTAGTTTGCGGAAATCGCTCAGCCGGTAGCCAACATTGCGGACGGTGCTGATGAGGCTTTCATGTTCACTGCCGAGCTTGGCTCGTAGTCGACGCACGTGCACGTCCACTGTGCGGGTGCCGCCGTAGTAGTCGTAGCCCCACACCTCGTTAAGGAGCTGGGCGCGGGTGAAGACCCTCCCTGGGTGCTGGGCCAGGTACTTCAGTAGCTCGAATTCCTTGTACGTCAGGTTCAGTGCGGCCCCGTGCACTCGGGCTGTGTAGCTGTCCTCATCGATGACGATGCCGGCGGCGTGAATTTCTTGATTGCCTTCCAGTTCGGTGCTGACCATCTTGGTGAGCACCAGCCGGATGCGGGCTTCCACCTCGGCTGGACCGGCAGAGTCCAGAACCACATCGTCGGCTGCCCAAGCCGCGGTTACCACGGCCATACCGCCTTCGGTGAGGACCAGCAGCAAGGGAATGCTGACGCCGGTGGCTCGGAGTAGCTGGCATAGGGAGCGGGAGCCGGCGAGGTCCGTGCGAGCATCAACCATGATGAGTTCGCAGGGCCGCGCATCAAGCAGTGCAGTGGGAACGGCTGGCAGAATGTGGATCTCGTGGCTGAGTAGTTCAAGCGCAGGCAAAACGTCCACGGACGTGCCGTGGTTGTTGGTCAGCAGTAGAATCTGCGACATATCTCCCTAACAAAGTGCATGAACCGCGCATCTTTGAGCGTAGGACCACCTGCAAAGCCCGTCGGGAGCATCCGCAAAAAACTAAAACGCTCCGCGACTGGGTTGCTCCACAGTGTACCGGCAGAATAAGGCAGGATTGGTGTGTGAAGTCATCAACAGCCGGACTAATTGGAATCGTTGCCTTGGCACTGCTTGTCGGTGGGCACTATCTCGGCCTTGCCTACACCGTGGGAGTCAGCATGGCGCTGGCTGCTATCTTTGGGTACGGCTGGCCCCACTATCTGGGGATCCCGGCCAAAAAAACTTTGGGCACCGTCATCGCTTTTACTGGAGTTTTGGCGGCACTGACTGCCGGACTTGCTGAAGGCCGGGACTACCTGGCTTGGTCCGCCATCTACATTGCAGTGGGCTTCGGAGCCATCATGGTGGTGCAACTAATTCGGGGCACCGGCCAGAAGCACCGACTGGAATCTACCTTGGGTGCAGGAGCCGGCGTGGCAATAGCTGGGTTCGCCTGCGGATGGGTAGCCTCCTTCAGGTTCCTGGGGGATCCGGGTATGAACCTCATTGTTGCCATAAGTGCAGCAGTAGCGCTCCTTGCCGGGATGCTTCCTTGGCCGGACCGTGTCAATGCGCCCTTGGCCATTGTGCTAGCGGTGTTGGCCGGACCGCTCGCAGCGCTGCTGTTCTCAGATGTGCGAATTGTGCCAGCCGCGGTGCTGGCCGCGGTGGTGGCTTCCGTTATTGCCGCATTCAGGCGTCTGCGAACACTTGCCGGGCCGCTGGGCGCCAGTGCCGCTGAGAAGCTCGTGGCAGAGGAAACTAGCGTTGAGAAGCTCACTGCAGAAGCCGCAACAGTCGACGCCGCAACTGTCGACCCCACAGATGTCACCACCGCTGCCTCCGAAGTCGCCACAGCTGAACTCTCTGATGCCAACGACTCAGTTAGCGCTTCAGCTGGAGCTTCGGTTAGCGCGCCGGTTAGCGCGCCAGCCAGCGCTCCGAGGCGGACCATCGGTCTGGCGGCTGCTGCAGCCGCTGCGGCACTGGGCCCCATCTTGTCCATTGGGGCGATGGTGTATTTCCTTGAAAAAATCCTCCTGTCCTAGCCTCCTGTCCTTGGCGCGCTACTCAAGGGTTTTGTGCTCGATAAGAAGGCCTCGGGCGGTGCTGTGACGGCACCGTGAGAAGAACCGCGAAGAACATTGTAGGATGGCATCATGAGCGTACTTGCCTTGGAAATTTTCTTTATTTGCCTGTTAGCGTTGGCCGGCGTGGCCATGGCTTGGTTTGCCGGTCTGGTGGTGTGGCGCCTGTTCAGGGGCCAGCAGTAATCCGCCATGGCTATTGAAATCCCAACGGATCTCACTCCGGAACTAGTGCCACTTTCTTGGCTGCTGGGCACGTGGAAGGGCGCCGGACGCCTTGGCGCCGGTGAAGAAGACTCAGAGCACTTCACCCAAACCGTGACCTTCAGCTCCAACGGGCTGCCGTATCTACAGTACTTGGCCGAGTCATGGCTGACGGATGAGCACGGCACTATTTTGCGACCCCTCTCCGTTGAATCTGGCTTCTGGCAGCTCGACCGCACCCTCAATGACGCCGATGGCGGCCCTGGTCTGATCCCGGCCGACATTGTCCCGGCTCTGCGCACAGCTGACGACGTCGAATCCCTTCGCAATGCTGACGGTGGCTTCGACATCATGGCCACCATTGTTCACCCCGGCGGCATCTCGGAGCTGTACTACGGAACCATCAAGGGCCCGCAGATCCAGCTCTCCACCGACGCCGTGATGCGCGGCGCGGGTGCCAAGAGTTACACCGCCGCCACCCGTATTTTTGGCCTTGTCAATGGCGGACTGTACTGGCGCTGGGATGTGGCTGCCCAGGGCAAGTCGCTGGCCGCGCACGCGTCGGCGGCCTTGCACAAGGTTCCCACTCAGGCCTGATTCTGGCTCACACCTGATCTTAAGTTCGACGGCGTACCCACTCACCGGCCGCTGTTGGCGCCCTCCTTCTGGAGGGATTTGTGTCGGCAGTTGTCGCTGGGTGGAATAGGCTCCCTAGAGAAGGCGTTGCACCGGTTATGAGCTATTTGAGTCCTTTGTTGAACCGTTCCGGCGCTGTGGCAGCAGGTGGCCTAGATGCCGGTGTTGCCTCCCACTATGGAGACCCCAACCGCGAGCAGCGCCTCTTGGCTGGGTATCTGGGGAAGGCTCCCACCGCCGTCGTAGATCTTTCCCACCGTGGCGTGGTGACGGTCAGTGGACCGGACCGACTTAGCTGGCTCAACACTCTTTCCTCTCAGGAAATGACAAGACTTGCCCCCAACGTTGGCACCGAATTGTTGTTGCTGACAGTACAAGGACGTGTCGAGTACGACGCCCGCGTGGTCGATGACGGCGAAACCACCTGGCTGATCGTGGAGACCGAGGAAGCCGCCCCGCTGGCCCAGTGGCTGAACTCGATGAAGTTCATGCTCCGCGTAGAAATCACAGACGTCTCCGCTGACTGGGCTGTGCTGGGATCAGTTGTGGCAGTTCCCGAGTGGTCGGATTTCACCGCGTGGGAAGATCCCTGGCCTCATGTTTCTGCCGGAGGATACAGCTATGCGGCCGTGCCCGATGCGGAGCATCCCGGACTGGAGCGCCCCTGGTTTGAGTATCTGATCCCGGCACCAGCTTTGGTGGAGACGGTGGGCCAACGCCCCTTGGCAGGAGTGTGGGCGGCAGAAGCCCTGCGGCTGGCCGCATGGCGTCCGCGCCGAGGCGCTGAGACGGATGAGAAAACCATTCCGCACGAGTTGGACCTGATGCGTACCGCAGTACACCTGAACAAGGGTTGCTACAAGGGCCAGGAAACCATCGCGCGCGTGCACAACCTGGGCAGACCTCCGCGCCGTTTGGTCTTCTTGCAACTGGATGGGTCCCTGCACACTCTCCCTGCCGTGGGAAGTGAAGTGCTCCTCGATGAGCGCGTGGTGGGCACTGTGACATCATCGGCCCAGCACTACGAAATGGGGCCCATTGCCTTGGCTCTTATCAAGCGTTCAGTGGATCCTGATGCCGTGCTGATCGTCAACGACGACGGCGAACAGTACCCGGCCAACCAGGAGCTCATAGTTGCTACGGATGCCGGTCAAGTCGTAGGCCGTCAAACCGGCTTCCTGCGGGCTCCGCGCTGATATATCCGGCAACACAAGACCACTAAGGCCCCTGTCGTTATGGCGACAGGGAGACTTGTGTCAGGTTATTCCACGTGGAATAATTCATGCGGAATAGTGAAAGAGAAGGCCAATGGCAAAGGCTACACAACTGACACCGCTGGGCATGTCCGCTCTGGGCCTACTCGTTGAGCGCCCCATGCACCCTTATGAGATGTATCAAGTCCTGATGCAGCGCCGTGAGGACAGGATAGTAAAGGTCCGTCCGGGCACGCTCTATCACGCAGTGGGCCGCTTGGCTGCTGCGGAACTGGTGGAGTCTATCGGGACCGAACGGGACGGCAATAGGCCCGAGAGGACCACGTACGCTATTTTGCCAGCGGGCAAGGTGGCCTTGGAAGAGCGTGTCAAAGAATTCCTGGCTACTCCGATCAATGAGTATCCGTGTTTCCCGCAGGCCTTGGACGAGGCACACAACCTGCCCGCCGACGTCGTGACTGATCTCCTAACGCAACGCCTAGCCGCTTTGACTGAGGAAGTGACTGCCATGGAGACCGGCGTCGGAGACGCATTGGCGAAAGATGTGGAGCCACGTTTTTTGATTGATCTTCATTACCAACAGGCCATGCTGAAGGCCGAAATTAAGTGGCTCCGCGAGCTCTGCTCAGATATTTCTGACGGAACACTGCCCTGGTGAACGTACCTCAACTGAAATTCTTCTAGATTTAAGGAACACCCATGGAAACCGTGGCAAAACCGTGGCCCGCATTATGGGCACTTGTTCTGGGGTTCTTCATGATCCTTGTGGATTCGACCATTGTTTCGGTGGCCAATCCCAAGATCATGGAGGGGCTCCACACAGACATCAACTCGGTCATCTGGGTCACGAGCGCCTACCTGCTGGCCTACGCCGTGCCGCTGCTGGTCACCGGGCGGTTGGGGGATAAGTACGGCCCCAAAAACCTTTACCTGGTTGGCTTGGTCGTGTTCACCCTGGCGTCACTGTGGTGCGGGTTCTCCGGTGATATAGGCACCTTGATTCTTGCCCGCGTGGTCCAGGGCCTGGGTGCCGCCATGATGACGCCGCAAACCATGGCGATCATCACCCGTATTTTCGCCCCTGACAAGCGCGGCCCCGCCATGGGGCTGTGGGGTGCCACTGCCGGTGTTGCCATGCTCGTTGGTCCCATCCTGGGCGGCGTCCTGGTCGACGGCCTGGGCTGGGAATGGATCTTCTTTGTCAACGTGCCCGTGGGCGTCATTGCCTTTGTTCTGGCATGGCGGCTGGTCCCGACGCTGAAGACGCACGACCACAAATTCGATCTGCTGGGTGTCGCGCTCAGTTCCGTGGGCCTGTTCCTGCTGGTCTTTGGGATCCAGGAAGGTGCCACTTACGACTGGGGCACCATCGCCGGGCCCATCAGCGTATGGGCCATGATCATCGCCGGCATCGTCTTCCTCGTCGCCTTTGTCTGGTGGCAGGCCATCAACAAGGGCGAGCCGCTAGTGCCGCTGCACCTGTTCAAGGTCCGCAACTTTTCCCTGGCCAACATCGCCATCACCACCATGGGCTTCAGCGTCACCGCCATGAGCCTGCCGCTGTTCTTCTATTATCAGCTGGTGCGCGGCATGACTCCGACGCAATCAGCACTCATGATGGTCCCCATGGCCTTGTTCTCGGGCGTCTTGGCGCCGTTTGTGGGCAAGCTGGTCGACGCCGTCAACCCGCGCTACGTGGCAACGACGGGGTTTGTGCTCATGTCGATTTCGCTGGCTTGGACGGCGTCACTCATGGGTCCGGACACCGCCATTTGGCTGTTCCTTCTTCCCAGCGGGCTCCTTGGTATTGCCAGTGCCGGGATTTGGGCGCCACTTTCGACGACGGCCACCCGCAACCTTGGGCCACGCGAGGCTGGCGCCGGGGCTGGCGTGTACAACACGACACGCCAAATTGGTTCGGTCCTGGGCAGTGCCGCGATTGCAGCCTTGATCGCCGCGCGGCTTGCTGCCGAAATGCCGGCGGGAGAGGCTGGCAGTGCCACAGGCGTTTCCGGGCAGCTGCCCGAGTTCCTGCATGCCGGGTTCTCCGCGGCCATGGCCCAATCAACGCTGCTGCCGGCCGCCGCGGTGCTGCTGGGCGCTGCCGTGGCAGTCTTCTTCGCCAAGCCCCGCGAAGTATCAGCTATTTATGCCGGGTTTGACGGTTCTGCAGAGAAATCCGGGTCAGCAGTCCGGCCACACTAAACCCCGCGGAAACCGCCAGCCGGTGGGCGGCGGCGTTGTTAATATCAGCCCGCCACTGAACAATAAGTCCGGCGGCCAGGGCCTCATGGGCTGCGATGCTGGTGGCCAAACGGCCCAGGCCCTGGCGCCGGGAGTCCGGTGCCACGAGGGTGCCAAGCTGGGCCAGCAGCCCTTGGTACTCGGCGTAGGCGCTGCAGGCGAGGGGTCCGGCGTCGGGCTCTCCAGAATCCATCACCGTGAACTTGTGTTGCCTGCGGGTCAGGTCGACGTCGTTGACATCATCCGGCGGGCACAGCGACTCGAGTGCGGCAGCCTCGGCATCACCCGTGGAAACATGCACGGTGTGCTCGGGTTGGTGGAGTTCAAGATCATCGGCGTAGTACAGGGCCTGCGTGCCCAGTCCCCGCCCGCCGTCGAGCTTGGTCAGGCGCAGCATGGTGGAGTGGTCGCTGAGTTCATCGTCGTCGTACTTCTGGGCTGCGGCCAGCAAATGGGGCGGGCCGGTGAGGATGGACTGGTCCCACAATCTCAGGAACGTCAGCTCATTCGATTCCACAGGGTGGGAGTGCCGGCCGTTGCGGAGCTCCGAAAGCAAGGAATCCTCCGGGAGATCCAGGCCCCGTTCCCAGGCCAGAAAAACAATGGGTGCGGAGTTCAGATCGAAGGTCATGCTTTAACGCTAACGCCCCGCAGCAATAAATGCTGCGGGGCGTTTTCGCTTCAAGGCTTAGCCGAACAGGATGGCTGCCTCGTCGTAGCGGTGCTGCGGAACAGTCTTGAGGTTGCCCAGAGCCGCCTCGAAGGGGACGTGCTCAATCTCCGTGCCCTTGAGTGCAACCATGGTGCCCCAGCGCTCTTCCACCACGGAATCAACGGCTGCCATGCCCAAGCGCGTGGCCAGGACGCGGTCGAAGCTGGAGGGGACGCCGCCGCGCTGGATATGGCCCAGAATGGTGGCGCGGGTTTCAATGCCCGTGCGCGCTTCGATCTCGGGAGCAAGCTGCTCGCTAATACCACCCAGGCGGGGACGGCCAAAGGTGTCAAGGCCCCGCTCGGAGTGCGCCGAGTCCTGATGGTCGGGGACGAATCCTTCAGCCACCACAATCAGCGGAGCACGGCCGCGATCGTGAGCCTCGTTCACCCATTCAACAATCTGGTCCATGCTGGTCTTCTGCTCAGGAATCAACACAGCGTGTGCTCCGGTGGCCATGCCTGCATGCAAGGCGATCCAGCCGACGTGGCGGCCCATGACTTCTGCAATCATGCAGCGGTGGTGGGATTCGCCCGTGGTGCGCAGGCGGTCGATAGCTTCGGTGGCGATCTGAACGGCCGTGTCAAAGCCGAAGGTGTAATCGGTAGCGTCAAGATCGTTATCGACGGTCTTGGGGACACCAACAATTTTTAGGCCTGCATCGGTCAGTCGGCGGGCTGCCGCCAAGGTGCCTTCGCCGCCGATGGCGATGAGGGCGTCGACGCCGAGTCGTTCCATATTGGCCTTGATGACATCGGGACCACCATTGCCTTCAAACGGGTTGGTGCGGGAGGTACCCAAGATGGTGCCGCCCTGCTTGGAGATTCCGCGGACCATCTGACGGGGGAGGTCCATGACATCGCCCTCAACTACGCCGCGCCAGCCGTCACGGAAACCAACAAATTCGTGGCCGTAGGACTTGATGCCCTTGAGGACGATTCCGCGGATCACTGCGTTCAACCCGGGGCAGTCTCCGCCGCTGGTGAGAATTCCAATCTTCATGTGCTTAAAGTCCTTCAAGGGGATGGATTCAATGGGGGTGTGAGCGCACCATTGAGCTCCTCTCTAGAACATTCTAGACGTTCGTGTGATCTCGGCAACTTCGAGCCCGATCCGTGGACTTCCCCATGCCGACTGCCACCAGCGGAGCTTCAGCGCTCAGTCTGTTTTTTGCGCAGCAGGTTCACGGTGCCGCCGGCCACCATGGCCAG
This sequence comes from Specibacter sp. NPDC078709, assembly GCF_040686795.1. Taxonomy (NCBI): domain Bacteria; kingdom Bacillati; phylum Actinomycetota; class Actinomycetes; order Micrococcales; family Micrococcaceae; genus Specibacter; species Specibacter sp. NPDC078709. The sequence continues at coordinate 121,189 of NZ_JBFBLU010000007.1, forward strand.
ACCCGCCCCGAACAGCAGCCACATGGCAGTCTCGCCTGCATCGAGTTGGAGCCCGGCTTGTCTGATGAGAATGACCAGAATACCCAGGGCAATGACCACGGCGCCCCAAACGATGGTGCCCACACGCACCGTCTGGCCTTCTGACTCGAGGTGCTTGAGGACGTCGGGCATTCCTGGATGGCTGTTGGGGAAAGGCTCGGTGGGGATGGGTTCGGTGGGGTTAGACATGATCTTCTCCGTGGGAACAGTGGGATGAGGGGGAATGGCGTGCGCGTCAGGAACGTGCGGCAGGGGGCGGGGTTCTGGCTGGCTGGACATCACTGGCCTGCCACTCGGACAACGGTGACGTTAGAGGCGGCGCCCTGGACAGTGATGATGAGTCCGTAACCGGTGGCCTCAGGGTTGAGATCGGTGCTGGCCTCATTCACGAAGGTGTCGGAGGAGTCCTGATCATCAAGCGTCCATGAGGAGGCCACCAGATCGCTGTTGATCTGAACGGGGATGCTGGTGGGTACCTTGATGGTCATTTGGGCGGCGGCTAGATCCACCGGAATCTTGACGTCGGCAGTGAGGGGGGACGCGTCGTCGAGCTTTGTGAGGTCAAGCGTTGCGTTGCCCATAACCAAGGTTCGCCCAGATTCGGCAGAGGCAATGGTGGTGGGTGCCCAGAGAGTGGTGGTGAACGCGGAACCTTGGCCGGTGTACGGCGGCAGGCTCAGTAGGCCAGCAAGCACCAGCATGATGATCGCGAACGTGCCCACACCGCCAGCAGCTCGGCCCAGAATGCCGGCACACACAATGGCGATACCCGCGGTGATGGCAGCCGCTGCGGCCGCCGTCGCCACAGCATAGCCGCCAAGATCAATGACGTTGGTAGCTTCCAGAATCATGACGATTGCGCCAACCATAATTGCCAAACCCAGGGCCAATAGGCTTGCTGCGGCACCGAGCCGTGGCTTGGTTTTCACAGGATGCTTGACGTACATCTGCGGTTGGGGTGTGAACTGCTGTGCCGGATAGGAGTGCTGGGCCGAGTAGTGGCCGGCGAAAGCGGGCGCCGCTCCGGGTGCGGTGCTCCCGGCTGCCGGGGTGGCGAAATAGGGGGCACTCTGGTGCGGCTGGGCCGTGTCCATAGGCTTTTGCCAGTCAGGGGCAGGAACCGAACTCTTCGTCTTGTTCTGGTTCACCGCCCAGTAAATGACACCCACGACGGCGGCAATCCAGAACAGCGGCCAGGGGAACCAGCCGTTGTGGTCGCCGAAGATGAAACCTTGCCCGGGGCTGATGAGTCCCACCAAGGTCAACAGGCCTGCGCCTGTCATACCGGTGGACCAGTGGCCGCGCAGCATCTGCTCGGTGTGAATTCGGCCATCAGGCTCGGGTAGGAGCGCCCAGGCAACGCCATAGGCCAGAACGCCGATACCGAAGAACAGGGTGAGGACCACGGCAAGGCCGCGCACAATTACTGGATCGATGCCCCACTTATTGGCCAGGCCGCTGCAGACGCCGCCTACCCAGCGGTTGCTGCCACGCTGCACGCCTAAGCCGCGGATCCACAGGAAGAACTTTGCTGAATCGTGGCGGTTCTCGTGCAGAGGTTCGTTGGGTGCGGACTCCGGTGCCCCTGATTGCGGCGTGGGAGACGGGTCTGTTTCCGGGGATGGCGCTGGGTCTGGGGTGGGGTCTGCTGGCTGCTCAGGGAGGTCATGTGAGGTATTCATACTTCAATGGTGTCCGCTGGTTTGGCTGTTCACCATTGGGGGTGACCCTGAAAGAACCCTGAACAACCCCGCAGAACACACTGCGGGAGGTCCCGGGCGTGCTTGGATTGAACCATGACCCCAAAGATGTTCCGTTCCCAGCAGCGCAGGCTCGCAGGGGTTTGCGGCGGATTGGCCAAACACCTCGGCATGAGTGTTTCCGTGGTGCGCGCCGTCATGATCGGCACAAGTTTCTTCTTTGGCGCAGGGATAGTGTTCTACGCATGGCTGTGGCTCTTAGTTCCGATGGAAGGCGAGTCAGCTGACGCAGGCAGGAACCTGCTCGACGCCGATGGGAACCCCCGTCTGAAACTCTTCCGGCCTGCAAACGATGCTCCCGCAGAGATCAATGCCAACCCGCAGCGTCAAAAGCTCTCCCTGGGCTCCCGTGAAATCCTCATCGGAGGAGCACTGGTTATCGCTGCCGGGGTTATATTCGGTTCACCCAGCGCCTGGAACCTGCAGCTGGGGACGTTACTGCCGCTGTTCATCATTGTTCTCGGCGCCGTTTTGACGTGGATGCAGCTAGATAACACCCGCCGGGTGGGGCTGCTCAGCGCCGCCAAAATGAATACGCCCATGGCTCTGCTGAGACTCGGTGGCGGCCTCGCCTTGGTCATTGCCGGGGTCATTGTCATTGTTACCGGTTCGGGGTCCTGGGCCCTGGTGTGGGCTTCGGTGGTGGCCTCCCTCGCAGTTCTTGCCGGAGTGGCACTTGTGCTAGCCCCGTGGGCCTTGAAGTTTTGGCGCGAATTCCAGGAGGAGCGGGCTGGGCGCGTTCGCGCAACGGAGCGGGCCGAGATTGCAGCCCACCTGCACGACTCGGTGCTGCAAACTCTGGCCTTGATTCAAAAGAGCGCCAATTCCTCAGCCGATGTCACCCGGCTGGCCCGTGCTCAAGAACGTGAACTCCGGGAATGGATCTATCAGGACGCTGCCCATGATTCCGGTGCGTTAGTAGAACGCGTCAAGGCCGTCTGTGCTGAGGTTGAGGACCTTAGCGGGCAGGCCGTGGAAGTTGTCGTGGTGGGCGATGCGGACTTGAGCGAACGAGGCAATGCCCTGGTACAGGCCGTCCGGGAAGCTGTGCTCAATGCTGCCCGGCACGGCGGCACCACCGTTTCGGTTTACGTTGAGGCCGGCGCAAAGGGAGTAGACGTCTTTGTGAAGGACCGCGGGCCAGGCTTTGATGTCGACGCCGTGGCGGTTGACAGGCTGGGGGTCCGGGAGTCCGTCGTCGGCCGCATGCAACGCAATGGTGGCACGGCTGAGATCATTAGTTCTGCGGATGGTACCGAAGTGCGGTTGCACTTGCCCAAAGAAACCCCTGCCACTGAGGAAAACAAATGACGAGTGCGGTAACACCCATCAGAGTTGTGATTGTGGACGATCACGCCATCTTCCGGTCCGGGCTCAAGGCCGATCTGGCTGATGACCTTCTGGTCTTGGCTGAGGCCGCCACGGTTGAACAAGCCATTGCCGCCGTGACAGCTCACCAACCGGACGTGGTGCTGTTGGACGTGCACCTGCCGGGCGGGCGGGGACAGGGCGGACGCGAAGTCATCGCTGGCTGTGCCGCGTTGCTGGCCAGCACCAAATTCTTAGCGCTGAGTGTTTCGGACTCTGCCGAAGACGTGGTCTCAGTGATCCGGGCCGGCGCTCGCGGCTACGTGACGAAATCAATTTCCGGTGCCGAAATTTCCGACGCTGTCCGGCGCGTGGCTGGAGGCGACGCGGTATTTTCCCCGCGGCTGGCCGGGTTCGTGTTGGATGCTTTTGGCACGGCCGAAGTCGCCGTAGAAGACGAGCTGGACAAGCTCTCGGCACGCGAGCTGGAAGTCATGCGACTGATCGCCCGCGGCTACTCCTACAAGGAGGTCGCCAAAGCGCTGTTTATTTCCATCAAAACCGTGGAGTCCCACGTTTCCGCCGTGCTGCGCAAACTCCAGCTCTCCTCACGCCATGAACTGACCCGCTGGGCCGTGGACAGACGACTGCTCTAAGGGATTTCTGAGGTTATGCGCTGAACTCCGTCGAGAGTAGTGCGCATAAGGTAATTCGACCGCTCTTATGCGTTGCACTTAGCTCGGGTTGCGCGCATAAACACTTATGCGCACAACCCGAGTCGAGTTGTGCGCACAAGGTCAAAGCTTGGGCGGATTACTTCGCGGAGCCCAGGAATTCCTGCAAACGGCCCACGCCGGTAGCCAAATCGTCGTCACCGAGCGCGTAGGACAGGCGAATGTAGCCGCTCGGACCAAAGGCCTCGCCCGGCACAACGGCAACTTCCACCTTGTCCAGGATGAGGGCAGCCAGCTCAGCTGACGTGGCGGGGCGGATTCCGCCAATGTCACGGCCCAACAAACCGCGGACGTCGGCATAAGCGTAGAAGGCGCCGTGTGGAGTGGGGCACTCAATGCCGTCAATGGAGTTCAACGCGGCAACCATGGCCTTGCGGCGACGGTCGAAGGCTACCTTCATCTCATCCACTGCCGTCAACGGTCCAGACACTGCAGCCAGAGCGGCCATCTGGGAGACATTGGCCACGTTGGAGGTTGCGTGGGATTGCATATTGGTGGCGGCCTTGGTGACATCCAGCGGGGCGATCATCCAGCCCACACGCCACCCGGTCATGGCATAGGTCTTGGCTACACCATTGAGGATCACCACGCGGTCGCCCAGCTCCGGTGCTGCGGTCGCAATGGAAGTGAAGGGAACGCCGTCGTAGGTCAGGTGTTCGTAGATTTCATCCGTGATGACCCAGAGGCCCTTGGATGCAGCCCACAGGCCGATCTCGCGGGTCTGCTCGGGGGAGTAGACGGCACCTGTCGGGTTGGATGGAGAGACGAACAGCAGCACCTTGGTGCGGGGTGTCAAGGCTGCCTCGAGCTGCTCCACGGTGACCAGGTAGCCCTGCTCGGGTCCGGCAAAGACCTCAACGGGGACGCCGCCGGCCAAACGGATCGCTTCAGGGTAGGTGGTCCAGAACGGGGTGGGAATGATGACTTCATCGCCCGGGTCAAGGAGTGTGGCGAAGGATTCGTATACGGCTTGCTTGCCACCGTTGGTTACCAGTACCTGGGCCGGATCCACGGCATAGCCTGAGTCGCGCATAGTCTTCTCAGCAATGGCGCTGCGCAGTTCAGGAAGCCCAGCGGCTGGTGAATAGCGGTGGAATTTAGGTTGGCGGGCGGCAGCAACGGCTGCCTCCACAATGTAGTCCGGGGTGGGGAAGTCAGGCTCTCCGGCGCCAAAGCCAATAACGGGGCGCCCGGCAGCCTTCAGGGCCTTTGCTTTGGCATCAACGGCCAGGGTTGCGGATTCGGCAATCGCGGCGATCCTTGCGGAAACACGTCGCGTGGAGGCGTGGTCAACACTCAATTCGGCAGACATCAGCATTCTTTCTTCGGTGGGAGGCCCAAAATACAAACTTCGTCATTGACTACTTTAGGCGCAAGGCGTCGCCAGTTCGACGTAGGGCGTTAAGAATGCGTAGAATAGGTAATCGGTGTTCGACTCCATGATGTTTCACGCCTTGTGGCCGGTTTTGAAAGACGGCCGCAAGACTGTAAGTTATTCATGGCATTCAGCACTGAATGGATTTTTGACCAGCGGCGCCACGACGGGCTGTGCGGACGAACATCAAAGGGTAGTGGCGCAATTGGTAGCGCAGCGGTCTCCAAAACCGCAGGTTGCAGGTTCGAGTCCTGTCTGCCCTGCGCATGGAAGTGGCGCATATTTCTGGGGCTAGTTCGCAGAATCAACTCCACATCCAAGCGAATATTAGGTATATCGCACGGTCCGAATCCACGGATTTGCGAGTTCCCAACGAATGATGAGTGAGGCACTGGTGACCGAAACTGCGGCAAGCAGCTCCAAGGGACCTGCCAAGAAGGCTTCAAAGCCCGGCAAGCCCGGTTTTTTCGCCGGGATCGCACTCTTCCTCCGCCAAGTCATCGGCGAGTTGAAGAAGGTTGTCACACCCACTCGCAAAGAGTTGATGAACATGACCGCCGTTGTACTGGTATTCGTTGTCATCGTGATGGGTATTGTTACCGTCCTTGATCTGGGCTTCGGCCAGGCTGTGCTGTGGATCTTCGGTGGAAACGTAAACATCGAGCAGTAAGACGCTCAACTTGGCCGGCCCCGCTGAAACATATCGGCAAGGGTCGGTTTGAGCCATTTAAGAAACGCACAAGGAAAGCAGGAAATTCGTGTCTGAGCTGGAGCCCGAGGCAACATACAGTGAGCAGGACCAGGACACTGTGGTTGCTGATGCTGCCATCAATGCCGACCTTGATGCTGTTGACGCAGAAACTGACGCGGAAACTGCTGAGGCAGAAGTTGACGCAGAAACTGACGCAACAACTGCTGAGGCAGAAGCAGCAACCGATGAGCCGGCCGCCGACGCCGAGCCCGAGGTTGATCCTGCTGAGGAGTTCAAGGCTAAGCTGCGCCGCCAGGAGGGTGACTGGTACGTCATTCACTCCTACGCCGGCTACGAAAACCGCGTCAAGGTTAACTTGGAGTCGCGCAGCCTGTCGCTGAACATGGAAGATTACATCTTCGAAATTCAGGTCCCCATGGAAGAAGTCGTGGAGATCAAGAATGCACAGCGCAAGGTTGTCAACCGCGTCCGCATCCCCGGTTACGTGCTTGTCCGCATGGACCTGACCGACGCGTCATGGGGCGTTGTTCGTCATACCCCTGGCGTCACCGGATTCGTAGGTAACGCCCACAACCCTGTTCCGCTGCGTCTGGACGAAGTCTTCTCCATGCTCGCCCCGATCTTCGAGGAGCAGCAGGCTGAAGAGAGCGGCGTTCCGCTGCGTCACGATCCGGTCGACGCCGAGATCGACTTCGAAGTTGGCGAAGCAGTCATCGTCAAGGATGGTCCGTTCGAAGGCCTGTCCGCGTCGATCTCCGAGATCAAGCCTGAAGCTGCACAGCTCGTTGTGCTGGTTTCCATCTTCGAGCGTGAAACCCCCGTCACCCTCGCATTCAACCAGGTCACCAAGATCTAGTTGCCCCAAAATTTCGTTTCGCGAGGGTGAGCTTTGCTCCCGTGAAACGTTCGGTCGGACGCCATCTGACCACCCACCTGGAACGCGCTCCGTCGTCCCAGGCAAAGATATTGAGAGAAGGACCCTACATTGGCTCCCAAGAAAAAGGTCACCGGCCTTATCAAGCTGCAGATCCAGGCAGGCGCCGCTAACCCGGCTCCGCCCATCGGTCCCGCGCTTGGCCAGCACGGTGTCAACATCATGGAATTCTGCAAGGCGTACAACGCTGCAACGGAATCCCAGCGCGGAAACGTTATCCCGGTTGAAATCACCGTTTACGAAGACCGTTCATTCACCTTCATCACCAAGACCCCGCCGGCTGCAGAGCTCATCAAAAAGGCTGCAGGCGTTGCTAAGGGTTCAGGTACCCCCCACACCGTCAAGGTTGCTCAGCTGACCAAGGCTCAGGTTACCGAGATCGCTACCCAGAAGATGGTTGACCTCAACGCAACCACCATCGAGGCTGCTGAAAACACCATCGCCGGTACCGCCCGTTCCATGGGTATCACCGTCGAGGCCTAAGCCTCAACACCAGAGATCTTGCCAGTCGAGATCTCACAGCATGACCAAAAATATTAAGAACGACGCCGGACAACTCACCTTTAGGTGGAGTGCGGCGGACGTAGTGGCAGGGCCCGCGCGGTCCTAACGACCACAACTGCACAAGGAGAAACGCAGCATGGCAAAGCGCAGTAAAGCATATGAGGCAGCTCAGGCCAAGATCGATGCGGAGAACGTATACGCACCCTTCGAAGCTATCAAGCTCGCCAAGGAGACCAACCCCTCCAAGTTCGACGCAACCGTTGAGGTTGCCTTCCGCTTGGGTGTAGACCCTCGCAAGGCTGACCAGATGATCCGCGGAACGGTTAACCTGCCTCACGGTACCGGTAAGACCGCCCGCGTTCTGGTTTTCGCAACCGGTGAGCGCGCCGAGGCAGCAATTGCTGCCGGCGCCGACTTCGTTGGTACCGACGACCTGATCGAAAAGATCCAGGGCGGCTGGACCGACTTCGACGCAGCCGTTGCTACACCTGATCTCATGGGTAAGGTTGGCCGTTTGGGTAAGGTTCTGGGTCCCCGTAACCTCATGCCTAACCCGAAGACCGGTACCGTCACCAACGACGTCGCCAAGGCTGTCAATGACATCAAGGGTGGAAAGATCGACTTCCGCGTCGACAAGCACGCCAACCTTCACTTCATCATCGGCAAGGTTTCCTTCGACGCTCAGAAGCTCGGCGAGAACTACGCAGCTGCCCTGGAAGAGGTGCTTCGTTTGAAGCCGTCCGCTTCCAAGGGCCGCTACCTGCAGAAGGCCACCGTCTCCACGACGTTTGGCCCCGGCATCCCCGTGGATCCGGCTGCAACCAAGGTGTTTGTTGAAGCGTAAGCTTCGGTAATTCCCAAGAAAGGGCTGATGTGGCATAACGCCACATCAGCCCTTTCTTGTATACAAACTGATACGTTAGAAAAACGACCTACAACGCATGGGAGTGCGCACGCATGCAATTCGGCATCCGTCGGGCAAAAGCAACCGACGCCCCCGCTTTGGCAGAACTCGCGGCCCTCACCTTCCCCTTGGCTTGTCCACCGGACAGCCCAGCACATGAGGTAGCGGCGTTTATTGCCCAAAATCTTGGCCCCGAGAGTTTCGCTTCTTACCTTGCCGATCCGCTCCGGGTGCTCTTCGTTGCCGAGGAACATGTTCAGGAGCGAGATCAGGAACAGAGTCAGGATGAATCAGTGCCGAATCAGGGCCGTTTGCTGGCCTACACCATGTTGGTTGATGCTCCGCCTACTGCGCTGGATGTAGCGGCCGTAGTCTCTGATGGTGATGCCGTTGAATTCAGTAAGTGTTATGCGCATCAGGATACCCACGGCAGCGGCGTTGCCATGAGCATTATGAGCGCCAGCCTTGAATGGGTTGACACTCAAGGCCGTCGGCAGACGTGGCTTGGCGTTAATAGTGAGAATGTGCGGGCGCAAAAATTTTATCGGAAGCACGGGTTCGCGGTCACCGGGACCAGGAGCTTTCAGTTGGGGACAAAGACCGAGCATGATTACGTCATGGTGCGGTCGAATTGAAAGAAAGTGACAGGTACTCCCGCCATGGCTGAAGCCAAAGTCGAACAATTGCGGATCCCAGAGGATCTCCAGCACAACAGCGCTGCAGATTTCTTGGAGGCTGTGGAAGTCTCGCGTCAGGTCCGTATTGACACGTGGGGCAATGACTTTTTGGCTTACACCCCTGCTGAACTCTTCGCACTGTGCCACGACCCTTACGAATGGTACGTGGTTTTGGTGGCACGCCTGGACGGCAAAATCTTGGGCCGTGCTGGCATTGCCATGCCGTTGGATGACAACACTGAGCTCGCGCACGTGACTTTGGATGTCCTGCCTGTTGCTGCCGGGCAGGGGATGGGCCGGAAACTTCTGGAAGCTGCCGAGCTGTTTGTGAAGGGGGAGAACCGCAGAATTGTGGTGGTTGAAACTAATCACCCCGCCGCTGACCTCGAAGCTGCGGACGAGGCCGGAGAACGGATTGCTGCAGCTCACGGCAGCATCGACTTGCCGCTGAAGAGTAGGGAAGCCCGATTCGCCAGCAATGCCGGCTACGCGCTGGAACGTGCGGAGCAGTTCAGTGCCTGTGCATTGCCGTTGGGCGCGGACTTGTTGGGCCAGCTCACTGCCCGTGCCGAGGAAACTCACCAAGGTGCCTACCGAGTGCATCAGTGGTTGGATGCTTGCCCGGAAGAGTGGGCAGCGGACTTTGTTCGTCTGGAAAAGAGTCATAACGAGGACGACGGCGACCATGGCACCTGGAGTGTGGAGCAGCTTCGCGAGTCTGAAGAGCTCTCTCGGCTCAGTGGTAGACGTACTGTTGTCACCGCCGCTGAATGCCTAGAGTCAGGGGCGTTGGTCGCTTTCACCTCCATTTCACTTTTGGGTCATCGGGCTGATGTAGCTTTTCAGGACGAAACTGTGGTGCAGAAGGCACACCATGGCAAGGACCTAGGCCTTCAGATCAAGGTGGCCAACATGGAGCAACTGCAACAGCATTTCCCGGAGCTGCGCGCCATCTACTCATGGAATGCGCCGGAGAACGACTACATGCTGGCGGTCGATGCCACTTTGGGCTACACCAGTGCCGGCGTGACAGGGCAATGGCGCAAGGACTTCAACAAAGCTCAGTAGCGGCGTCATGAGCAGTGTGTCCCAGTGCACCGGGACGCGATTTGGATTCACGGGGATGGTTCCTGTAATCTTTAAGAACCAAAGACCGTCGGTCGATGTCAATCACCCCCAGCCAGAAGATGCAGCATGCATCCTATTGCGCTGGAACTGGGCAGTTTTTCATCCGAAAGTCCTTCAATAGGACGGCCAGCGCAGGTGCACAAAGCTTAAGTTGCAGTGTTGAACCGGGAGAAATCCCATGGATCCGCTGCCACAAAACGCCCCGTACATCTGTGCGGGGCGTTTTGTTTTTTGCAAGCTTCCCTCACCGGAGCGCTTGCGGGACCCGTACAGACCGGCAACTATTCCCGGAAGGAGGGTTATGGCAACGCCAACAAAGGTGGCTGCGGTTGCAGAAATCAAGCAAGATTTCAACGACTCAACTGCAGCAGTCCTAACCGAATACCGTGGGCTCACCGTAGCTCAGCTCAAGGAGCTGCGCGTTTCTCTCGGCCAGGACACCAAGTTCTCGGTTGTAAAGAACACTCTGACGGCTATTGCGGCTAAGGAAGCGGGTGTTGATGCTTTCGAGGGTCAGCTGTCCGGTCCTACCGCAATTGCTTTCATCAAGGGTGACGCTGTTGCAGCAGCAAAGAGCCTGACGGATTTTGCAAAAGCCAACAAGCAGCTGGTCATCAAGACCGGTATCTTCGAAGGCAAGGCTCTCAACGCTGCCGAGGTCGCCGCACTGGCCGCCCTCGAATCGCGCGAGCTGCAGCTGGCAAAGGTTGCAGGCATCCTCAAGGCACCGATGGCCGCCGCTGCGCGCACCCTCGACGCCCTGCGTTTGAAGCTTGCTGAAGGCGCTCCCGTTGAAGAGGCTCCGGCCGCTGAGGAAGCACCTGCTGCTGAAGAGGCTCCGGCCGCTGAAGAAGCACCGGCCGTAGAAGCCGAGACCACCGAAGCATAGCGTGCGCCGTCTTTTGGACGCGCCGCCTGCCAGCAGGTGTTCACCCCAAGTATTTCCCTATGCCCAAACAGGGTCTAGGTTTATGGATTCGCCCCTCGCGGGCAAAACACAGAAGGAGCGCCACTCATGGCTAAGCTCACCAACGACGAGCTCATTGCAGCTTTCAAGGAACTGACCATCATCGAGCTCTCCGAGTTCGTTACCCTCTTCGAAGAGACCTTTGAAGTTACCGCTGCTGCTGTTGCAGTTGCAGGCCCCGCCGGTGGCGGCGCCGCTGAAGAAGCTGCTGAGCAGACTGAATTCGACGTTATCCTCGAAGCAGCCGGCGACAAGAAGATCGCAGTTATCAAGGAAGTTCGCGCCATCACTTCCTTGGGTCTGAAGGAAGCCAAGGAGGTCGTTGACTCGGCTCCTAAGGCTGTTCTCGAAGGTGCAACGAAGGAAGCTGCTGAGAAGGCCAAGGAAGCTCTCGAAGCTGCCGGCGCCACGGTTACCCTCAAGTAATCACCTCGTCTTTCTAAAAGAAGCCCCGCACCGATTGGTGCGGGGCTTCTTTTGCATGTACGCCCAGTGAATGCGGGCCGGCCAGCTGCCTCGCGGGCAGTAAGATTTCCTCGGTCGCTGGGCAACCTTCGCAAATCCATCCCCGCTCCGGCAGCAGGCCGTCCCTGCCGTCTGGGCCCACGAGCGGTGGCACCGCCGCTGAGCTACTCCGGTACTGAGATGTCCGCTACGATCGCGCCGTAGGCGGCAACCAGCGCGTCGGCGTCAACGAACATGCTGTAGCCGTGTTCACCGGCACCCATAGCTACTTTGCGGCCAACGATGCTTTCGTCAGCGTAGACGGGCCAGGCCGTGGTGCTGCCCAGCGGAGTGATGGTGCCGCGCTCGTACCCAGTGGCGGCCAAGGCCACATCCGCCGGGGGCATTTGCAGCTTATTGACGCCAACGGCGGCGCGCAGCTTCGGCCAAGAGATCGCCTGTCCACCCGGAACCAGGGCGAACAAGAATGTCCCATCGCTGCGTTTCACCACCAAGGATTTCACAATGTCCGACGGCGCGATCCCCATGAGTGCCGCAGCCTCCTCCAACGAATTGGCGGCAGGGCGAGGAAAGATTTCGATCTCGAGACCACGGGCTGCTGCGTCCGCCGCTACACGGGCATGTCCCTCGGGTAGGGGCTCAGGTAGGATCTCGGGCAGTGGCCCGGGTGTCACTCGGCGTCCCGGAACAGCAGGAGGGCCTCACCTTGGCCGCCACCGCCACACAATGAGACGGCGGCCTTGCCAGCTCCGCGGCGGCTCAACTCCATGGCTGCGTGAAGTGCCAAGCGGGCTCCGGAGGCTCCAATGGGGTGGCCCAGAGCAATGGCGCCGCCATGGATATTGCACTTCTCCAGAGGAAAGTCCAGGTCGCGCAGCGACTGAACTGCTACTGAGCCGAAGGCTTCGTTGATTTCAATGAAGTCCAGATCGTTCACCTCCCAGCCCGCGGTCAGCAGGGCCTTGGCAATGGCATTGGCAGGTTGGGAGTGCAGTGAATTATCGGGTCCGGCCACCTGGCCGGGGGCACCAACCACTGCCAGCCACGCCAGGCCGTGTTCTTCGGCATAAGCACGCGATGACAGCACTAGGGCGCTGGCACCGTCGGATAGGGGAGAGGAGTTCCCAGCTGTGATGGCGCCGTCGGCGGTGAAGGCCGGGCGCAGGCCGGCGAGAGTTTCCACGGTGGTCTGCGGGCGGATTCCCTCGTCCTGATCGAGGACCAAGGGATCGCCCTTACGCTGAGGCACGTTTACCGGGACGATCTCGTCGGTAAACACGCCAGCTGCGGCGGCCGCTGCTGCGCGCTGATGCGAGGCTGCCGCAACCTCATCCTGGGCTGTGCGGCTGATGTTCAGGCGGATATTGCCGCGTTCGGTTGAGAGGCCCATGGAATCGTTGTCGAAGGCGTCTGTCAGTCCGTCGTGGGCAGCCACATCCAGAGCCTGAATGGCGCCGTACGTCCAGCCTTGGCGTGATCCGGGCAGCAGGTGCGGGGCGCGTGTCATGGACTCCTGCCCGCCAGCCACCACCACGCTGGCTTCCCCGCTACGGATCAGGCGCGCGGCATCGATCACGGCCGTTAGCCCGGAGAGGCAGACCTTGTTGATCGTCAGAGCGGGAACGTTCCAGCCAACGCCGGCACCCACCGAGCTCTGCCGCGCCGGATTCTGACCTGTGCCGGCTTGCAACACCTGTCCCATGATCACCTGGTCGACGTCCGCGATATCAATTCCGGAGCGAGTGATTGCCGCTGCAATGGCCTTCGCTCCGAGTTCCACGCCGGTGAAGGGGGCCAGCTGCCCGTTGAGCCGCCCTTGCGGCGTACGTGCTCCAGCAAGAATTACTACATCGTTTGCTTGTGACGTCATAGCCGCACTGCTCCTTGAAACTTGATTCCGCACAGATCCTCGTTGAGCTGTGTGTCTTTCCATAAAACCTAACAGCACAGGCAGTAAAGAAAATTCCTTGTCCGCCCTGTGGAAGCCTGAACGAGGGTACTATGACAGTGCAGCAGAGATTTAAATATCCACACTTGCGGTTTTTCAAATCTCGGGGTAGACACGCGAGCCCTTAAGCGGGTAGAGTAGTTCTTTGCGTATCCCTCTTAACCTTCAGCCTTCATATAGCGGTGGGCTTTGTATCGGTCAAGAGTCTTGGAAGAACGCGTTTTAGAGCAGCACCGCTGCACTATGAAGCGTCTTCTACGGCTACTTGGCCAGCGTTCCTCCTGGTTTGATGACCGGGAGAGAAACGGGTAAGGGTTCGTAAGAACAAGCCTGCAGGTCTGTGGAAGGATCCCTCTTGGTCGCCTCGAGCACCTCTAATGTAAATAACGCTGCAACCGCTATCGATTCAAACAGCACCGACGGTGCAAAGAGTCGCATCTCATTCGCAAAGATTCATGAGCCGCTTGACGTGCCGAATCTGCTTGCACTCCAGACCGAGAGCTTTGACTGGCTCGTAGGTAATGGGCGCTGGCAGGAACGCATGCAGAGCGCTGTGGATGCTGGCGATGACAGTGTGGCCGTCACGTCCGGTCTGTCCGACATTTTCGAAGAGATTTCCCCCATTGAGGACTTCCAGGGCACCATGTCCCTGTCCTTCACGGAGCCGGAATTCTCTGACCCCAAGTTCACCGTTGATGAGTGCAAGGACCGCGACGCCACGTACGCCGCACCGCTGTACGTCAAGGCCGAGTTCATGAATAACTTGACCGGTGAAATCAAACAGCAGACTGTCTTCATGGGCGATTTTCCGCTCATGACTAACAAGGGCACGTTTGTCATCAACGGCACCGAGCGTGTTGTTGTTTCCCAGCTGGTTCGTTCCCCGGGTGCTTACTTCGAGCGCACCGCGGATAAGACCAGTGACAAGGAAATCTTCACCGCCAAGATCATCCCCTCACGTGGTGCATGGTTCGAGCTGGAGATTGACAAGCGCGATCAGGTTGGCGTTCGTCTGGACCGCAAGCGCAAGCAGTCAGTCACCGTACTGCTGAAGGCGCTCGGCTGGACCGAAGGCCAGATCCTGGAAGAGTTCGGCGAGTTCGACTCGATCCGTGCCACCTTGGAAAAGGATGCCACCACAGGCCGCGAGGATGCCCTGTTGGACATCTATCGCAAGCTGCGTCCGGGCGAGCCGCCCACCGTTGACGCTGCTGACGCTCTGTTGCACAACCTGTACTTCAACCCGAAGCGTTACGATCTGGCCAAGGTTGGCCGTTACAAGATCAACCGCAAGCTCGGTATTGATCTGCCGTTGAGCGACGAGAAGGCTTCCGTACTGAGCGTGGATGACATTGTCGCCATGATCAAGTACTTGGTTGCTTTGCACGCCGGCAACAAGACCACCAAGGGCCAGCGCGACGGCGCCGAGGTCGACCTCCGTGTTGACGTCGATGACATCGACCACTTTGGTAACCGTCGTATCCGCGCCGTCGGCGAGCTCATCGAGAACCAGGTCCGCACAGGCCTCTCCCGCATGGAGCGCGTTGTCCGCGAGCGTATGACCACTCAGGACGTCGAGGCCATCACGCCGCAGACACTGATCAACATCCGTCCCGTTGTGGCAGCTATCAAGGAGTTCTTCGGAACCTCTCAGCTCTCACAGTTCATGGATCAGAACAACCCGCTGGCCGGTCTGACGCACAAGCGTCGACTGTCCGCGCTGGGCCCGGGCGGTTTGTCCCGTGACCGTGCAGGCATGGAAGTTCGAGACGTTCACCCGTCCCACTACGGCCGTATGTGCCCCATTGAAACTCCTGAAGGCCCCAACATTGGTCTGATCGGTTCCTTGGCATCCTACGGACGCATCAACCCGTTCGGCTTCATCGAGACCCCGTACCGTCGGGTTCTCAAGGGTGTTGTCTCCGACGAGGTTGATTACCTGACCGCTGATGACGAGATGGACGTTGTGATCGCACAGGCCAACGCGCCTCTCGATGACAACAGCCACTTCGTTGAAGAAACTGTTCTGGTTCGCCAGCGCGGTGGTGGCGGCGAGCCCGTTCTGATCCCGGCCGACGAGGTCGAGTACATGGACGTTTCCCCGCGCCAGATGGTATCTGTGGCTACTGCCCTGATCCCGTTCCTCGAGCATGACGATGCTAACCGCGCCTTGATGGGTGCGAACATGCAGCGTCAGGCTGTGCCGTTGGTCCAGTCCGAGGCCCCGTTTGTGGGAACCGGCATGGAGCGCGCCACCGCTGTTGACGCCGGAGACGTTGTCATCGCCAAGAAGGCAGGTGTGGTTTCTGAGGTTTCCGCCGACGTCGTTGTCATGTTGAACGACGACGGCACGGAGATCAGCTACCCGATCGCCAAGTACCAGCGCTCCAACCAGGGCACGGCCTACAACCAGCGCGTTCTGGCCTCTGAGGGTCAGCGTCTGGAAGTTGGCGGCATCATCGCTGACGGTCCGGCAACGGACATGGGCGAGCTTGCCTTGGGTAAGAACCTCTTGGTTGCCTTCATGTCCTGGGAAGGTCACAACTACGAGGATGCCATCATCCTTTCGCAGCGCATTGTTGCTGAGGATGTACTCTCCTCCATCCACATCGAAGAGCATGAGATTGACGCTCGCGACACCAAGCTTGGAGCTGAAGAAATCACTCGGGACATCCCGAACGTTTCCGAGGAAATCCTGGCTGGCCTGGACGAGCGCGGCATCATCCACATCGGTGCTGAAGTTGAAGCCGGCGACATCCTGGTTGGAAAGGTCACGCCCAAGGGCGAGACCGAGCTGACCCCGGAAGAGCGTCTGCTGCGCGCAATCTTCGGTGAGAAGAGCCGCGAAGTTCGCGACACTTCCTTGAAGGTTCCCCACGGAGAGTCCGGAACCGTCATTGGTGTTCGCGTCTTTGACCGCGACTCCGAAGATGATCTGCCTCCCGGTGTGAACCAGCTGGTTCGCGTCTACGTTGCCAACAAGCGCAAGATCACCGACGGTGACAAGCTTGCCGGCCGTCACGGTAACAAGGGTGTTATTTCCAAGATCCTCCCGATCGAAGATATGCCCTTCCTCGCCGACGGTACTCCGGTGGACATCGTCCTGAACCCCTTGGGTGTTCCGGGTCGTATGAACGTCGGACAGGTCCTGGAAATCCACCTCGGTTGGGTTGCCAAGACTGGTTGGAAGGTTGAAGGCGAGCCTGACTGGATCAAGAACCTGCCGAACCTGCCGCGTGAAAGCGGACAGACGAAGGTTGCTACCCCGGTGTTCGACGGTGCCCGTGACGCAGAAATCACAGGCCTGCTCGATTCCACCAACGTGACTCGAGACGGCGACCGCCTGATCGATTCCTCTGGTAAAACCCGTCTGTTCGACGGCCGCTCAGGCGAGCCGTTCCCGGACCCGGTTTCCGTTGGCTACATGTACATCTTGAAGCTTCACCACTTGGTGGATGACAAGATTCACGCCCGCTCCACCGGTCCGTACTCCATGATCACCCAGCAGCCCTTGGGCGGTAAGGCGCAGTTCGGTGGACAGCGCTTTGGTGAGATGGAAGTTTGGGCATTGGAAGCATACGGCGCGGCGTACACGCTGCAGGAACTGCTGACGATCAAGTCCGATGACATCCACGGCCGCGTGAAGGTCTACGAAGCCATC
The DNA here is from genome assembly GCF_040686795.1 of Specibacter sp. NPDC078709. Classification (NCBI taxonomy): domain Bacteria; kingdom Bacillati; phylum Actinomycetota; class Actinomycetes; order Micrococcales; family Micrococcaceae; genus Specibacter; species Specibacter sp. NPDC078709. The sequence goes on from NZ_JBFBLU010000007.1 coordinate 138,305, forward strand.
GTCAAGGGCGAGAACATCCCGGAGCCCGGTATTCCGGAATCCTTCAAGGTTCTCATCAAGGAAATGCAGTCGCTGTGCTTGAACGTGGAAGTCCTTTCCACAGACGGCACCACGATTGAGATGCGTGACTCGGATGAAGAAGTCTTCCGGGCCGCGGAGGAGCTGGGCATCGACCTGTCACGGGCCGAGCCTAACTCTGTCGAAGAAGTTTAACCACGGACGACGGCGGTGGCCAGCCCACCGCCGTCGGCCCTCCCTTCTTCCCGTACCCGACACAGACTTTCAGACTTTAGAGAATTAGAGAGAACAGGACCCATATGTCCAGCGAATCCTCCTTCGGCCTCATGCAGATTGGCCTGGCTACCGCGCAAGATATTCGCGACTGGAGCCACGGCGAAGTCAAGAAGCCGGAAACTATTAACTACCGCACGCTCAAGCCGGAAAAAGATGGCCTCTTCTGTGAGAAGATCTTCGGCCCGTCCCGCGACTGGGAATGCTACTGCGGCAAGTACAAGCGCGTGCGCTTCAAGGGCATCATTTGCGAGCGTTGTGGCGTTGAAGTCACCCGCGCAAAGGTACGCCGTGAGCGCATGGGTCACATTGAGCTTGCAGCGCCCGTAACTCACATCTGGTACTTCAAGGGCGTCCCCTCGCGCTTGGGTTACCTGCTGGACCTGGCACCGAAGGACCTCGAAAAGGTCATTTACTTCGCTGCCTACATGATCACCAGTGTTGACGATGCTGCACGCCACGAAGAGCTGCCGAACCTCCAGATCGAGCACGATCTGGAAAAGAAGCGCATGGTGGACACCCGTGACAGCGACATCGCCACGATCGCCCGCGACCTCGAAGGCGAGCTTGCTCGTCTCGAAGGTGAAGGCGCCAAGGCAGCAGATAAGAAGAAGGCCCGCGACTCCGCGGACCGTCAGATGGCGAACGTGCGTAAGCGCGCCGACGCTGACATCGACCGCCTCGAGCAGGTTTGGGATCGCTTCAAGGCTCTCAAGGTTGCTGACCTGGAAGGTGACGAAGCTCTTTACCGCGAACTGCGCGAGCGCTACGGCATGTTCTTCCAGGGCTCCATGGGTGCCGAAGCTATCAAGAGCCGTCTCGAGAACTTCGATATGGCTGGCGAAGCTGAGATCCTGCGCGACATCATTGCCAATGGCAAGGGCCAGCGCAAGACTCGTGCACTGAAGCGACTGAAGGTTGTCAACGCATTCTTGACCACCAACAACAGCCCGCTCGGCATGGTTCTGGATGCCGTCCCGGTGATCCCGCCGGAACTGCGCCCCATGGTTCAGCTCGACGGTGGCCGTTTCGCCACCTCGGACTTGAACGACCTGTACCGCCGCGTGATCAACCGCAACAACCGTCTCAAGCGTCTGCTTGATCTGGGTGCTCCGGAGATCATCGTCAACAACGAAAAGCGCATGCTGCAGGAAGCTGTTGACTCGCTGTTCGATAACGGTCGTCGCGGCCGTCCTGTCACCGGACCGGGTAACCGTCCATTGAAGTCGCTCTCTGACATGCTTAAGGGCAAGCAGGGTCGATTCCGTCAGAACCTCCTCGGTAAGCGCGTTGATTACTCTGGCCGTTCGGTTATTGTTGTTGGCCCGCAGCTGAAGCTGCACCAGTGTGGTCTGCCCAAGCAGATGGCTCTGGAGCTCTTCAAGCCGTTCGTGATGAAGCGCCTGGTTGACCTCAACCATGCTCAGAACATCAAGAGCGCCAAGCGTATGGTGGAGCGTTTCCGTCCCCAGGTTTGGGATGTTCTCGAAGAGATCATCACCGAGCACCCGGTACTGCTGAACCGTGCACCAACCCTGCACCGTTTGGGTATCCAGGCGTTCGAGCCCCAGCTTGTTGAAGGTAAGGCAATCCAGCTTCACCCGCTGGTTTGTGGTGCTTTCAACGCTGACTTCGACGGTGACCAGATGGCAGTTCACTTGCCGCTGAGCCCCGAAGCTCAGGCTGAAGCTCGCATCTTGATGTTGTCCTCGAACAACATTTTGAAGCCTTCAGATGGCCGTCCGGTGACCTTGCCGTCACAGGATATGATCATCGGTCTGTACCACTTGACCACCAAGCGTGAAGGTTCTGTTGGCGAAGGCCGTCAGTTCTCCACGGCAGCTGAAGCTGTCATGGCGTTCGACGCCGGCGAACTGCACTTGAACTCACAGGTGAAGATCCGTTTGGAGAACTTCATCCCGGGTGCCGAGCGCAAGGGTCCGGAAGGCTTCGAAGCTGGCGATTCAGCCATCATCGATACCTCACTGGGTCAGGTCATCTTCAACGAAACCCTGCCTGCTGACTACCCCTGGGTTGAAGCTGTTGCAGACAAGGGTCAGCTCTCGGAGATCGTCAACGACCTCGCCGAGCGTTACCCCAAGGTGGTTGTGGCAGCAACACTGGATAACTTGAAGGATGCCGGTTTCTACTGGGCAACCCGTTCAGGTATCACCGTTGCCATCTCCGATATTGAGGTGCCTGCAGCCAAGCCTGCCATCCTTGAAAGCTACGAGGTCAAGGCCGCTAAGGTCCAGGCTCAGTACGACAAGGGTCTGATTGCTGATGACGAGCGCCGCCAGGAGCTCATCGACATCTGGAACCAGGCAACCAACGAGATCGCTGACGTCATGCGGGCATCCTTCGCCGCATCCAACACGATCAACCGTATGGTTTCCTCCGGTGCTCGTGGTAACTGGATGCAGGTTCGCCAGATTGCTGGCATCCGTGGCTTGGTGGCTAACCCTAAGGGTGAAATTATTCCTCGCCCGATCAAGTCCTCCTACCGTGAGGGCCTGTCGGTTTTGGAGTACTTCATTGCTACTCACGGTGCCCGTAAGGGTCTGGCCGATACCGCTCTGCGTACAGCTAACTCCGGTTACCTGACCCGTCGACTGGTTGACGTTTCACAGGATGTCATCGTTCGCGAAGACGACTGTGGCACCGAGCGCGGCTTGACGCTGCCGATCGCCGTGGTTGATTCCATGGGCGAGATCGTCCTGCACGAAGAGGTCGAGAACAGCGTTTACGCTCGTACCTTGGCTGCTGAAGTGCTTGACGCATCTGGCGCCGTTCTGGCAGCTGCCGGTGACGATGTTGGAGATGTCCTCATTGACAAGCTGTTCGCAGCCGGCATTGAAGAGATCAAGGTCCGCTCGGTGCTCACCTGTGAGTCAACCGTTGGTACCTGTGCGTTGTGCTATGGCCGTTCCTTGGCAACCGGTAAGACCGTAGACATTGGTGAGGCCGTCGGTATTATTGCCGCACAGTCCATCGGTGAGCCCGGTACCCAGCTGACCATGCGTACCTTCCACACCGGTGGTGCTGTTTCTGCCAGCCGTGGCGAGGACATCACCCAGGGTCTGCCCCGTATCCAGGAGCTCTTCGAAGCACGTACCCCCAAGGGTGTGGCTCCGATAGCAGAAGCTGCCGGTCGCATCAACATTGATGAGTCCGAGAAGACCATGCGTTTGATCCTGACCCCGGACGACGGCAGCGAAGAAATCGCATACCCGGTACTCCGACGCGCACGCCTGCAGGTTGCTGACGGGGAGCACGTTGAAGTTGGCCAGAAGCTCATTGTGGGTGCAGTTGACCCCAAGCAGGTTCTGCGTATCCTCGGCCCGCGTGCCGCTCAGAAGCACCTCGTTGAGGAAGTTCAGGGCGTTTACCGCAGCCAGGGTGTGGGTATCCACGACAAGCACGTCGAGGTTATCGTCCGCCAGATGCTCCGTCGCGTGACGGTCATTGAATCAGGCGATTCCAAGTTGCTGCCCGGCGAGCTCGCCGAGCGCGGTCGCTTCGAGACGGAAAACCGTCGCGTTGTCTCCGAAGGCAAGAAGCCTGCTTCGGGCCGTAACGAACTGATGGGTATCACCAAGGCTTCCTTGGCTACCGAATCATGGCTCTCCGCCGCATCCTTCCAGGAGACCACCCGCGTTCTGACGCAGGCGGCCATGGAAGGCAAGTCGGACCCGCTGTTGGGTCTGAAGGAGAACGTGATCATCGGTAAGTTGATCCCCGCCGGCACCGGCCTTCCGCGCTACACCAACGTCACGGTGGAGCCCACGGAAGAAGCCAAGGCCAACCTGTTCACCGGTCCGAGCGCATTCAGCGACTTTGACTACGTGGGCGGCGTAGGAGATTTGGGCAACGAGTTCCGTGCCATCCCCTTGGATGACTACGATCTCGGTACCAACTTCTCCGGCTAACAGCTAAGCGAAAAGTACGACGGCGGTGGGTGAGTTTCGAAGGAAACTCACCCACCGCCGTCGCACTTTAACAACGCTATCCCACCAATGGTGTGCTTTTCGGCAGACGCTATCGCACCAAATGCGGGCTTTCGGCAGACGCTATCGCACTGCTAAAAGGAATAGTCGCCGGTCTTCCATTTTTCCCAATCCCACCTGGATAGGAACTTTTCCCCACTGGCATGGCCCGAGGAGTACATGGCCAGCTTGTCTTGGGCTGTGAGCTTGAAATCTGTTGCACGGTAGGCGGAGGTGTCAACAAAAATGGTTCGCGAGATCGCTTGCGGGTCATTGATGTAGCTGCGATCGTGGGCCCCAATCATGGTGCTCAGGAGAGACTTTGCCAATTGGACGCCATTGCTATCTGGGACCCAGTCCCCGGAGCGGATGGTGGAGCGGCCTGAGAGCTTCACCCCGAGAGTGGGCCAACGCGAGGGTGCGTTGTCATGCCTGTCAAAGATTGACATGGGGAAGTTGGAGAGCATGCCGCCGTCAACGCAAACAATATGATCGTGGCCTGTGGTCTTGGCATCGGTAGGCATCTTCCACACCAGTAGCTGTTCAAAGTTCCAAGGGAGCCGAAGCATGAGCTCCCACGAAACATCAGAGTCAATCACCACCAGCTTGTATCTCTGGGACGGTTGCAGCGCACTATCTGGATCGTCCTCTTTCAAGTCGGCCCAGGTGCGCACGCCATGGTCTGCGAGGGTCTCGGTTAGCCAGTCGTGCAGAAATCTGCCAGCGTAGAGGCCCTCTTGGAGGACTAAACTTGCCACCGGTCCCATCCCGGGGATATGTGAAAAGCACCCCCAGCTCATCTTCAAAGCGCGAGAAGTCCAGTTGGTCCATCACGTTCTTCACCTGAGGATCACCCATGCCAGAGGCTAGTAGGCCAGCAACTATTGCCCCTGCGGACGTGCCGGCAATCCGGTGAAAAGTGTAGGGATCACAGTGGTTGGCCAAGGCGGTCACCGCGCCGACCAAACTGGAGCCTTTTATTCCGAGCCTTCAACTACCAGATCTGCATCAGCCATGACGCACCCACTCAGTCAGCAAGCCTCCCCCCACGTGAGGCTCCGCAAAGTCGCAAACACGGCCGACGGCGCCGTGGGGCAACTCTCAGCTAGGCAATGAGGCACCGATTCGTGCCAGAGAAGCAACCCGTGGTAACGTAATAAGTAATTGTTAGTGTGGCAGTGGATAAGAGCGTCTATTTTCTTTGTTTAGGCAAAGAAAGTGCATGCGGGTCCGGGTTGTACGGTTCTTGTACAGCGAATGCCACATTTTTGCATGCCTAGGCGCTGTGAAGTCGCCAAGTCTGCGACTACCAGTAAAAGGCTTTCCCCGGTGGCTGTTTAATGTGAGCACCGGGGCCAGCAACACGAGAATCCACTCGAGAAAACAACGGAGAACACGAAAGTGCCTACGATTAACCAGCTGGTCCGAAAGGGCCGGACACCCAAGGTCACAAAGACCAAGGCTCCCGCATTGAAGGGTAGCCCCATGCGTCGCGGCGTTTGCACGCGCGTTTACACCACCACTCCCAAGAAGCCGAACTCGGCTCTGCGTAAGGTTGCACGTGTGCGCCTCAACGGCGGCGTGGAAGTTACCGCTTACATCCCCGGTGTAGGCCACAACCTTCAGGAGCACTCCATCGTGCTCGTTCGTGGAGGCCGTGTTAGGGACCTTCCCGGCGTTCGTTACAAGATCGTCCGTGGCGCATTGGATACCCAGGGCGTTAAGAACCGCAAGCAGGCTCGTAGCCGCTACGGTGCAAAGATGGAGAAGAAGTAATATGCCTCGCAAGGGTCCGGCCCCCAAGCGGCCGCTAGTTGTAGATCCCGTATACGGTTCCCCTTTGGTCACTCAGTTGATCAACAAGGTTCTGGTAGACGGTAAGAAGTCCACCGCAGAGCGCATCGTTTACGGCGCACTCGAAGGTGTACGTGAGAAGACCGGTGCTGATCCCGTTGTTGCCTTGAAGAAGGCCATGGAGAACATCAAGCCCAGCCTCGAAGTCAAGTCCCGCCGTGTTGGTGGCGCTACCTACCAGGTTCCCGTTGAGGTCAAGCCGGGTCGTCAGACCGCACTTGCCCTTCGCTGGTTGGTCGGTTACTCGAAGGCTCGCCGCGAGAAGACCATGACCGAGCGCTTGCGCAACGAAGTTTTGGATGCTTCCAATGGTCTTGGTGCCGCTGTCAAGCGTCGCGAAGACACCCACAAGATGGCAGAGTCCAACAAGGCCTTCGCCCATTACCGCTGGTAACTAGAGTTGTGAAACTGCCGGCGGTAACCCCGCCGGCAGCCTTCAGCTCATCTTTAGACAAAGGGAGAAACCGTGGCACAGGACGTGCTTACAGACCTTAACAAGGTCCGCAACATCGGCATCATGGCCCACATCGATGCTGGCAAGACCACTACGACTGAGCGCATCCTGTTCTACACGGGTGTGAACCACAAGCTCGGCGAAACGCACGATGGTGCTTCGACGACTGACTGGATGGAACAGGAAAAGGAACGCGGCATCACCATCACGTCTGCCGCCGTGACCTGCTTCTGGAACAACAACCAGATCAACATCATTGACACCCCTGGCCACGTTGACTTCACTGTTGAGGTTGAGCGCTCACTTCGCGTGCTCGACGGCGCAGTTGCTGTCTTTGACGGTAAGGAAGGCGTTGAGCCGCAGTCTGAGACCGTTTGGCGTCAGGCTGACAAGTACAACGTTCCGCGTATCTGCTTCGTCAACAAGATGGACAAGCTCGGTGCTGACTTCTACTTCACCGTAGATACCATCATCAACCGTCTCGGTGCCAAGCCTCTCGTTATGCAGTTGCCGATCGGTGCTGAAAGCGAATTCACTGGCGTTGTTGACCTGCTGAGCATGAAGGCCTTCGTTTGGGCCGGCGACTCTAAGGGTGACGTCACCATGGGTGCCGCCTACGAAATCCAGGAGATCCCCGCTGATCTTCAGGAAAAGGCCGAAGAGTACCGCGCTGCCCTCGTTGAGGCTGCTGCTGAGTCCTCCGAAGAGCTCATGGAAAAGTACCTCGAAGGCGAAGAGCCCTCCATCGATGAGCTGAAGGCCGGCATTCGTAAGCTGACCGTCAACTCCGAGATCTACCCGGTCTTCTGTGGTTCAGCATTCAAGAACCGCGGCGTGCAGCCCATGCTTGATGCTGTCATCGACTTCCTGCCGAACCCGTTGGATGTCGGCGCGATGGTCGGTCACGATCCCCGCGACGAAGAAATCGAACTCAAGCGTGAGCCGAATGAAGACGAGCCGTTCTCGGCTCTCGCCTTCAAGATCGCAACGCACCCGTTCTTCGGTCAGTTGAACTTCATCCGCGTGTACTCCGGTAAGGCAACTCCCGGTACTCAGCTGCTGAACTCGACGAAGCAGAAGAAGGAACGTATTGGCAAGCTCTTCCAGATGCACGCCAATAAGGAAATGCCCGTAGATGAGGTCCACGCAGGACACATCTACGCTGTGATCGGTCTCAAGGACACCACCACCGGTGATACCTTGTGCGATCCGGCTAACCCGATCGTTCTCGAATCGATGACCTTCCCGGATCCCGTGATCTTCGTCGCCATCGAACCGAAGACCAAGGGTGACCAGGAGAAGCTCTCCACGGCTATCCAGAAGCTCTCCGCTGAGGACCCGACGTTCACCGTCAACCTCAACGAAGACACCGGCCAGACCGAAATCGGCGGCATGGGCGAGCTCCACTTGGACATCCTGGTGGACCGCATGCGTCGCGAGTTCAACGTTGAGGCTAACGTTGGCAAGCCGCAGGTTGCTTACCGCGAAACCATCAAGCGCGCTGTTGTCAAGCATGACTACACGCACAAGAAGCAGACCGGTGGTTCCGGCCAGTTCGCTAAGATCCAGATTGCCATTGAGCCGCTGGATACGCACGAAGGCGAAATGTACGAGTTCAGCAACAAGGTCACTGGTGGCCGTGTTCCTCGCGAGTACATCCCCAGCGTTGACCAGGGCATCCAGTCCGCACTGCCTGACGGCGTGCTGGCCGGTTACCCGATGGTTGGCATCAAGGCCACACTGCTCGACGGTGCGTCCCACGATGTTGACTCCTCCGAAATGGCCTTCAAGATCGCCGGTCGCATGGCGTTCAAGGAAGCCGCTCGGTTGGCTAACCCGGTTCTGCTTGAACCGTTGATGGAAGTTGAAGTCCGCACCCCTGAGGAATACATGGGTGAAGTTATCGGTGACATCAACTCACGTCGTGGTCAGATGCAGTCCATGGAGGACGCAAGCGGTGTCAAGGTCATCAAGGCTCTTGTTCCCTTGTCCGGCATGTTCGGCTACATCGGTGATCTGCGGTCCAAGACCCAGGGTCGTGCCGTGTACTCGATGAAGTTCGATAGCTACTCTGAGGTTCCGAAGGCTGTTGCCGACGAAATCATCCAGAAGGCTCGCGGCGAGTAATCGCCCTTTTTGACTGGGTCTGTTCTGGCCGTAGGCTGGGACAGACCCAATCTGAAGCAATTTCTTAAATATCAAAAGCCCCCAGTAGACTTATTTTGATTTCAGCGGCGAACAGCGCTGCTGAGAGTAAGTTTTCTAAAATGTTCTAGGAGGAACCTGTGGCAAAGGCAAAGTTCGAGCGGACCAAGCCGCACGTTAACATCGGCACCATCGGTCACGTTGACCATGGTAAGACCACGTTGACGGCTGCCATTTCCAAGGTACTGTACGACAAGTACCCCGATCTCAACGAGGCACGCGATTTCGCTACCATCGACTCGGCTCCCGAGGAGAAGCAGCGCGGTATCACGATCAACATCTCCCACGTTGAGTACCAGACCGAAAAGCGCCACTACGCACACGTAGACGCCCCCGGTCACGCTGACTACATCAAGAACATGATCACCGGTGCTGCCCAGATGGACGGCGCTATCTTGGTAGTTGCAGCAACTGACGGTCCGATGGCTCAGACCCGCGAGCACGTTCTGTTGGCCCGCCAGGTTGGTGTTCCCTACCTGCTGGTCGCACTGAACAAGTCCGACATGGTTGATGACGAAGAACTCCTCGACTTGGTCGAAATGGAAGTTCGCGAACTGCTCTCCTCACAGGGCTTCGACGGCGACGAGGCACCTGTTGTCCGCGTTTCCGGCCTGAAGGCTCTGGAAGGCGACCCCGTATGGGTCAAGTCCGTTGAGGACCTGATGGACGCTGTTGATAACAACGTTCCTGACCCCATCCGCGACAAGGACAAGCCGTTCCTGATGCCGGTTGAAGATGTCTTCACCATCACCGGTCGTGGAACCGTTGTTACGGGCCGCGCCGAGCGTGGAACGCTTCAGATCAACTCTGAAGTTGAAATCGTTGGTATCCGTCCGGTCCAGAAGACCACGGTTACCGGTATCGAAATGTTCCACAAGCAGCTCGACGAAGCATGGGCTGGCGAGAACTGTGGTCTGCTGCTCCGCGGTATCAAGCGCGAAGACGTAGAGCGTGGCCAGGTTATCGTGAAGCCGGGTTCCATTACCCCGCACACCGATTTCGAAGCCAACGTCTACATCTTGGCCAAGGATGAGGGCGGGCGTCACAACCCGTTCTACTCCAACTACCGCCCGCAGTTCTACTTCCGCACCACGGATGTTACCGGCGTCATCACCCTGCCCGAGGGCACGGAAATGGTTATGCCTGGCGACAACACCGAAATGTCAGTCGTGCTGATCCAGCCGATCGCCATGGAAGAGGGCCTCGGCTTCGCTATCCGCGAAGGCGGCCGCACCGTTGGTTCAGGTCGTGTCACCAAGATCCTCAAGTAATTTCTGATTACTTAGATCTATAAAGAAGGGCCCCAGCTTCGGCTGGGGCCCTTCTTTTATTCTGTGCTGAATGCTCGACGGCGTCACGCCCCTTCCGTACTTTCGGCTCCTTGGGCGGTGGCAGCAAAAGACACCGGCACCAAGGTTGGTGCCGGTGTCTTGAGGGGGATTCTTAGCTTTCGCTCGGGGCCAGGCCGTCTACGAGTTGTTGGACCAGTTCAAGGTCCAGATTCTGGCTAGCATTGATTGCCAAGAGTGTGATGCCTGCAAAGATACCCTCGCCGAGCAACGTGGCGATCAGGGTGGCCCTGCGGGGAACTCCGTTGGCATCCTTGAAGGTGACCGCGTAGGCGTAGCTCTGCTTGCCGGCACTGTTGATATTGCCCTGGGCGTCTTCCACGGCGTCGAACTCTTGTACATAGTGCTGCGCCATGCCCTGCGCCCATGCTAGAAGACCCAGGAGATCTGTGGCTGCACTGTCATCGCGGACCACAGAAATCACGTCGCCATTCACAAGACTGAATTGACGGCTAGCGGGTCCGGCGCTTGACTCCTCGATGGGCGCTGCCCCATCAGGCAGGATGATTTTCAGGCCCAGTCCTGTATCGAATTGTTGGCTCATTTTTTGAGGCCTCTCAAGTGGTTACGAGCTAGTTTGTTCAACGTTGCTACTTCATGATCCATCATTTTTTACCCGTGACGATCTGGTAGCTTCCGTCATAGGGTGATTTGTGGAACGTTGCGGCATTGAGCGTTGTTTCGGAGCTACCGCCGACCTTCAGCGAGGCAGCTCCGCTGTCAAAGTCAACCAGATTAGTTTCAGAGGAGGCCACTGAATTTGCTTGCAGCGTCACACCAGAAGCATGGTAGATCTTTTCTAGATCTCCTGCCGCGGCAAGGTTGTTGCCGGAGGCAATGTTGCTTAGATAGCTGTCAACGAGATGCTGGTTCTCGGCCGTATTCTGCAGTTCCATGCTCACTGTTCCCTGGACGCCTGCGCTCGACTGAGCGCTGGGTCCTTCAGTGGGAGGCTTTGGCCCGAACATTTCAAGCCTGGGGTCCTGGATATTGGGATTGTCCTGAACCTTGGCCCCAGCTTCGATGGTTCCCTTCAGATTGATCGTCATCTTATTGACGTCGCCATCCTCGTTCATGCTCAGTGTGACACCGGCTTCCCCATCGCCGCCAAACTTCATCCCGTCGCCAAGATCCAGTTCAGCCTTGACTGACGCTGTCCCGCTGGCTGTGGCTGTACCGTTGGTGAGGTTCTTTTCGTAGTCGAAGGAGAGTTTTGCTTCAGCGGATGCGTCGTCCGAAAGTTCAAGCTTCCCGCCGACTGACAACGTTCCCTTCACACTTGTGTGGTTGTCAGTGGAACCGTTGTCCTTCGCTGCTCCGTCGAGTGTCTTTTCGATGTACTCGCCAGGATTTCGGATGGCATCGCTCGCCCGTCCGAAACCGTCCGGGGGCAGTTCATTGAGCATTTGTGCACGTGCAGCAAGTGCCTCTTCCAAGGAATCGAACTTATACGTTCTTGAAAGCTCACCGCTGAGTGTCACATCGACGCCAGCCTTGGTGCCGGGTGTGTTAACGCCACCGCTGAGGTCGCCTGCCAGCGTGAGTTCGACAGACCCATCAGCGTTTTGCGTAATCTCGCTCGAGAGGTGGGCGCCGCCGTGCACCCAGGCAATCTGACCATCAACACCCATTGTGTCGGTTTGAGAATACATGGGGATGGATTCTTTGGCCGACTCCACCAGATACTCACGGATTCGATCTTGGTCTTCCGAAGGCAGCTTGTCTTCCAATGCGGCGAGACGGTACGCGTTTGGAATTCCATTCTCGTCGTAGCTGGTCATCAGCTTGGTCTTTTCAGCGTCGCTGAGACTGTTCCACCAGTCCCGAACTTCCTGATCGGTGCGGGTCCCAATGTTCTCAAGGTCGGTCTGGTTCTGCGAAGTCGAGCCGCCTGTGTCTCCCGTCCCGCTGCCCTGGCCACTGCCGCCACCGTGCCCGCCACCAAGGCTGCTTTCTGAGGAAGCAGTTTCCTGCTCTTGTGCTTGGGTCTGCAATTGCTGGTATGTGTCGATGAACATCGCGCTGACTGACTTGATCTGCGGCCGGATCCGCGACGTCCAGTCTTGGCGGAAGCGTTGGGCATCGGGGCCATTCCACCGAGAGTGCATGATGGTCGGGTTGAGGTTACTGGAGGTTGTGTCTAGGACCGATGAGTACTTTTTCAAGAGCTTGGCCAAATTCCGGAGCTCTTCCGGATCGGCTCCTAGCATTTTTTCAGTCATGGCTGTCCGTTCGGTGGATGCATGTAGGGGTGTGGCGGATAGCCAACTATTCTGAGGTCCAGCTTAGAGGGCTGCCGCAAAAATTCCGATGGGGAGCATTGCCCATGGCGGTCAACTGACGGGCCTATAGGCTGGTTACATGGCTATGAGGAAGCAAAGTATCCCAGCAGGAACAGCGCGAACAGCATCGATCATAGTGCTGGCGTTTGCCGTAATCTTCGTTCTTTTTGGGCTGTCCATGTTCCAAGCTGGGAGTGCGGCTGGAGCGGTTGCCAAGGATTTGCAGTTGCATGGCCAGCACGGGACTGTCACCGATGCGCGGGCTAACGTGGGGCGTTCCGACGGTCGCCGGCACGCGCGGCAGGTGGAGCTGACATTTTTGGGCGACGATGGTTCAACACACGTCATGGAGACGGAACATTTTCCACATTTCTACCCTCCCCTGAATTCCAAGGTTGGATGGGTGGATGATTTTGCCACCAAGGATGAGATCGTAGGCCAGCCCGTCAGCTACCGCCTAGGTGAGCGTCCCGCCGTCGAACTTGATAGTGAACTGGCGGCCTTGGCCAACGCAGGGTGGAGCTTTCCAAATTATCTGGGGTTGGCGCTGATGGTTATGGGAGCAGGGGCGGCCATTGGTGGGATTGTGAGTCTTCTCCGTGCCGTGCGGCTGCTGAGGCGGCCGGGCACTACGCCTCGAAATTGACGGCACTGCAACGCCTGAACGGTGACAGGAAGCCTTATTCCATTCGCACACCATTTCTTCCAGACGATTGATTTATTGCTCAATAAGCGGTCCAATGACCCTAAACTGGAAGTCCACTGATAGCGAAGGATGAACGTGAGTCAACAACCCCCGCAGGCAGGTCCAGGGATTACTGGCTCGTCGCCGCTCGAAGAGGCCTATAGATCCGGGTATCTAGCAGGGCACCTGGCCGGATGGGGAGACGCGCTCAAGGCACAGAGTCAGTTAGTCTCCAGTCAAGCGTTGCAGCAGTCGCCACCTCAGGCCCCGGCTCAAGCCCCGCCTCAGGCCCCGGTTCAACCATCGACGACGACGCCGCCCCCTCAGACTCCGGCCCACGCCCCGGCCCACGCCCCGGTTCAGGCACTACCTCAGGCCCCGGTTCCCGCTGCGGCACCGGTCAGCCCTGCGGTGGTGCAGACTCGGCCCTCTGCCCCAGTTTTCCCCCCAGTTACGCAGCAGCGCGTAATGCACCCGACGCCCGAATCCGCAGGCGTGCACGATCCTGCTGCCATCGCTGCGAAGAAGAGCAAGCGCGAAACGCAGAACATCAACATCGCCTTGTATGTGGCGAGTTTGCTGATGGTTGCTGCTGCTGCCCTGTTTGTGGGCAGTAGCCTGCCGGTGACTGCGCGCTTGATCGGTGTCTGGTTGGGTGCGGCGGTGTTTTATGCCGCAGGGCTGTTGCTCCACAACAAGGTTGCCCGGTTGAAGCCAGCCGCCATCGCTTTTACGGGTACGGCCTTGGCTATCATCCCGTTCGCGGGCCTGGCCACCTACAACCTTGGTTTCCCCAATGCGCCAGCCGTGTGGCTGTTTACCTCGCTGGTTGGCACAGTAGCCTACGTTTTCGCTGCCGTTCAGATGCAAAGCCGCCTGATTGTTTACCTTTCACTGGCCTTTCTCCTCTCCACCGCGTGGTCGTCTACGGCCATCTTGGGGGCAGCGTTGGCCTGGTATTTCGCTGCACTCATTGTGTTTTCAGCGCTGCTGTCTTTGTTGGGCAACCTGTTGACGAAGACGGGCAAAAACAGCAGGCTCGCGGGACTGTACGCCAAGCCGCTCTCTGATCTAGGCCCATGGTTTGCCCCCGTCGGCCTCATTGCCTCACTCGTCGCAGCGTCGGCGCTCAACGCCGCCGATCATCTGTTGGTACTTGTGGCTGGCAGTATTTACTACGCAGTCATGTTGTTCGTGCCGTCGCCGGTGCCACGACGGTGGAACTACGTTGGCCTGCGGGCGAGCCTGACACTCGCGGCACCATTCGTGGGATGGCTGCTCCAGCCCGAGAGTGTGTGGGCTGCCGCGGCATTCACTATGGTTCTGCTGGTGCAGATCATTCCCCTGGCCTACGGACAGAAGCAGCTTGATGCCTTCTTGGATCGCGCGGGCTGGGTTAAATTTGATGTTCTGATCAGTGTCCCGTTGCTGGCTCTGGCCGGTTTTAGCTGGAGCGTTCTGATCTTGCAGGGAAGGGAATTCGACAGCGACGCCTTGCTCGTGTGGGGGCTTGCTGCAGGGCTGCTCGCCGCAATTTTAGTGGTTCCTGCCATGCTGCCAGCGGGGGAGTGGCTCCCCGCCCCCGCCATTCTTATGGGTGCGTTGATGTCGCTATACCTCGGCGCCTTGGACTGGACCATCCTGCTCTCCATGGCTTTGGCTTATGCGCTCTTCCGATACACCACCACGAAGTCTGCCCTGATCAAAGACATCGCACTGGTAGCTGCCAGGATTCTCGCGACTGCCTTAGTCGCAGCTGTTCTTGCAGCGCTGATTCCGGCGCAGCCTGGAAAGAGCGCACTCATTGTTGCTGCCATTGCAGTCATCGCCGGGCTACAGCTTCTCCTTGACGCCGTGTTCGTCAAACGCGGAGTGAGTAATCTCGTGACCAAGTATTCTGCTGCAGCGTGGACGCTCATTGGGCTGTGCCTTGTCGTGATGCTGTCGGAGCTCGCTTCCCACGCCACTGCTGCCCTCTCCGCAGGCTCCTCCGCAGGCCTTGGACTGGTTGCTGCAACCCCATGGGAGTTCCTCGTGGCGGCCGGTGTTTTGGGCATCTCGACAGCCATCTATTCCCTAAGCTGCCTGACCCGAGAAAAGGATTGGGTCTCGGGTGAAATCCTAGCCCCGGTCTATCTGATCATTGCGGCGATTGTCACCGGACCGGTGTTCAATGCAGGCGGGGCCAGCATTGCCTGGACCCTGGTCATGGGCTACTTCCTCATCGGAGGCGCGCAACTGAAGGCAAAGACTGCGCACTTGCACCGTTGGAGCTACTGGCGAACGGCACGGGCGGTATCGCTCCTCCTCGCAGTCGCGCTCTTCCAACTATGGCTCGAGTTTGATCCAAGTACCTCACTTGGCGATTCTCATGTCAGCTTAGGACAGGTCCTTCTTCTGGCACTGGTGCCGCAGCTGATCATCCTCATCGTTGTGGCACGCAAGAACCGCAAGATTCCAGGGCTTGACGCCGATATCGTCATCACGCTCGGCGCTGCGATCCTCAGTGCTGGCCTGCAACAACAGCCAACGGACCTACTGCCAGTACTGCTCGCAGGTGTCATAGCTGCTCTCACAATTGCAACGCTGATGGTTGTTACGGCCATGCTAGGCGATACCTTCCGCATGACATTCTGGGGGGCACCCATAGCGCTGGTCGCCGTGGCTCTCTGGAACACGGAACACTACTCGCACGTGACCATAGTTCTTATCACCCTCGTTGCCGCCAGCGCGCTGATTGCTGCGCGGGCGCAGACGCTGATACTGAGATCCAGCCACTTCCTACTAGCCAGCATCGCGCTGACGGCACTCGCCGGGGTTCTCGCCGACTGGATCTTCGACAGCCCAGCCGTTGTAACGCTGGTGCTCTGCGCCGTCCTGCTGGCTCAGACCCCTGTGCAGATAGTGGTCATCCGCTCCGAGAAAATGACCCACCGCGTGGGTCATCCCGTGCTGCGGATGATCAGTGGGTGGCTGTTCTTGGCCGCGTTGTTGGCGCTGCCCGCGAGCTACTATGCGGTGTCCGGTGGGTTTGAGCCGGGAGGGGAAGGGCTGCGCTGGATCGTTTTGCTTGAACTGGTAGCACTGGCACTGGCCGCAATTATTGGGCAGACCCAGCTGTTTCTACGGGGAGCGTCCTACCTGGCATTGCTCGCTATCATCGGCGGAGCCAGCGTCATTGCGCCCATGATGTGGTCCGGTGCTCTCGCACTGATTCTGCTGGCTCTGATGGTAGCTGTCAGCGCGTGGGCCTGGATACGGCCCCCCGCAACCGTGGAGATGCGTTGGTACTGGCTGGTCGCCACAGCAGCCTTTCTGATGACAGCGAGCGTGGTTGATGGTGACGCGGATTCAGGCATCTTTGCGAGCATGTGGCTGGTGGCCGGAGTGGCGCTGATCCTTGGCGCCCACCGTATGGCACAGGCAGCTTTGACGTTGCCCGGTACGCTGCTGGTCTTTGTAGCAGCCGTGCTGGTCCGGTTCCAGACACTGGAGCTGACGGCTCGTCCAGGTGTCTCCGCCTTGACCGGTTTCCTTGTTGTCATGGGTGTTCTGTACCTGGTCCGTCTCCTGCTCATGTTTGCGACGGCGCGGTCCACGATCCTCCGCAGCGTACTGGTCTCCGTGGCCCTGGCCGGCGGCCTGATCTTTGCGATCTGGAGTATGGTCGACCTCGACACCATCCTGTATGGCGCCGGCGCCTTCACTATCGTGGCGGGGCTCAGCTGTCTTGAGGCACCAGCACGCACACGGTGGATGCTGGCCGATATCGCGGTACTTGCCAGCGCACTCGTTTGGTTTATCGCCTGCTCGGTCCATATCTATCTGGGCTCGTTCTGGGGCGTCCTCTGGTGTGCCATGGCGGTGGGAACTATGGCCCTTATCCGTTACCTGCGACAGTTGCCGATCGCCGGAAAAAATATGCTCATGGTTGCCTCGGGCTTTGCTAGCTTTGCTGCCGTCCTCACCATTTTCAGCGGCGAGACGGTACAACAATTGGTCATACTGCTGGTCTTTGTCGCCTTGATTGCCGTGGGCTTGAGTCTGGATGAACGCGTCTTCACGATTTGGGGTGCTGTGGGTGTGGCTACGGCAGTGCTCTGGTACTTGCGCGGATTCACCTACCTCATGCTGGCGATTTTGGCTCTGGCGTTGATTGGTTTTGCCATCTGGCGTTTGAACCGGAAGCGACCAAGTTCCATGCCAAACGCCATTCAAAGTACGACGCCGGCCCCTCCTGCTCCGCCGATCGGAGGGTATGGGCAGGCTCACCCAGGCAACGGCCCTCACCCGGGGGCAGACACAGCCACGGGCACTAATAATGGTGACATCCCTCACCGGGATGGGCTCGGATAGTTGAAACGTGCCCTGCGCGGAGCTGAATCGGGCGCCGCGCAGGGCCCGTTGTGGTGGAGCTAACTCAACCCCCGATTGGTGTTTGGCAGCAGAATCCGGCATACTTATTGAGTTGTTCAAGTGCTTTTTCGTGTCCCGGTCGAGATAATGCTCGTCGCAGGGTCCAAGCTAAAGCCCAAACATGACAAGCCCTCCACATAGACGGTGTGGGTACGTGCGTGAATTATTCGCGACACGCCCGACCGCGGGGGGCGGAGCTTCGATGGATTGAGGAACCCGGATTTATCCGGATTCAGTTCATTTGTGAGCGTGGCTGTGAGTGCCACAGATTGAACCGGAAAAGTAAACAGCGTTTACGTCAACAGCATCGCTACTACAGGTTGCTTCGTTACAGGAAAGAGAGTCACGACGCCATGGCGGGACAAAAAATCCGCATCCGGCTGAAGTCATATGACCACGAGGTTATTGATGTTTCAGCTCGGAAGATCGTTGAGACGGTCACGCGCGCAGGCGCAACGGTAGTAGGCCCCGTGCCGCTGCCCACAGAGAAGAACATTTACTGCGTAATTCGTTCGCCTCACAAGTACAAGGACAGCCGCGAGCACTTTGAAATGCGCACGCACAAGCGTCTAATCGACATCATTGATCCCACGCCCAAGGCAGTTGATTCGCTCATGCGTCTCGACCTGCCGGCCGACGTGAACATCGAAATCAAACTGTAGGGAGGTGCTGAGAAACTATGACCGCGACCCGAAACACTAAGGGCATCCTGGGCACGAAGCTCGGCATGACCCAGGTCTGGGACGAGAACAACTTGCTTGTTCCTGTAACTGTCGTCCAGGCCGATTCCAATGTCATCACCCAGCTGCGCAACGCAGAAGTTGATGGCTACACCGCTGTTCAGATCGGCTACGGCCAGATCGATCCTCGCAAGGTCACCAAGCCTTTGGCTGGTCACTTCGAGAAGGCTGGTGTTACCCCCCGCCGCCACGTCGTCGAGCTGCGCACTGCAGACGCTGACACCTACACCCTCGGCCAGGAGCTCTCCGTTGAGATCTTCGAAGCCGGCCAGAAGGTCGACGTCGTCGGTACTTCAAAGGGTAAGGGCTTCGCCGGTGTCATGAAGCGTCACGGCTTCCACGGCGCCCCGGCTTCGCACGGTGCACACAAGAACCACCGCAAGCCCGGTTCCATCGGTGGCGCGTCCACCCCTGGCCGCGTTTTCAAGGGTATGCGCATGGCAGGCCGTATGGGTGCCGAGCGCGTAACCACCATGAACCTCACGGTTCACGGTGTTGACGCCGAGAAGTCGCTGCTGCTGATCAAGGGTGCCGTCCCCGGCGCCCGCGGCTCGGTCGTACTCGTACGCACCGCCGTGAAGGGAGCATAAGTAAATGGCTACTGTAAAAGTTGACCTGCCTGCAGAGATCTTCGACGTACAGACCAACGTGCCCTTGCTGCACCAGGTTGTCGTAGCTCAGCTTGCTGCTGCCCGTCAGGGTACACACAAGACCAAGACCCGCGCCGAAGTATCCGGTGCAGGTCGTAAGCCGTTCGCACAGAAGGGTACCGGCCGCGCCCGTCAGGGTTCTATCCGCGCCCCTCACATGACCGGCGGTGGCGTTGTCCACGGTCCGACCCCTCGCGATTACAGCCAGCGCACACCCAAGAAGATGAAGGCTGCTGCTCTGCGCGGCGCCCTCTCTGACCGTGCACGCAACGGCCGTATCCACGTAGTTGCTGAATTGGTTTCCGGCACCACGCCGTCCACCAAGGCTGCAAAGGCTGTTTTGGCCGCCGTTACAACGCGCAAGAACTTGCTCGTTGTCATCGAGCGCGCCAACGACGCCACTGCACTGAGCGTACGTAACATCACCAACCTGCACGTCATCTACGTTGACCAGCTCAACACCTATGACGTTCTGGTCTCCGATGACATCGTCTTCACACAGGCCGCTTACGAGGTATTCATCTCCGGTCGCGCAGCGTCAGAAGCTTTCGCTTCCAGCATGCTGTTGGTTGAAGACTTGGTTTCCGAGGATTCCGTAGATGGCGCCGAAGGCACCATCAAGGGCAACAAGGACTCCATGAAGTACCACGTGCCTGGTTCACGCTGGTATGACGCCACTGAGGCTGAAGTTTGGTTCACCACGGTTGAGGACGCCAAGGCCGCTGGCTTTGTTCCCGCCGGCGGCGAAGCTGCCCAGACCATTAAGGAGGACGGCAAGTGAGCGCCGTTACCATCAAGGATCCGCGCGACGTAGTGCTTGCACCCGTCGTATCGGAAAAGAGCTACGGCTTGATCGACGAAGGTAAGTACACCTTCTTGGTCGACCCCCGCTCAAACAAGACCGAGATCAAGCTGGCCGTGGAGAAAATCTTCTCCGTCAAGGTCGACTCGATCAACACCATCAATCGTGTTGGTAAGCGTAAGCGCACCAAGTTCGGTTGGGGACAGCGCAAGAGCACCAAGCGCGCAATTGTCTCCCTCCGCGAGGGCACGATCGACATCTTCGGCGGTCCGCTTTCATAAGCGGAGACCACTTTAACGAGGAAATATACTATGGGAATCCGTAAATACAAGCCGACAACCCCGGGCCGTCGCGGCTCGAGCGTTGCCGACTTCACAGAAATCACGCGGTCGACGCCGGAGAAGTCTCTGGTCCGTCCTCTGCCCAAAAAGGGTGGCCGTAACAACACCGGTCGCATCACGACTCGTCACAAGGGTGGTGGCCACAAGCGCCAGTACCGCTTGATCGACTTCCGTCGTCACGACAAGGATGGCGTCAACGCACGCGTAGCTGAGATCGAATACGATCCCAACCGCACCGCACGCATCGCCCTCCTGCACTACGTTGATGGAACCAAGCGTTACATCGTCGCACCGAACAAGCTCAAGCAGGGCGACTTCGTAGAAGCCGGTCCCGCAGCTGATATCAAGCCTGGCAACAACCTTCCGTTGCGCAACATCCCCGTGGGTACTGTTATCCACGCTGTGGAGCTGCGTCCCGGTGGCGGTGCCAAGATGGCTCGTTCAGCTGGTGCCTCGGTTCAGCTCGTCGCCAAGGAAGGCAAGTTCGCCCAGCTGCGTCTGCCCTCCGGCGAAATCCGCAACGTTGATGCGCGCTGCCGCGCGACCATCGGCGAAGTTGGTAACGCTGAGCAGTCCAACATCAACTGGGGTAAGGCTGGCCGTATGCGCTGGAAGGGCGTACGCCCGACCGTCCGCGGTGTTGTCATGAACCCGGTTGATCACCCACATGGTGGTGGTGAGGGTAAGACTTCCGGTGGACGTCACCCGGTTAACCCGAACGGTAAGCGCGAAGGCCGTACCCGCCGTCCCAACAAAGAGAGCGACAAGCTGATTGTTCGTCGCCGCCGTACTGGCAAGAACAAGCGATAGGAGCCTGGAGACATGCCACGTAGCCTGAAGAAGGGTCCCTTCGTTGACCAGCACCTCTTTGTAAAGGTAGCTCGGGAGAACGAAAAGGGTACCAAGAACGTAATTAAGACCTGGTCCCGCCGCTCGATGATCGTCCCCGATATGTTGGGTCACACGATCGCCGTGCACGATGGTCGCAAGCACATCCCCGTGTTTGTTACTGAGTCGATGGTCGGGCACAAGCTCGGCGAATTCGCCGCAACGCGGACATTCCGCGGCCATGTCAAGGACGACCGTAAGGGCAAGCGCCGCTAGGCGCTTGTCAATACGGCAAAGACGAGAGAGAGATAGCAATGGAAGCCAAGGCAAGTGCGCGTCATCTGCGCGTAACGCCTATGAAGGCCCGGCGCGTCGTCAACCTGATTCGTGGCAAGCAGGCGAATGAGGCATTGGCGATTTTGAAGTTTGCCCCCCAGGCAGCTTCGGAGCCGGTCTTCAAGGTAGTCCAGTCCGCAGTGGCTAACGCCCGCGTTCTGGCGGATCGCGACAGCATCGCGTTCAACGAAAATGATCTGTACATCAGCGAAATCTTCGTTGATGAAGGCCCCACCATGAAGCGGTTCCAGCCGCGAGCACAGGGCCGTGCATTCCAGATCAAGAAGCGCACCAGCCACGTCACCGTGGTTGTCGCTACACCCGAGAAAGAGGAGGTTCGCTAAGTGGGACAGAAAGTAAACCCGCACGGATTCCGTCTCGGGATCACCACGGACCACCGTTCACATTGGTTCGCGGACAGCAACAAGCCCGGTCAGCGTTACAAGGACTTCGTAAAAGAAGACATCCAGATTCGCGCACTCATGTCCACGGGCATGGACCGCGCCGGCATTTCCAAGGTTGAGATCGAGCGCACCCGTGACCGTGTACGTGTGGATATCCACACCGCACGCCCCGGTATCGTTATCGGTCGTCGTGGAGCAGAAGCAGACCGCATCCGCGGCGAGCTCGAAAAGCTCACCGGCAAGCAGGTTCAGCTGAACATCTTGGAAGTCAAGAACCCGGAAGCTGATGCTCAGCTCGTTGCCCAGGGCATCGCAGAGCAGCTGACCTCACGTGTGGCATTCCGCCGCGCGATGAAGAAGGCCATGCAGTCCGCACAGCGCACCGGCAGCGTCAAGGGCATCCGTGTCGCTTGTGCTGGTCGCTTGGGTGGCGCTGAAATGTCACGCACCGAGTTCTACCGCGAAGGTCGTGTGCCCCTGCACACCCTGCGTGCCAACATCGATTACGGCTTCTTCGAAGCCAAGACCGTTTTCGGCCGCATTGGTGTCAAGGTCTGGATCTACAAGGGCGATGTCACGTCCAAGGAACTGGCTGCTCAGGCAGCTGCTGCTCCTGCTCGTGGCCGTGGCCCGCGTCGTGACGGCGATGACCGCGGAGCCCGCGGTCCCCGCGCCGGTGGCGACCGTCGTCGTAACGACCGTCCTGAGCGCACCGAGGCAGCTGCCGCGGTTGAGGCTCCTGTAGCTGCAGAGGTTGCGGCTCCGGCAGTAGAAGGAGGAGAGGCGTAAATGCTTATCCCACGTCGCGTAAAGCATCGTAAGCAGCACCACCCCGGTCGTTCGGGTCAGGCTACTGGCGGCACCACGGTTTCGTTCGGCGAGTGGGGCATTCAGGCCCTCACGCCGGCATACGTAACCAACCGTCAGATTGAGTCTGCTCGTATTGCCATGACCCGTCACATCAAGCGTGGCGGTAAGGTGTGGATCAACATCTACCCTGACCGTCCCTTGACGAAGAAGCCTGCTGAAACCCGCATGGGTTCCGGTAAGGGTTCACCCGAGTGGTGGATCGCAAACGTCAAGCCGGGCCGTGTTCTCTTTGAACTCTCCGGTGTATCAGAAGAGGTAGCACGCGAGGCATTGCGCCTGGCAATCCACAAGCTGCCGTTGAAAGCACGCATTGTGCGTCGCGAAGGTGGTGAGTAGAGATGTCAGTTGGTTCCAAGGAACTTGCCCCTGCACAGCTTGACGGGTTTGACAATGCACGTCTTGTTGAAGAACTCCGCAAGGCAAAGGAAGAACTGTTCAACCTGCGCTTCCAGTCGGCCACCGGCCAGCTGGAAAGCCACGGTCGTTTGCGCGTTGTAAAGCGCGACATCGCCCGCATCTACACAGTGCTGCGTGAGCGCGAGCTGGGCATTCGCCCGGACGTCGTTGCCGCTGCACCCGTGGAGAAGGCCTCCAAGAAGGCTGACAAGGAAGCCAAGAAGGCCTCCAAGAAGGCTGAAGCAACAGAGGAGGACGCCAAGTGAGCGATTCTGTAGACAACACCGAAAACGGCGCGGAGACTCTCGTTCGTAACGAGCGCAAGAAGATGCGCGGTTACGTAGTTTCCGACAAGATGGACAAGACCATCGTCGTTGAGGTTGAAGACCGCGTAAAGCACGCTCTTTACGGTAAGGTTCTTCGCCGCAACAAGAAGGTCAAGGCCCACGACGAAGAGAACAGCGCCGGCATCGGCGACCTCGTCGTCATCAGCGAGACCCGCCCGCTCTCCGCAACCAAGCGTTTCCGCCTGGTTGAGATCGTAGAGAAGGCTAAGTAAGCCAACTCACGCACTTGTGCGTGGTTGATTGCTAAAATGTTGGGCCCGCTGCCACTTGTGGCAGCGGGCCCAACGTTGTTTAAGCCACGATGTCCAAAGCGCGGCGGCGGTGGGTTAGCGGCCAGAATGTGTGTCCAGCCCGGGCGTGTCAGTGGCTTCTGCTTCGAAACAGCAGATGATGCGCTGAACCTGCTCGAAACTGCAGAAGACGCGACAAATCCGCGATTTTCATCGCATCATCTACGTTTTCAAATCCAGACCGTAACCACATAGCGGCCGCCCCATCCAGCGCTGCGCCGGTCTCGCCTAGTCCCATCCAACTAGCCACATCCAAGAAGGGTTGATGGCAAAATCGGTGACAACGAGGCGTGCTTGGCTTGAGGAATCCTAATCGCGGTGTGGGGGAGGTAACGCACATGGTTAGCGCACAGCGTAAGGTGTGGTAACGACGTCGTGCTAGGATTATCTATTGCTGCGCCTTTTCTGTGCCGCCGTTTACGGCAGTGGCAGTTGGTGCGCAATTTCCTCGTAAATACCTCGTGCCGCTACAAACTGCCATCCGGAGCGTGAATTTTCACGCAATAAACCGGGACGGAAAGTGGAGTTGGCATGAAGTGTTTAGGCGTGTTTTGGCAAAATCCAGGCACGTCAAGAGACATCCCGAACAATACGTTCCGCAAGGCTTGTGCGCAGATAGTTTGTGTTCAAGAACCAGCGCGACGAACAGGAGATACTAGTGATTCAGCAGGAGTCGCGGCTTAAGGTCGCCGACAACACGGGGGCCAAGGAAATCTTGACCATCCGCGTTCTCGGTGGATCTGGGCGCCGCTACGCAGGCATTGGCGACACCATTGTCGCAACCGTCAAGGATGCAATCCCCGGCGGTAACGTAAAGAAGGGTGACGTCGTCAAGGCTGTCATCGTTCGTACCAAGAAGGAACGCCGCCGTGCGGATGGTTCCTACATCAAGTTCGATGAGAATGCAGCTGTCATTCTCAAGACTGACGGGGACCCCCGCGGTACCCGTATCTTCGGCCCGGTTGGCCGTGAACTTCGTGACAAGAAGTTCATGAAGATCATCTCGTTGGCTCCGGAGGTGCTGTAACACATGGCAAAGATCAAGAAGGGTGACCTGGTTCAGGTCATCACAGGCGCCAAGGCTGAGCGTGGCGGCGACCGTGGCAAGCAGGGCAAGGTCCTGAAGGTCTACACCGAAACCAACCGCGTGTTGGTTGAAGGCGTAAACCGTGTCACCAAGCACACCAAGGCCGGTCAGACCGAACGTGGCACCAACACTGGTGGCATCGAGACCGTCGAGGCACCCATTCACATCTCTAACGTTGCTGTAGTGGACCCGTCCACGAAGAAGCCGACTCGCGTTGGTTACCGCACCGAAATCGTTGAGCGCGATGGCCGCAAGCGTGAAGTACGCATCCGCGTTGCCAAGACCTCGGGGAAGGATCTGGCATGAGCGCCGCAGTAGCAGAGAACACACCCAAGATCACACCTCGCCTGAAGACCCGCTACGCAGCGGAAATCAAGGCTGGTTTGGTTGAGGAGTTCAAGTACTCAAACGTTAACCAGGTTCCGCGCTTGGTCAAGGTAGTTGTCAACATGGGTGTTGGAGATGCCGCTAAGGACTCCAAGCTCATCGACCACGCTGTCCGCGACCTCACCGCCATCACCGGCCAGAAGCCCCAGGTTTCCAAGGCACGCAAGTCGATCGCTCAGTTCAAGCTGCGCGAAGGCATGCCGATTGGTTGCCACACGACTCTCCGTGGAGATCGTATGTGGGAATTCCTGGACCGCTTGGTCACGCTGGCTCTGCCCCGTATCCGCGACTTCCGCGGCCTCAGCGGCAAGCAGTTTGACGGCAACGGTAACTACACCTTCGGTCTGACCGAGCAGGTTATGTTCCACGAGATCGACCAGGATTCCATTGACCGCCCTCGCGGTATGGACATCACTGTCGTGACCACAGCCAAGACCGATGACGAAGGCCGTGCCTTGCTTAAGGCACTCGGCTTCCCGTTTAAATCCGAAGATAAATAATCTACGTAACAGGTCCGTTCTGCGGGTTCAACGTGCTGAAATCTGATTTTCACGCCTTGGTGCCACGCGAAGGAAACCGTTACGAGGAAGGGCAAGCGCCCAAATGACAATGACAGATCCTGTCGCAGACATGCTTACGCGTCTGCGCAACGCAAACTCGGCACACCACGACACCGTGACCATGCCGTTTAGCAAGCTTAAGGGCCACATCGCCGACATCCTCAAGGCACAGGGTTACATCTCTGCCTGGAAGGTTGAAGACGCTGAGGTTGGCAAGAAGCTCACCATCGATTTGAAGTACGGCCCCGCACGTGAGCGTTCAATCGCTGGCCTGCGCCGTATCTCCAAGCCGGGACTGCGCGTATACGCGAAGTCCACAAACCTCCCCAGCGTTTTGGGTGGTTTGGGTGTCGCTATTTTGTCGACGTCTTCAGGTCTGCTGACCGACCGCCAGGCTGCCAAGAAGGGCGTGGGTGGGGAAGTCCTCGCCTACGTCTGGTAGTAGAGAGAGAAGGGAAAGAACTTATGTCACGTATTGGACGTCTCCCCATCTCTGTGCCTGCCGGCGTTGAGGTCAAGATTGAAGACAGCCTTGTTTCCGTCAAGGGCCCGAAGGGACAGCTGGAACTTACCGTTGCCAGCCCCATCACGGCAGCAATTGACGAAAACATCATCACCGTTAGCCGCCCCAACGATGAGCGCGAATCACGCTCACTCCACGGTTTGACTCGCACCCTCATTGACAACCTGATCATCGGTGTCACCGCGGGCTACGAGAAGAAGCTGGAAATTGTTGGTACCGGTTACCGCGTAGTCGCCAAGGGCAAGGACCTCGAGTTCGCTCTGGGCTTCAGCCACCCGGTCATCATTGAGGCACCGGAAGGCATCACACTGGCCGTAGAGAGCCCCACAAAGCTCTCCGTGTCAGGAATTAGCAAGCAGCAGGTGGGCGAAGTTGCTGCCAACATCCGTAAGCTGCGCAAGCCCGACCCGTACAAGGGTAAGGGCGTTCGCTACGCTGGCGAGATCATCCGCCGCAAGGTCGGAAAGGCTGGTAAGTAACCATGGCACTATCCGTAAGAGGAAAGTCCAAGGCCGCAGCACGCGGCCGTCGCCACCTGCGTGTGCGCAAGCGCATCAGCGGCACCACTGTACGTCCGCGTCTGGTCGTCAACCGTTCAGCTCGCCACGTATTCGTTCAGGTCATTGACGACACCCAGGGCCTGACCCTGGTGTCTGCATCGACTCTGGAAGCAGACATGCGCGCATTTGACGGCGACAAGACCGCCAAGGCAAAGCGTGTTGGTGAGCTCGTTGCAGAGCGCGCCAAGGCTGCCGGCATTGAAGCTGTTGTCTTCGACCGTGGCGGTAACCGCTACCACGGCCGTGTCGCAGCTATTGCTGATGGTGCACGTGAAGGCGGGCTGGCACTGTGACCGAAAACATTAACAAGGAGAACACTGTGTCAGAAGCAACTGCAGCTGACGGTGCCGCGAAGACTGAAGCAGCTGCAGGCGCCGATGGCGCTCGTGGCCGCGGCGGTCGCGACGGCGCACGTGGAGGCCGCGAAGGCGGTCGCGACGGTGGCCGTGGCCGTGGTCGCGACGGTGGACGCGAGGCTGAGAAGAGCCAGTTCATCGAGCGCGTTGTCAACATCAACCGTGTTGCCAAGGTTGTCAAGGGTGGTCGTCGCTTCAGCTTCACCGCTCTGGTAATCGTCGGTGACGGCAACGGCATGATCGGTGTTGGCTACGGTAAGGCTAAGGAAGTTCCTGCCGCTATCGCCAAGGGTGTTGAAGAAGCCAAGAAGTCCTTCTTCCGCGTTCCCATGGTTGGCAAGACCATTCCTCACCGCGTACAGGGTGAAGCCGCTGCCGGCGTCGTCATGTTGCGTCCGGCTGCAGCTGGTACCGGCGTTATCGCCGGAGGTCCGGTTCGCGCCATCCTGGAATGCGTTGGCATCCACGATGTACTGTCCAAGTCACTGGGTTCCTCCAACGCCATCAACATTGTTCACGCAACAGTTGCGGCTTTGAAGGGCTTGGAAGACCCCAAGGCTGTTGCGGCTCGCCGTGGCCTGCCTTTGGATGAAGTTGCTCCGGCTGTGCTGTTGCGCAATATGCAAAAGGCGGGTCTGTAATGACTACACCGAAGAACATTCAGCCTTCTGACAAGAAGCTGGAAATCACTCAGATCAAGGGCATCATTGGTGCCAAGCAGAACCAGAAGGATTGCCTTCGTTCACTGGGCCTGAAGCACATCGGCGACGTTGTCGTTCGTACCGCTGATGCAGTGACCGTTGGCATGATCAACACGGTTCCGCACCTGATCAAGGTTGAGGAGGCGAAGTAAAGTGGCTGAGAAGAACACTGCTGAGACTGTTGAAAAGCAGAACGCACTGAAGGTTCACCACCTGCGTCCCGCACCGGGTGCCAAGACGGCTAAAACCCGTGTTGGCCGTGGTGAAGGATCCAAGGGTAAGACCGCAGGCCGCGGTACCAAGGGTACCAAGGCTCGCTACCAGGTAAAGGCTGGCTTTGCCGGCGGCCAGCTGCCGCTGCACATGCGTCTGCCCAAGCTGCGTGGCTTCAAGAACCCGTTCCGCGTGGAGTTCCAGGTTGTTAACCTGGCCAAGCTGAACGAGCTCTTCCCCGAAGGTGGCGTTGTCACCGTCGAGACACTCGTTGAAAAGGGTGCAGTTCGCAAGAACCAGCCCGTGAAGGTGCTGGGCACCGGCGATATCACCGTCAAGGTAGATATCACCGCCCACGCATTCTCCACCAGCGCCGTCGAGAAGATCGCTGCTGCAGGTGGCACCACCACCGAACTGTAAAAAGTTCACAAATGCGCACATCTAGCGACTAGACTCTTGGTGGGCGGAGCTCATGTTCCGCTCACCAGGGGTCTTTCGTTTTATGCGGAAGTTTCGGAATGCTTGGATCAGCCAAGAATGTTATCCGTAACAGTTCCTTTGCGAGCTGCATCACCCACTAGACTCAATCCTTGGGCCTCACTTGAGAAGCCACTTCATCACTACACATCAGGAGGACGCTTGCTTACCGCATTTGGCCGCGCCTTTCGCACGCCTGATCTGCGACGCAAGTTGTTGTTCACGCTGGGAATTCTTGCCATCTTCCGCTTGGGCGCTTTTATCCCCTCGCCTGGAATTGATTACCGAAATGTCCAACAGTGCGTGAATGCGGCTGACACAAGTCAGGGCATTTACCAGCTCGTGAACTTGTTCAGCGGCGGCGCCTTGCTTCAGGTTTCCATTTTTGCTTTGGGAATCATGCCCTACATCACGGCGAGCATCATCGTTCAGCTGCTCCGCGTAGTGATCCCCCGTTTCCAGGAACTGCACCTTGAAGGTGCCCAGGGCCAAGGTCAGCTCACGCAGTACACGCGTTACTTGACCATTGCACTGGGTCTGCTTAACGCCACTACCTTGGTGACACTTGCCCGTTCAGGCCAGCTCTTTGCTGGCTGTGGCGCCGCAGGTACCCCGGGTGCGTTGATCCCTAATGACAACCTGATCACCATTTTGCTGCTCATCATCACCTTGACCGCCGGTTCCGGCCTGATCATGTGGATGGGTGAGCTCGTGACTGAAAAGGGTGTCGGCAACGGCATGTCCTTGTTGATCTTCGTGGCCATTGCAGCAATGTTCCCGACCTCCTTGGGCGCCATCCTCAAGACCCAGGGCTGGGGCACCTTCCTTACCGTTATGGCAGTGGGTCTCTTGGTTGTTGCACTGGTTGTGTTTGTTGAGCAGTCCCAGCGCCGCATTCCCGTGCAGTACGCCAAGCGTATGGTTGGCCGTCGCACCATGGGCGGAACCAGCACCTACATTCCCATCAAGGTCAACATGGCCGGCGTTATCCCGGTTATCTTTGCTTCCTCGATGCTTTACCTGCCAGCTTTGATCGCACAGTTCGCTACTCCGGCGAACAGCACCGATGTTCCCGGTTGGGTTGAGTGGATTAACAACTATCTGACGCGTGGAGACCACCCGGTCTACATGATGATTTACTTCCTGCTGACTATTGGCTTCACGTATTTCTATGTGGCCATTACCTTCAACCCTGAAGAAGTCTCAGACAACATGAAGAAGTACGGCGGCTTCATCCCGGGCATCCGTGCCGGCCGCCCCACGCAGGACTACCTGCAATACGTAATTTCGCGCATCACGCTCCCGGGCTCGATGTACCTGGGCATTGTTGCTCTGATCCCGCTGATCGCCTTGGTCATGGTCGGTGCAAACCAGAACTTCCCATTCGGCGGCACCTCGATCCTCATTGTGGTGGGTGTTGGTTTGGAGACAGTCAAGCAGATTGATGCGCAACTCCAGCAGCGCCACTACGAAGGGTTATTGCGATGACAAGAATGCTGATTATTGGACCTCCCGGGTCAGGAAAAGGCACTCAGGCGGAACGAATCTGTGGAGAGCTCAATATTGTAGCGATCTCCACGGGCGACATCTTCCGGGCAAACGTCAAGGGTGAAACACCCTTGGGTTTGGAAGCCAAGAAGTACATGGACAACGGTGACTTTGTGCCCGATAGTGTGACAAACCGGATGGTTCGTGATCGGCTCGCCCAGAGTGATGTTGCCGAGGGCTTCCTGTTGGATGGCTACCCGCGCACATCACCCCAGGTGGATGAGTTGGATGACATTCTGGCCGCGGCCGATGCCAGCTTGGACGTAGTTGTGCAATTGACAGCCGATGACGAAGAACTCGTCAAGCGCCTGTTGGGCCGTGCGCTGGAGACAGGCCGCAGCGATGACACTGAAGCTGTCATTCGCCACCGTCTGGATCTCTACCGCGAGCAGACTGAGGTTGTAGTGTCCCGCTATGCGGAGCGCGGCATTTTGGCCAAGGTCGACGGTTTGGGCGAGATGGATGACGTGACCTCACGTGTCATGGAAGCCATCAAGAAATTTAAGGGCGAGGCAGCCTAGCACCGCCACTGCAGTATCAACCGGTGCCTTCAGGCATGTGGTTGTGAAGGAGGGTTCCTTCCCGCACTATGGGGAGGAGCCCTCAATCTTTTTCAAAGGGAAAGGATTCTTTCATGGCGTTTGGCCAGCAAAGAATTGAATACAAGACCATCGATCAGATGCGCATCATGCGTCGTAGTGGGCTGATCCTCGATGCAGCACTGAGGACCACCATTGCAGCCGTTGCACCTGGTGTCACCACGGGCGAACTGGATGCCATCTTCGCAGCGGAACTCAAGAAGGCCGGGGCCAAGTCAAACTTCTTGGGATACCACGATTTCCCCGCCACCATCTGCACTTCTGTCAACGAGGAAGTGGTGCATGGGATTCCCGGCTCACGCGTACTGGAGGCTGGAGATCTGATCTCCATCGACGGTGGCGCCATCGTGGAAGGCTGGCATTCAGACTCGGCACGCAGCGCCATTGTTGGTGGCCCTTCCGCAGAAGATCCTGCGGACCGCCGGCTCAGCGACATCACCGAAGAGTGCATGTGGGCCGGCATCGCTGCCATGGCCTCGGCGAAGTACGTCGGTGATATTGGTGATGCCATCGATGACTACGTCACCTCTCAGCCGGGCAAAGAACTGGGCATCTTGGAAGACTATGTAGGTCACGGCATCGGAACGGCTATGCACATGGCCCCGGATGTGCTGAACTACGCCTCCA
Organism: Specibacter sp. NPDC078709; assembly: GCF_040686795.1. Classification (NCBI taxonomy): domain Bacteria; kingdom Bacillati; phylum Actinomycetota; class Actinomycetes; order Micrococcales; family Micrococcaceae; genus Specibacter; species Specibacter sp. NPDC078709. Next base: position 169,469 of record NZ_JBFBLU010000007.1, read on the forward strand.
AACACCGCGGCCCCAAGCTCAAGCCCGGCATGTGCTTGGCGATTGAGCCCATGCTGGTCCGCGGCGGCCTGGACACCATCACCCTCCAGGACGACTGGACCGTTGTCACCGCGGACAAGGCCCGTGCAGCGCACTGGGAGCACTCGGTAGCTGTGCATGCCAAGGGTATCTGGGTTCTTACCGCGGACGACGGCGGTGCGGAGCGGCTTGCGCCGTACGGCGTGACCCCGGTCTCGCTGGACTAGTCTCACTGGACTAACGCTCGCGCTGTAGCACAGTCAACCCCGGCACCGGTCTTTACCGGAGCTGGGGTTGAACTATTTAAGCCCTATTTGCCTGCTGTCCACTTTGCGGCCACGCATTGGGACTTTGTGCGCAGTACCTTGGTCGAAGAAGCCCAAGGGACTGGCGCAAAACTGCCACAGTCCTCCTTGCGAACCACCAAGAGGAAAGCAACTCCATGCGCATCTTTGCCCATCGTGGCGTATCAGCTCACCTGCCTGAGAACACCCAAGCAGCCTTCGCCCGTGCCATTGAACTTGGTGTGGATGGCATAGAGCTCGATGTTCACCTGTCTGCGGACAATGTCCCTGTGGTCATCCACGACGACACCGCCGACCGCACCACCAACGGCACCGGGAGCATCAGCGAATTCACCGCCCGTGAACTGGGACTGCTCGATGCCGGTGCCGGCCAGCCAGTTCCTACCCTCGCCCAAGTGCTTGAGATGGCGGCAGGGAAACTATGGGTCAATATCGAACTCAAGGACGCGGATTCGGTGGAGCCCGTCGTCCAAGTTGTCAATTTGATTCCTGGGCTGGACTGGTTTGCCTCGTCCGCGGACTGGGCCGCACTGGCCGAACTTCGCCGACTCCTCCCGGAAGCCACCATCTATCCGCTGTGTGTAGGAAACCTCGACAAGCTCGCGCTCACCGACGCCGGGGTTGATGCGGGGAAGCAGTTCGCTGGACGTGGCTTGCCAACAGCTATCGATTTCGCCCTCAAACAAGGCGCACAAGGGCTCTCCGTTTGGGAGGGAGGCCTGGACCAAGATGACATTGTCACGATCCACGAGGCTGGACTCTTGGCGTGGGTCTGGACTGTCAACGATCCAGCGCGTGCCCGGAAACTAATGGAAATGGGTGCCGATGCGATCTGTACCGATGATCCGGAACTGCTCCAGCAAGCACTGCAATTCGCTGCGTTGGATCGATAGCAGTGGCACAACTAGCCACTGCGCACACCGGCACAAAGCAAACCGGCGCAAAGCGCAACGGCACAAAGACGAGCGGTAGGACCCCCAAAGATCCACATCCCACAGGCGCGGCGAACAGCGAGACAATACCGCAGCGAAAACCACGTACCCCGTGGAAATCATGGCTCCTGTTCTTGCTCTTTGCGGGGCCCAATGTTGCCCTGCTGATCATCTTCACGTACAAACCGTTGATTCAATCTCTGCAGTACTCGTTGCTGCAATGGAATATTGGCTCCGCGACAGCCCGATTCATTGGGCTGGATAACTATGTGAGCTGGTTCAGTGACCCGACCACCGCCAACGTCATTCGGGTAACGGTGATCTTCACGGTGGCCACCGTTGGTGGCGGCATGGTGCTGGGCCTATCGCTGGCGCTCCTGCTCAACCGCAAGCTTCGCGGTACGGGACTGGCCCGAACGGTAGTCGTCGCGCCCTACGTCCTGTCCGGAGTCGCCGTCGGACTTCTGTGGCTCTTTGTGTTCGACCCCAACTTTGGTGTCCTCGGGGCCATGCTGGGCGTCATGGGCCTGAGCTCACCGGACTGGTACAACGATCCGACGTGGGCGCTGCCCATGCTGATCGTGGTCTACCTGTGGAAGAACGTCGGCTATGTGGCATTGATCTATTTGGCCGCACTGCAAGCAGTTCCGCGGGACCTGATCGAAGCGGCCAACCTTGATGGGGCGGGCGCCTTCGCTTCGTTTAGAAATGTGGTGCTGCCGTTGCTCGGGCCCACCACCTTCTTCCTGTCCGTCACGACTTTGCTGAGCTCCTTGCAGTCCTTTGACATCATTCAGGCGATGACGCAGGGCGGACCGCTAGAAGGCACCACCACCATGATGTATCAGATCTACCGGGAGGGATTCGCTACCGGCCGGGCTGGTTACTCCTCGGCGATCGCCACCGTACTGTTCGTGGTGCTCCTGATCATCACAGCCGTGCAGATGCTGTTCGTTCAAAAGAAGGTTCACTACTGATGCGCCCTGATGTGAAAGACCGGCCCGCCGGCAAAGTGGCGGCGAGTGCTACAAACGGCTCCGCCCATAAGAACTCCCGCGTCAAGGGCTCTGACCCCAACAGCTCCGGTGTTCCATTCGGTGGGAGCACCTTGCGCCCTCGGGTAGGAGGCTATGTGCTGATGGCGGTGGCTGTTGCCGCCATGATCCTGCCCCTTGTCTGGATGATGCTGGCTAGTTTCAAGCAACGCGATGAGATTTACACCGTCCCCATCCAGTGGCTGCCCGCCAGTTTTGAAATCTCCAACTACATCGCTGCCTTGGACGCTGTGCCCTTTGGCAACTTCTTCATCAACTCCCTCATCACCACGGTGGTGGGAGCAACGCTGAAGATCGCACTAGGCCTCACCACGGCTTATGCGGTGGTGTTCTTGGAATTCCCGTTCAAGAAGTTCGTGTTCGGGTTGGTGGTGTTCGCGCTTCTGGTGCCGCAACAAATTGTGATCATCCCCAACTACACACTCGTTTCGGATCTCGGCTGGATCAACACCTATCAGGGGCTGATCCTGCCGGGTCTGGCCAGCGCCTTTGGCACCTTCTTGTTCCGCCAACACTTTCTGACCCTGCCCATCTCCATCCTGGAAGCGGCAGCCCTGGACGGGGCCAGTCATTGGCGCCGGCTGTGGACGTTCGTTGTACCCATTTCCGCGCCGACCATCGCCGCCGTGGCCCTCGTCTCGATCGTCTCCGAATGGAACGAGTACCTGTGGCCGCTGCTCGTGGTGGACAGGGCCGAGATGATGACACTGCCTGTGGGCTTGACCCTCTTGCAGAACAACGACGGCGTGACCAACTGGGGTGTGCTGATGGCCGGCACCGTACTCATCACCGTCCCTGTGTTGATCGTGTTCTTCCTGCTTCAGCGGCGCATCGTCACCGGGCTCACCTCCGGCGCCGTCACCGGCTAAGCCCCAAAATCTTCCACATCCATAAGTAATCCAACCATCGTGCCCTCCGCAGCCCTGCGAGAGCGGCAAATCATCCAAGGAGAACAGCATGAACGTTTCACCCTTTGCCAACCTGAACCGTCGCCAGCTGTTGCAACTGGCCGCCCTCGTGGGTGGTTCCGCAGCCCTGGCAGCCTGTGGGGGACCCGCCGTCGGACAAGCTGGTGGCGCCGCCACCGACGAGGCCATCGACTGGAAGGGCGTCACTGCCGCTAAGGAGATCACCTGGTGGTCGAACCACCCCGGCACCTCAAAGGACCTCGAGTCCGAAATCATCAAGCGCTTCAAGGAAGAGACAGGCATTCAGGTCACCCTCGTCACCGCTGGTGCCAACTACGACGAAGTGGCGCAGAAGTTTCAGGCCTCATCGGGCTCCAGCAACATTCCTGACCTGGTGATCGCCAGCGACGTATGGTGGTTCCGCTACATGATCAACGGTCAGATCCTGCCGCTGGATCAGCTGGCCGAGCACCTGGAAATGGATACCGCGGACTTCAACACCACCCTCTACAACGACTACGAATTCGGTGCGAATCACTGGGCCATTCCCTACGCCCGTTCCACCCCGCTGTTCTACTACAACAAGTCGGTGTGGGAGAAGGCCGGATTGCCTGACCGCGCACCCAAGACCTGGGTAGAATTTGATGAGTGGGCACCCAAGATTGCCGCTGTCAGCTCCATTACACCGCTAGGACTGGGTAAGGGGAGCTCCTGGAGCGCATGGTGGTTCTGCAATATGCTCTGGGGCGCAGGTGGTGCGTACTCCAAGGACTGGACCATGACCCTGGATACCCCGGAAGCCCTCGAAGCTGCCAAGTACCTGCAGAAGATTGTGTACGAGGACAAGAGCGCTGCCGTCACAGCCAAGGACCAGGTAGCCGACTTCGGTGCCGGCCTGACTGGTTGCACCATTGGCTCCACCGGATCCCTCAGCGGCATTATCGACGCTGCCAAGTTTGAGATCGGAACCGGGTTCCTGCCCGAGGGCGCCGAAGGTGCTGCGTGCCCCACCGGCGGTACCGGGTTGGCTATCCCGGCAGGAAAGTCCCCTGAGCAGCAGCTGGCCGCTGGCATGTTCTTGAAGTTCCTGACCAACGCCGAGAACACGGCGTACTTCTCCTCTAACACCGGCTACATGCCGGTACGTACCTCCGCTGTGGAGGGCGAAACCATGAAGGCCGTTTACGCGGAGAAGCCGCAGTTCCGCACCGCAGTTGATCAGTTGGCCACCACTCGCGTCCAGGACTGGGGCCGCGTGTTCGTGCCCAATGGCGACAAAGATCTCACCACCGCCATTGAGAAGATCATGCTCCAGCAGGCAGATCCCGCGGAAGCATTCGCCACGGCCGCTGCCTCCATCACCAAGTCCTACGAAGAAAACGTCAAGCCCTACCTCTAAGGGTTCTGGAGCTTTACGCCCTTTGACCGGCTGATTGATGTGACTCACAGTTTGAGCTGGTCTGGCTGACTGGCCCGCAGCACACCACGAGAAACAACCCGAAACCGGGATTTCTCGCCGTGTGCTGCGGGCCAATCTGCGTTCCTGAGGAGCTTGATTTTTCGTCAGCCCTGGACCTTCGTGGTGAATGTCAGTGCCCCCGTAGATAATCAAGGCAGACAGTTAGTTCGGCAAGCAGTTAGCTCGGCAAGCCCGTTAGCGCAGCACATCACCAGCGACAAAGGAGTTCAGCTGATGCCCATCGGCAAATCTGAAGGAAACACAGAAGGCAACACCGAACCGGTCTCGTACGGTTCCATCACCGACGTACCCGGTATCCGGGTGGGCCAGGCCCACCGCCACACCGACGGATGGCTCACCGGAGTGAGTGTGGTGCTGCCACCACCGGGAACCATTGGATCGGTGGATGTCCGCGGCGGCGGTCCAGGAACTCACGAGACCGACGCCTTGGATCCTTCCACCATGGTCTCCACTGTAGACGCGGTAGCGCTGACCGGGGGCAGCGCCTATGGGCTGACGGCTGCCGGGGGAGTGCAGCGGTGGTGCGAGGAGCATGGACGGGGGTTCCCTGTGCCAGGAGGCGTGGTGCCGATTGTTCCGGCTGCGGCCATTTTTGATCTTGGTCGCGGCGGTGACTTTTCCGCCCGGCCCACCCCGGACATGGGCTATGAGGCGGCACTTGACGCCGCAGGCTCACCGGAAGGGGCCGACGTCGTCCGTGGAAATGTGGGTGCCGGCACCGGAGCAGCCCTTGGCGCGGGACAGTTTAAGGGCGGCCTGGGAACTGCCTCGGTGCGGCTTACGGGGGAGAATTCGCACATTCTGGTCGGTGCGCTGGCGGTGGTTAATGCGGCGGGTGTTCCGTGGCGGCCTGGAGTAGCAACTGTCCCGGCTGGTGAAGGGCTGAACACTACTCTGGTTGTGGTTGCCACGAATGCCACCCTTACGGTGGCCCAAGCCCAGCGGACTGCCACCGCCGCGCATGCCGGAATGGCCCGGGCGCTGAACCCGGTGCACACTCTCGCCGATGGAGACACCATCTTTACCCTCGCCACATGTGCGGAATCTCTCATGGTCAACCCAAAGCTACCGGTGGGTGCCCTGATCGAGCTGCAATCTGCTGCGGCAGAGGCGGTGCGGCTGGCTATTCTGGACGGTGTGGCCTGTGCCGAAGAAGTGCAAACCCCTGCAGGCATACTGCGACCGTTCCCGGAGGAGATGCCACAGGGCTCAATTTAACTTATTTGACTATTTGCACTAGAGTAGGTTGTTGGTTGTCTGTGCCTGCCCATTTGTGGCGCTCACGGGCGAACAATAATCAGTAGCAAATCGAACGCCGGACTGAAACGGCTCCCACAGGAGCTTTCTAAGACGGCGCAACAAAGTTAGCGGAGGATATGGCCAAGAAAGACGGGGTCATTGAGATCGAGGGCGTTGTGACGGAAGCGCTGCCCAACGCGATGTTTCGTGTTGAGCTGACGAACAAGCACATCGTTCTTGCCCATATCTCAGGAAAAATGCGCCAGCACTACATTCGTATCCTTCCTGAGGACCGAGTTGTGGTGGAGCTGAGCCCGTACGACCTTACACGGGGTCGTATCGTCTACCGCTACAAATAACCACAACTGCAATCACGCAAAGGAATGCCATGAAGGTCAAGCCGAGCGTCAAGCAGATCTGCGATAAGTGCAAGGTGATTCGCCGTAACGGTCGAGTCATGGTGATCTGCGAGAACCCGCGCCACAAGCAGCGCCAGGGCTAATTTCTCTTCTTCTAGAGAAACCCCGGGCTTTTGCTCACGCAAGTAAATTAATAAGGCAGCACAAGTTGGACGAAGGCGGAGCAATCCGCAACCGTGCCAACGGACCCCTGGTCGGAGGCCAGGGCCGCATTCACAAAATGTGCGGGTGTACTGTCTACGACCTCCGGTTTACACATAGGAGCAGCCAAATATGGCACGTCTCGCTGGCGTAGACCTTCCCCGCGAAAAGCGGCTGGAAGTAGCGCTTACATACATCTACGGCGTGGGCAAGACCCGTGCGAAGAATGTCCTGGCCGAAACGGGTATTTCCCCGGACGTCCGTGTCAAGGACCTTTCTGACGCTGAACTCGTTCAGTTGCGTGACAACATCGAGGGTAACTACAAGGTTGAGGGTGACCTTCGCCGCGAAGTAGCAGCTGATATCCGCCGCAAGGTTGAAATCGGCAGCTACCAGGGTATCCGCCACCGTCGTGGCATGCCCGTGCACGGTCAGCGCACAAAGACCAACGCACGTACCCGCAAGGGTCCGAAGCGTACCGTCGCTGGCAAGAAGAAGGCCGGCAGGTAAATCCCGCTCGCCAGCTTGAAGAGTTGCCTGAGGCAGCTGTTTCAGATGTTGGCAAGCGTGGGCTTTAGCCTATGCCGTCCCCTCATTAAACTTTAGTAGGAGAATAAAATGCCCCCAAAGACTCGGGGCGCGGTTCGTAAGCCGCGTCGCAAGGATAAAAAGAATATTGCGCTGGGCCAGGCGCACATCAAGAGCACCTTTAACAACACCATCGTTTCCATCACGGATCCGAACGGTGCTGTCATTTCATGGGCTTCTGCCGGTGAAGTTGGTTTCAAGGGCTCGCGTAAGTCAACTCCGTACGCTGCACAGATGGCTGCTGAAGCAGCTGCCAAGCGCGCACAGGAGCATGGCCTTCGCAAGGTTGACGTTTTCGTAAAGGGTCCGGGCTCGGGCCGCGAAACGGCTATCCGTTCGTTGCAGGCTGCTGGCCTCGAAGTTGGCTCCATCTCGGATGTCACTCCCAGCGCTCACAACGGCTGCCGTCCGCCCAAGCGCCGTCGCGTCTAACGAGAATTAGAGCAACAGAGTTGGCCTTCACCTAGGTGGAGGCCAACTCCGCCGCCGTTAAGTCTCGTCAGCCGCCATTTCCACTACCTGTGTTGCGTCATATAGCGGATGCTCGCTGAAAGGAAAACCCAGTGCTCATTGCACAGCGCCCCACCCTATCTGAAGAAGTAGTTTCCGAGAATCGCTCACGGTTCATTATTGAACCGCTGGAGCCAGGCTTCGGTTACACCCTGGGAAATTCACTGCGTCGGACTCTGCTGTCCTCCATCCCTGGCGCTGCTGTCACCAGCATCCGCCTCGATGGCGTACTGCATGAGTTCACCACGGTTCCCGGTGTTAAGGAAGATGTCACTGAGATCATCCTGAACATCAAGGGCCTCTCCGTGTCTTCGGAGCATGACGAGCCCGTCGTCGCCTACCTGCGCAAGCAGGGTCCTGGCGTTGTTACGGCTGCCGACATCGCTCCTCCGGCCGGTGTGGAATTCCACAACCCTGACATGCACATTGCCACGCTGAACTCGAAGGGTAAGTTCGAACTCGAACTGACCATCGAGCGCGGTCGCGGCTACGTTTCAGCAGCTCAGAACAAGAACGTAGATCAGGAAATTGGCCGTATCCCGGTTGACTCCATCTACTCACCCGTTCTGAAGGTGACCTTCCGCGTGGAGGCTACCCGTGTTGAACAGCGCACCGACTTTGACAAGCTGATTGTTGATGTAGAGACCAAGCAGGCCATCTCCCCGCGAGATGCCATTGCCTCTGCCGGCACCACGCTGGTTGAACTGTTCGGTTTGGCTCGCGAGCTGAACACTGCCGCTGAAGGTATTGAGATTGGCCCGTCCCCGACGGATGCCGCTCTTGCCGCAGACATGGCCCTGCCGATCGAGGATCTGGACCTGACGGTTCGTTCCTACAACTGCCTCAAGCGTGAGGGCATCCACTCCGTGGGTGAACTCGTTGCTCGCTCCGAGGCTGACCTGATGGACATTCGTAACTTCGGTGCGAAGTCCATTGACGAGGTAAAGGCAAAGCTGGTTGAGCTCGGTCTCTCCCTGAAGGATTCCCCTCCAGGATTTGATCTGGCCGCCCGTGCCGCAGCCCTTGATGAGAACGACGACGCTTTCGGCGACGACGAACTCTAAAGTTCGAACAACAAATTTTTTAGTCGGCTGGGCGGATGTGTCTGACACATCCGCCACGGTTCGGCTGACACTTGAGGAGAAACACCATGCCTACACCCGCTAAGGGTCCCCGCCTCGGAGGCGGAGCGGCTCACGAGCGCCTGATGCTCGCGAACCTGTCCGCTGCTCTGTTCGAGCACAAGCGGATCACCACCACCTTGACCAAGGCCAAGCGCCTGAGCCCCTACGCAGAGCGACTGGTAACTTTCGCAAAGCGCGGAGACTTGTCTTCACGCCGCCGCGTTCTCGGCCTGATCAGCGACAAGGGCATTGTCCATGAGCTGTTCACCGACATCGCCAAGGCTGTAGAAAACCGCGATGGCGGCTACACCCGCATCACCAAGATCGGCAACCGTAAGGGCGACAACGCTCCCATGGCTGTCATCGAGCTCGTTCTGGACCCGGTCAGCGCTAAGCAGGCCGTTGTGCAGGAAGCTACCGCTGCTGCCGCTAAGGCTGCCCCGGTTGAAGAAGCACCGAGCGAAGAAGTTGTCGAGACCGAAGTTGTAGCTGACGAAGCTGCTGCTGAAGAGACCAAGTAGGGCCTAAGCCACAAGCTTTCGCTTTATTGAAAGGCCCGTCACCCCTTGGGGAGGCGGGCCTTTCGCGCGCCCGGGACCGTCTTGTGCCACGGTAGAATTGTGGGCATGCAAACCCACCATCCTTCCCCTAAAGAGCTAGGTCTCCAGCGTGTCCGCCTGGATATCGCGTACGACGGCGGTCCCTTCAGTGGGTGGGCTGTGCAGCCCGGGCGCCGTACCGTCCAAGGTGTTCTGGAAGAGGCGCTGGCCATGATGTTGCGCCGTCCGGCTCGGCTTACGGTCGCTGGGCGTACAGACGCCGGCGTGCACGCACGCGGTCAAGTCGCCCACGTTGACCTCACGGAAGAGGAGTGGGCCACCATGGGCCGGGGACACGCCGTCGCACCTTCACTGGCTTTGGAGCGGCGCATCAACGGGGCGCTGGGGAGGGTCCTAGGTGATCTCAACGGTGCCGTCATGGTCACCGAGACGCAGGCGGCTCCGGAGGGTTTCGACGCCCGCTTCTCAGCCCTGTGGCGGCGCTACAGTTACCGGATTGCCGATGGTGCCACGCTGAGGGACCCGCTGAAGCGGGCGCAGACGCTCTGGTTCAACGATGAACTTGATGTGGAACGGATGAATGCCGGCGCCGCTGAACTGTTGGGGCTAGGTGACTTCAAGGCCTTTGCTAAACCGCGGGAGGGCTCCACCACGATCAGGACCTTGCAGCGCTTCGATTTCACACGAAACATTGACGGTGTGATTAAGCTCAACATTCAGGCTGACGCGTTTTGCCACAATATGGTGCGGGCTTTGCTGGGTGCGGCGTTGAGAGTTGGCCGGGCCGTCGAGGGGCCGCATTGGATGCGGGAGCGGCAGCTTGCCGGGGTAAGGGACGCAAAATCCGTGCTAGCAAGCGCCCATCCACTGATTTTTGAGGAAGTGCGCTACCCGGACGATCTTGAACTTCACGATCGGGCAACCCTCACCAGGAGGCTAAGGGTGCCAGAATCGTTGAGCAGCACCCCGCTTTGACCCGGGGCCACTATTAAAGGTATCGTGGATAGTCGTTGTGCGTGTCCTATCTCGATACCACGCGCCCGTTACAGGTCCGGTTGCAGGACTACCACTGAACGGGTGCCATCGGGAAGTGTAAGGATGACTGGTGTTAGAGCCCTCACCTCTGTTCCGGTAAACGCATAGATAGCAGGTGTCAACCATCTGTGACACCACCTAAGAACAAGAAACGAAGGCAAAAACCGTGCGTACGTATACCCCGAAGCCCGGCGATATCTCCCGTCAGTGGCACATTATTGATGCCAATGACGTTGTCTTGGGCCGTCTTGCCAGCCAGACCGCAACACTGCTGCGTGGAAAGCACAAGCCGACCTTCGCTCCCCATATGGACATGGGCGATTTCGTCATCATCATCAACGCCGAGAAGGTTGCCCTGACAGGCGCCAAGCTCGAACAGAAGCGTGCTTACCGCCACTCCGGTTTCCCGGGCGGCCTGTCAAGCGTCAACTATGCAGAACTGCTGGAGAAGAACCCGGTTCGCGCAGTGGAGAAGGCCGTTGCCGGCATGCTCCCGAAGACCAAGCTGGGCAACGCTCAGATCAGCAAGCTGAAGGTCTACCGCGGCGCCGAGCACCCCCATGCAGCGCAGCAGCCCCAGACTTTCGAAATTACCCAGGTCGCCCAGTAGTCCTGGCCACCACCTAAATTTACTTAATCAAGGAGAATCGTGGCTCAGAATACTGAAGAGCTGAACACCGAGGCCGTTGTGGCTGAGGAAGAAGTTTTGACTAGCTACACGAGTGAAAGCTCAGCTGCATCTGATGCAGCACCCAAGAAGGAACGCCCGGCACTGACTGTCTCAGGCGCAGCTGTTGGCCGTCGCAAGCAGGCAATTGCCCGCGTTCGCGTCGTACCCGGCACCGGCAAGTGGGTTGTGAACGGCCGCGAGCTGTCCAACTACTTCCCGAACAAGCTGCACCAGCAGGAAGTAAACGATCCCTTCCGCATCCTGGATCTGGATGGTGCCTACGATGTTTGGGCACGCATCCACGGTGGTGGCCCCTCGGGCCAGGCCGGTGCATTGCGTCTCGGTGTTGCTCGTTCCTTGAACGAGATTGACGTTGAGAACAACCGCGCCATCCTCAAGAAGGCAGGCTTCCTGACTCGTGACGCTCGCGTCATCGAGCGTAAGAAGGCTGGTCTGAAGAAGGCTCGTAAGGCTTCGCAGTACTCCAAGCGCTAAATATTGCCGCTTACAAAAAAGCCCCGCTCGTTTCGAGCGGGGCTTTTTTGTGCGCAAACTGCGGACGCTATCCCACCTCTGGCGTCTTTTTCGCGGACGCTATCCCACCTCTGGCTTCTTTTTCACGGACGCTATCCCATATCCCTGTTTGCGAATTGTCGGTGCGCTAGGGCCCCTCATGGGCGGGCATGCAGTCGAATGCGATATCGCTTGGCTGAATGGCACCATTGCTGCGCTAGCGTCTGGGGGGAGGAAGGTGTGGCGGAGGGCATGGCGACCGCGGAGTGGTTTTCCCGTTTCATGATTTAGACTGAACAGGATGTCAAGATTATTTGGAACAGACGGTGTCCGCGGTTTGGCCAATGGCCTGCTGACGGCTGAATTGGCTCTATCCCTCGCTCAAGCAGCAGCTGTAGTACTGGGACATGACCAGATGAGCGAAGGCAAGCGGCCCCGTGCCGTGATTGCCCGCGACCCACGCGCCAGTGGTGAGTTCATTGGTGCTGCCGTGGAGGCAGGGCTGGCCAGTGCCGGCGTCGATGTTTATGACGCCGGTGTACTGCCCACACCCGCCGCCGCTTTCCTGATCGCGGATCTGGGCGCCGACTTCGGCGTGATGATCTCCGCCTCGCACAACCCGGCGCCGGACAACGGCATCAAGTTCTTTGCCCGGGGCGGCACTAAGCTCCCCGACGATGTGGAAGACGCCATCGAGGCGCAGCTGCAGCGCGACGCCTTCCGCCCTGTGGGAGTGGACGTGGGCCGCATCCAGCGCTTCTCAGATGCGGAGGACCGTTACGTGCTCCACCTGCTCGGCACGCTGCCGCACCGGTTGGACGGGCTGAAGATTGTCTTGGACTGCGCGCATGGCGCGGCCAGTGGATGTTCCCCCCAGGTGTTTACGGATGCCGGGGCACAGGTCACCGTCATCGGCGCCAACCCCGACGGTCTGAACATCAACGACGGCGTGGGATCCACCCACCTGGAACTGCTTCAGGAAACAGTCCTGGCCACGGGCTCTGACCTGGGCATCGCCCACGACGGCGACGCCGACCGCTGCCTGGCTGTGGACCATGAGGGCAACATCATTGACGGAGACCAGATCATGGCCGTGCTGGCGGTGGCACAGAAGGCTGCCGGCGAGCTAAAGGACGACGTCCTGGTGGCCACGGTCATGAGCAACCTGGGCCTAAAAATTGCCTTGCGCAACGCGGGCATCACCATCCGTGAAACCGGGGTGGGTGACCGCTACGTCCTTGAAGAGATGCGCCGCGGCGATTACACGCTGGGTGGTGAGCAGTCCGGCCACGTGATTTTCTCCAAGTACGCCACCACTGGCGACGGCCTGCTGACGGGCCTGCAGCTTGCCGCCCAGGTGGCCAAGACAGGTAAGTCCTTGAAGGAACTGGCCGAAGTGATGACCAAGCTGCCGCAGATCATGATCAACGTCAAGAACGTCGACAAGAACCGGGCCTCTTCTGTTCCGGCCATCAATGCTGCCGTGGCCAAGGCCGAAGCGGAACTGGGCGACACCGGACGAGTGCTGCTGCGCCCCTCGGGAACCGAGGCGCTGGTACGTGTGATGGTTGAGGCCGGAGACATTGAAACGGCCGAACGGATCTGTGGCGATCTGGTGAGTGTTGTACGGGCAGAGCTCTCGCTCTAGCAGCACCCATAAATGTAGAAAGGCGGCCATCCCGGTTGGGGTGGCCGCCTTCGTGGTTGGTGGGTTAGTGTTGTCCGCTGCTCGGGGCGGACTTGAGAGCGTCGCGGATTTCGGTCAGCAGCTCGATCTGAGGATCGACCGCGGGTTCTTCGTCCTTGATGCCCAGCTTGGCGTTGCGGCGGGCGATGATGTGGTTCATCGGGACTACGACCATGAAGTAGATGGCGGCTGCAACAATGATGAAGTTGACCAAGACGGTGAGGAAGACACCGAACTTGATGTCAACACCGTTGATGGTCAGTAGTGCGAAACTGTCGAAGTCGGCGGAACCAAATATTGCTGCGATTAGTGGCATCAGGATGTTCTCGACGAGGGAGTTTACGACTGCCCCGAAAGCTGCACCGATGACGACGGCGACGGCAAGGTCTACGACGTTGCCCTTCATTATGAAATCTCTGAATCCCTTTAGCATGCACTTAAGGTACCGCACTCTTGGGGAAACTGGGCGAATTCTGGGCGTATTTGGGGAAAAAAGTATTTGTGCCGCTATTTGTAGCCCGGAGCGCCGGGAAGTCCCAGATATTCTTCGTAGCTGTGGAAGCCTCGAACCAGCATGTCCTCGGCGACGGCCACACCCACGTAGCGAAGATGCCACGGCTCGGCCAGATACCCGGTGGTCGATTCGGAACCGGGCACGTAGCGGACCACAAAGCCGTGTTCTTGGGCGTGTGCGGCGACCCACTGGGCCCCTGCTGTCTCTGCGAAGCAGGAGTGGAACTCACAGGCGGTGCTGGCGCCAGCATCGCCGATGTCAATGGCCAGGCCGCTTTGGTGCTCGGAGAATCCGGGCCGTGCTGAGGTGGTGTCAGCGGCCGCCGTGCCCTTATTGACCACGTAGCTGTTGTAGAGGCCCATCTGCGTGTCATAAGACCGGTAGCTGCTCAGCAACGTCAGGTGCACGCCCTGCGTTGCTGCCGCAGCGAACATGCGCTCCGCAGCTTGAGCGGCTTCGGCACGCAGCAGGCCGGGCTCACCGGAGCCCACAGGTACCGCTGGCACTACCAAGTCCGACGGTGAATACGTCACCGGAGCTAGTGGATGGTGTTTGTTCACCAACACCAGCGGGCTGTTGGGGTTGAAAATGTTCAACAAGGATTGATCGGACGGAACAGATGCCCCTGACGTAAAGAGCTTGTGGGCAGGCGAGCTTTCCGCAGCGCCCTTGATCGCAGGCGCCGGGGGCGTGGCTACAGGGGTGAGAGGTGCAGCAGAACCGCCCGATACCGAAAGTTTCGGCACCGCACTCGTGGATGCACTCGGGGAGGACCTCAAGAAGGGGGCCGGGGTGTCTGTTGTCACGAGAGTAGACAGTGGCGCAGGTGGGGAAGGCTTCAAGGAGGCGTCCGGCGTCGTGCGTAGAACTGTTGAGATGGCTGGGTCAGGTGCAGCGGCTTGGCCGGGGGAATCCGCCAATCCCAGTGCCCCGCCCACGACCAGGGCGGCGCCGACAAAGGAGATCAGCACGCCTCCGGGGCGCGGCCACGAGAATTCGCGGCGCAGGCGTGCGCCGGGTGACTGTCGGGGGCGGCGTGCCTGGTGGAATCCCACAACGGGCACTAGACCTTCCTCAACAACATGCGTCGGATGGAATGGTCAGCGTCCTTGGTGAGCACCAGCTGCGCGCGGCCGCGGGTGGGCAGCACATTCTGGAGCAAATTGGGTTCGTTGATGCTCTTCCAGATCTTCGAGGCTGTGGCGGTGGCCTCGACGTCGGACAGGTCTGCATAGCGGCGGAAATAGGAATCCGGATTCGCGAATGCGCCGCTGCGCAGGGATCGGAAGCGGTCGATGTACCACTGCTCAATGTTACTGGTTTTGGCATCCACGTAGATGGAGAAATCGAAGAAATCACTGACGGCCAGGCCGGAGCGCCCATCGGTGCGAGGACGGGCGGCCGCGAGCACGTTCAGGCCCTCGACAATGAGGACGTCGGGGCGGCGGACCACCACTTCCTTGTCCGGCAGGATGTCGTAGGTGAGGTGCGAGTACATGGGGGCTCGGACCTCTTCGGCGCCGCTCTTAATCGCACTGACGAATCGGAGCAAGGCCCGGCGGTCATAGGATTCCGGGAAGCCTTTGCGTCCCATCAGGCCACGGCGTTCCAGCTCGGCGTTGGGGTAGAGGAAGCCGTCAGTGGTGACCAGTTCCACGTTGGGAGTGTCTGGCCAGCGGCACAGCATCTCCTTGAGGACGCGCGCTGTTGTGGATTTGCCCACAGCCACGGAGCCGGCAACACCAATCACGAAGGGGGTGCGGGAGCCGCGCTCGCCCAGAAAAGTGGTGGTGGCGCTGTGCAGGTGACCGGCCGCGCCAACGTAAAGGTTAAGGAGCCGGGAGAGCGGCAGGTAGACATCGTGAATCTCACGCATGTTCAGTTGGTCACCGAGCCCGCGGAGCCGCTGAACATCGGATTCGTCTAGGGGTTGCTCAATCTTATTGGCAAGACGAGACCACGTCTGGCGGTCCAGCTCCACAAAAGGAGAGGCGCTGACGCCGTTGTTTGGCTCGGTTCTTTGCGCTGTCACATCTGCAATTCTGCCTTGTTTGGGGTGAGGTGGGAAACGAGAGCCAAATAACAGTGTGCCAGTTATGACAGAGTCTCATGGCAAGAAGAGGGGAAGACGTAGAACGTCCTTTGAATTCTGTGGGGTTTATGATTGTTTTTCATGTGTGGAATTGTGGGATACGCCGGCACCGCCCCGGCTCAAGGTAGTGCTTCATCGACTGGCCAGCGTGCCCTAGAAGTGATTGTGGAGGGTCTGCGCCGGCTGGAATACCGCGGCTATGACTCGGCAGGTATCGCTGTGGCTGGTGCGGATGGCATCGCTATGCGTAAGAAGAGTGGAAAGCTGGTCAAGCTACTCGATGAGCTGGAGCTGAACCCGCTGCCCGCCGCATCCGCAGGGATCGGGCACACACGGTGGGCAACGCACGGTGGCCCCACCGACGCCAACGCCCACCCCCATGTTGTGGCTGACGGCACGTTGGCCGTGGTGCACAACGGCATCATTGAAAACTATTCACGACTCAAGGCCGATCTGCTGGCCCGCGGCCACAGCTTCGCCTCCGAGACCGATAGCGAAGTGGCGGCCACGTTGCTCGGCGAGGCCTATGCCGAGTTGGCGGCCTCTGATTCGGAATCCTCAACGTCGGATGCAGACGCTGGCGCTGCCGCCGATGGCGGCAGGCTCGCCTTGGCCATGCGCCAGGTGGTGCAGCAGCTCGAAGGTGCCTTCACTCTGGTGGCCACGCACGCCGCTCAGCCGGGCGTGGTAGTTGCCGCCCGCAGGAACTCACCTCTCGTCGTGGGCTTGGGTGAGGGTGAAAACTTCCTGGGCTCAGACGTTTCCGGATTCATTGATTACACCCGCCGGGCCGTGGAACTGGGTCAAGATCAGGTCGTCACCATCACCGCCAACTCCGTTGAAATCACCGACTTCCAGGGGGCTCCGGCACAGGGCAAAGAATACTTGGTGGACTGGGATGCCGCTGCCGCTGAAAAGGGCGGCTACCCCTCCTTTATGGAAAAGGAAATCAACGACCAGCCCGACGCCGTGGCGCAGACCTTGCTGGGCCGCACCGACGGCGAAGGCGTGCTGACCTTGGATGAGTTGCGCGTTGATCCCTCGGTTCTGAAATCCATCAACCGGATTATTGTGTTGGCCTGCGGCACCTCCGCCTATGCAGGACAAGTTGCCCGGTACGCCATTGAACACTGGTGCAGGATCCCCACCGAGGTGGAACTGTCCCACGAGTTCAGGTACCGGGATCCCATTGTGGATGAACGCACCTTGATCGTCTCCATCTCGCAGTCCGGGGAAACCATGGATACCCTGATGGCTGTTCGCTATGCGAAGGAGCAGGGCGCGGTGACGGTGTCGATCTGCAATACCAATGGCTCCACGATTCCTCGCGAATCCGATGCCGTGCTGTACACGCATGCGGGCCCGGAAATTGCCGTGGCCTCCACTAAGGCGTTCCTGGCTCAGATCACTGCTACTTACCTGCTGGGCCTGTATTTGGCACAGTTGCGCGGAAACCTGTTCCAGGGTCAGATCAAGGACATTCTGGCGGAACTCGCCAAAACCCCGGCCAAGATTGCCGATGTGCTGGCCAACGCTGAGCAAATCAAGACTCTTGCCCGCAGCATGGCTGACACCCGTACCGTGCTCTTCTTGGGGCGTCACGTAGGGTACCCGGTCGCCATGGAAGGGGCCTTGAAGCTCAAAGAGCTGGCCTACATTCACGCCGAAGGCTTTGCCGCAGGTGAACTCAAGCATGGTCCCATCGCGCTGATTGAAGACGGCCAGGCCGTTATTGTGGTGGTTCCCTCGCCACGTGGTCGCGATTCCCTGCACGCCAAGGTGGTCTCCAATATCCAAGAAGTCCGTGCTCGCGGCGCCATGACCATTGTCATTGCCGAGGAAGGTGACCTCTCCGTACAAGATCACGCCGAGCATGTGTTCTACATTCCCGAGACGAGCACCTTGTTGGCGCCCCTTTTGGCCACGGTTCCGCTGCAGATATTTGCATTGGAGCTTGCCACGGCCAAGGGCTACGACGTAGATCAGCCGCGCAACCTGGCCAAGTCTGTCACCGTCGAGTAGCGGTTCGAGCCGCGGCGCCTAGGAAGCCGGTAAACCGGTGAGTCAGCATGTGGGGGATAGGGTGGAGCCATGATTATTGGCATTGGTGTAGATGTTGTTGACATTGAACGTTTTGGCCGCCAGTTGGAGCGTACGCCGGGGCTCCGTGAACGCCTCTTCGTGCCGGCCGAACGTGGTCTGAATACGCGCTCGCTCGCTGCACGGTTCGCCGCGAAGGAGTCCGTGGCCAAGGCGCTTGGTGCCCCTGCTGGCATGAACTGGCAGGATTGCTGGATTGGGCTGGATGAGCACGGGCCCACCATCAATGTGAAGGGCACCGTGGCAGCAGTGGCGAAGTCCAAGGGCATCAAGCACTGGCACTTGTCGATGAGCCACGACGGCGGCATTTCCACTGCCATGGTGATTGCCGAAAGCTGACATGATCAGCGCCCACACCACCGCCGCGATTCGTGCCGCCGAACAGCCGCTGCTGGCTGCCGGGCACGGACCGGAGCTCATGCGCCGGGCAGCGCACGGGCTGACACTGGGCGTGGTGAAGATCTTGCGGGCTCGCGGGCGCAGCCTGTACGGGGCGCGCGTGCTGGTGCTGGCTGGATCGGGAAATAATGGCGGCGATGCGCTCTATGCCGGCGCCGCTTTGGCAACCCGCGGTGCACGCACGACGGCGGTACTCACCGGCGCACGGACGCACCCGGAGGCGCTGGCTGCTTTTAGGCGCGCTGGTGGGCGTTGCGTTACTGAAGAAGACACAGCGCAACTGGCGCTATGGGATGAAGCCGTACGGGCCGACGTCGTGCTTGACGGGCTTCTGGGCACTGGCGGGCGCGGTGGTCTGCGCGGTGCTGGCGCCGAGTTGGTGGCCCGGCTGCAGGATCTGACAGGCAGTGTCCGGCCCGCCGTGGTGGCCTGTGATCTGCCCAGCGGCGTTGACGCCACCACGGGAGCCGTCCGCGGGCCTGTGTTGCGCGCCGATACGACCATCACCTTCGGTGCCCACAAAAGCGGGCTGCTCGCCGCGCCGGGAGAACAATTTTGCGGCACCGTAGAGCTCGTGGACATAGGGATTTCCAGCTTCCTTGGGGAAGCCGCTTTGTTTCGGCTCGAGGCCGCCGATCTAGCGGCCCAGCTACCTCGCCCTGCGGCCGCCGACCACAAATACACGAGGGGCGTGGCGGGAGTCGTGGCAGGGTCGCGGCAATATCCAGGTGCTGGGCTGCTGGCGGTTGCGGCGGCATCGGCGTGTGGACCCGGCATGGTTCGGTACCTTGGCCCAGCATCCGTGGCCGCTGCCATCCATGTGCGCAATCCCGAGGTGGTCTGCTCCGAGGAATCACCCCGGGAATTGCATGTGCAGGCTTGGCTCGTGGGGTCGGGGATCGACGGTGATGGCGCCCAACGAGATCGGGCTGCTGACGCCATAGCCTCGGGGCTGCCCACTGTGGTTGACGCTGGCGCGCTGGAGCTTGTTGTCCCGGCGCAGGGGCAGAAAAACGCTCATCTGATTCTTACCCCGCACGCAGGTGAGCTTGCAGCCATCATGGCCCGTGCCGGAAGTGCGTTGGACCGGGCAAGAATTGAGGCAGAACCACTTGCTGCGGCTCGCGCGGCCGCACAGCTACTGGGGGCCGTGGTCCTGCTGAAGGGGGCCACCACCGTGGTGGCCGCACCCGACGGCACGGTATTCACCCAGGCCAATGGCACCCCACGTCTGGCCACTGCCGGGAGTGGGGACACCCTGGCCGGGATTCTCGTTGCCCTGCTGGCCATGACTGCGGCTCAGGCCCCGGCTCACCACGAGGCTCAGGCCCGGGCTCACCACGAGGCTCGCGAAGAGGCATCAGGCAGTCAAGTTGGCACTGGCCTGACGCCCCACGATCTTGCGCGCACCGCGGCGCTCGCAGCTGCGCTGCACGGCGAGCTTTCCCAGGAAGACCGCGACGCTCCCCTAAACGCCGGGCAGCTGGCGGGCCGCATCCCACACGTTTGGGCACAACTGTGCCAAATAAAACCGCAGCAGTAGCGCACTTTTCTAGGGGAAGTTCATGGATATGTGGCCGGGTAAAGACCATCCGCTGGGAGCCCGAGTGGATCGGGACGGTACCAACTTTGCCTTGTTCAGCGAAGGCGCCACCGCTGTGACCCTGTGCCTCTTTGATGCAGAGGGAACGGAAACTCAGCTGCCACTGACCGAAGTGGACGGCTACGTTTGGCACGGTTACGTACCGGCGGTGCGGCATGGACAGCGCTACGGGTTCAGGGTTGACGGGCCATGGGACCCGGGCAATGGGTTGCGCTTTAACGCCGCCAAACTGTTACTGGATCCCTATGCCAAGGGGGTTGAGGGTGCCGTGGAGTGGGGCCAGGCGCTCTTTGCCTACCAATTGGGCGAGCCGGCGCTCCGCAACGATGAGGATTCGGCCGCCCACACGTACCGAAGCGTGGTGGTGGACGACGCCTTCGACTGGAACAACCCCGACGGCACACCCGATCAAAGCCCGGATATCCCGTACCACGAAAGCGTTATTTACGAAGCCCACGTCAAGGGGTTGACCCAGCTGCACCTGGACGTCCCAGAGGAGTTGCGTGGCAGTTACGCCGCAGTGGCCCACCCGGCCGTAGTGGCCCACCTCAAAAAGTTGGGCGTGACCGCCGTCGAACTGATGCCGGTGCACCAGTTTGTTCAGGATGAGCGGCTACTCGAGCAGGGCCTGCGCAATTATTGGGGCTACAACACCATTGGTTTTTTCGCCCCGCACAATGAGTACAGCTCCGCGAAAGACCCGTGCGACACCGTGGTGGAGTTCAAAACCATGGTCAAGGAACTGCACCGCAACGGGCTGGAAGTCATCCTCGATGTTGTCTATAACCACACTGCCGAGGGGAATCATCTGGGCCCCACACTGTCCTTTCGGGGCATCGACAACGCCGCGTACTACCGGCTGCAGGAGGAGAACAAGGAACAATATCTGGACTATACGGGCACGGGAAATTCGCTCAACGTCAGGTCACCGCATTCCCTCCAACTGATCATGGACTCGCTGCGCTACTGGGTGAGCGAGATGCA
This sequence comes from Specibacter sp. NPDC078709, assembly GCF_040686795.1. Taxonomy (NCBI): domain Bacteria; kingdom Bacillati; phylum Actinomycetota; class Actinomycetes; order Micrococcales; family Micrococcaceae; genus Specibacter; species Specibacter sp. NPDC078709. The sequence continues at coordinate 190,345 of NZ_JBFBLU010000007.1, forward strand.
TGTGGACGGGTTCCGCTTCGATCTGGCAGCCACGCTGGCCCGGGAGTTTTACGACGTCGACAGGCTCTCCTCCTTCTTCGATATGGTCCAGCAGGATCCCATCGTGTCCGGAGTCAAGCTCATTGCCGAGCCATGGGATTTGGGGCCCGGCGGCTACCAGGTGGGCAACTTCCCGCCGCAGTGGACGGAATGGAACGGCAAGTTCCGCGACACTGTCCGCGATTTTTGGCGCGGCGAGCCATCAACGCTGGGGGAGTTTGCTTCGCGCCTGACGGGGTCATCGGATCTGTATGGGCATTCCGGGCGGCGCCCCGTGGCCTCGATCAACTTCGTCACAGCCCACGATGGCTTCACGCTGGCGGACCTGGTGAGCTACAACGACAAACACAATGAGGCCAATGGGGAAGACAATCGCGACGGCGAATCCCATAATCGCTCGTGGAATCACGGGGTGGAGGGGCCCACCGATGATCCCGCTGTGCTCAAGCTCCGTGCGCGCGGTCAGCGCAACTTCCTCGCCACCCTCCTGCTATCCCAGGGAGTGCCGATGCTGCTGCACGGCGATGAACTGGGACGCAGCCAACAAGGCAACAACAACGCCTACGCCCAAGATTCGGCCCTCACCTGGATTGATTGGGAGCAGGCCGATTCCGCGCTCATCGACTTTGTCTCCCAGCTGGGTCGGTTGCGAAAAGCACACCCCGTGTTCCGGCGTCGGAGGTTCTTTGACGGACGGCCTGTGGAACGCGGGGACGACGGCGCACTGCCGGACATCGTGTGGCTGCGGCCCGACGCCGCGGCCATGGCCCCTGCCGATTGGGACAGCGGATTTGGGCGCAGCATTGGGGTGTTCCTCAACGGTGGGGGCATCCCGGACTGCGATACAAAAGGGCAGCCAGTGGTGGATGATTGCTTCTTGATGCTGTTCAACGGCGGCGAAGCGCCCGTGGATTTCACGCTCCCGGGGCAGGACTACGCCTCGCGCTGGGTGGTGGAAATCCATACCAATGGAGTGACAGCCGCCGAGTTTGCAGCCGGGGCCGTGGTGGGTATGGCCGCCCATTCGGTACTGGTACTGCGCGCCCCGGACCAGGACTAGACACAGATCACAGCTGAGCCGTGGCAAGATGGAAGGCATGACCTTTCACGCCGCGGAGAACCGCTATGAAACCATGCCCTACCGCCGAGTTGGCCGCAGCGGACTGAAGCTGCCCGCTATCTCCTTGGGTTTGTGGCACAACTTTGGTGATGACAAGCCCTTCGAGGTGCAGCGCGATATTCTGCGCCGCGCCTTCGATCTGGGCGTGACGCACTTTGACCTGGCCAACAACTACGGCCCGCCAGCAGGAAGTGCCGAGACCAACTTTGGCCGCCACTTCAAGGATGACTTTGCCGCACACCGCAACGAACTGATCATCTCCACCAAGGCCGGCTACGCCATGTGGCCTGGCCCGTACGGCGAATGGGGCTCACGCAAGTCCCTGCTGGGCAGCCTAGACAGCTCGCTGACACGCATGGGTCTGGACTATGTAGACATCTTCTACAGCCACCGGCCCGACCCGGAAACCCCCATGGAAGAAACCATGGGTGCCCTGGATTATGCGGTCCGCTCCGGCAAGGCCCTGTACGCGGGCATCTCCTCCTACACGCCAGCCCAGACGCTGGAAGCTGCCCGGATCCTGAAGGAAATGGGCACCCCGTTGCTCATCCACCAGCCCTCTTACTCCATGCTCAACCGCTGGACGGAGGACGGGGAACCGAACCTTTATGAAGCGCTCGACGCCGTTGGTGCCGGTTCCATTGCCTTCTCGCCCCTTGCGCAGGGTGTGCTGACGGACCGTTACTTGAAGGGTGTGCCGGCAGATTCGCGTGCAGCCAAGGAGCACTTCCTGTCTGAGAATGATCTGACGGAAGAGAAAATGGCTCGGGTTCGCGGGCTCAACGATATTGCTGCCGGACGTGAACAGTCGCTGGCACAGATGGCCATCGCCTGGATTCTGCGCGAGCAAATCAAGGGCACCCCGGTGACCTCTGCTCTGGTGGGTGCCTCCAGCGTCACCCAGCTGGAGAACAACGTCGCCGCCATCAACAACCTTGAGTTCAGCGAAGCCGAGCTGATCGCGATAGACGAGTTCGCCGTCGAATCTTCCATCAACAGGTGGGCACAAAAGTAGGATCAGGCACGCTTTCTCTCAGGAAAGCAAGCGTTTGTGACAAAATAACGAGACATTGTTGCCCCGAGGGAACAAAATCGGGGCAACAGGAGTTGACTAGAATGGTTAAGGGCGCCGTAGGGGCGTCAGATCCGGCCAAGTAGCCGTGCGTCGTGTCTTTATGTCAACCGTGAAGTCGTGCGTCGACCCATCACCGCAGAGTGTGCGTCGGATCCGTGTGAGTTTTATGAAGGAGTTCCGTGTCCAATCATCCTATTCGGGTGGCCATTGTCGGTGTAGGCAACTGTGCCTCATCCTTGGTCCAAGGCGTGCAGTACTACCAGAACGCTGATGCCAGTGTTAAGGTTCCGGGCCTGATGCACGTTGAGTTCGGCCAGTACCACGTCAATGACGTGCAGTTTGTGGCCGCGTTTGACGTTGACAGCAAAAAGGTCGGTCTGGATCTCTCTGACGCCATTGGTGCCAGCGAGAACAACACCATCAAGCTTGCCGACGTCCCCAACCTGGGCGTTCCGGTTCTGCGTGGAACCACTCTTGACGGTCTGGGCAAGTACTACCGCGAGACCATTGTTGAATCAGACGCTGAAGCTGTGGACGTTGTGGCCGAGCTGAAGGCAGCCAAGGTTGACGTTATGGTTTGCTACCTGCCCGTCGGTTCCGATGCTGCCGCCAAGTTCTACGCCCAGTGCGCCATCGACGCTGGCGTGGCCTTCGTCAACGCACTGCCCGTCTTCATCGCTGGCACCAAGGAATGGGCCGACAAGTTCACCGCTGCCGGTGTCCCGATCGTGGGCGATGACATCAAGAGCCAGATCGGTGCCACCATCACGCACCGTGTCATGGCCAAATTGTTTGAAGACCGAGGCGTGGTCTTGGACCGCACCTACCAGCTCAACGTTGGTGGCAACATGGACTTCAAGAACATGCTTGAGCGCGACCGCTTGGAATCCAAGAAGATCTCCAAGACCCAGGCCGTCACCTCCAACACTTCGGCAGTGTTGGGTGAAGACGATGTCCACATTGGCCCGTCCGACTACGTGGCCTGGCTCGATGACCGCAAGTGGGCTTTTGTCCGTTTGGAAGGGCGCAACTTCGGTGACGCCCCGGTCTCGCTGGAATACAAGCTTGAGGTGTGGGATTCCCCGAACTCGGCCGGTGTCATCATCGACGCCATCCGCGCAGCCAAGATCGCTTTGGACCGCGGCATCGGTGGACCCATCCTGTCTGCCTCCAGCTACTTCATGAAGTCCCCGCCGGAGCAGTACGCCGACGACATCGCCCACGAAAAGGTAGAAGCCTTCATCCGCGGCGAGATCTAACCCCCCCCTGTCCCGACGCGGCATCACTTTCCGGCGGTTATCTGCCGACGCCGCACCACTTTAGGGCAATAATTATGGGACGCTCCCTCACAGGGGAGCGTCCCATAACTTTTTAACCTGTTGGTCTTAAGTTGTTGGAACATTCCTACCGCTAGCCCTCGAATCCAGAGGCCAGCTTAGGATCTCGCCACGCCTGATTCAGTGCTTTTCGAATGCGCATCACCGCGTCCTGAAAATAGTCCGCCAAATCCTGCTGCGTAAAGATCAGCACGATCCAGCCCGCGTCGTCGAAGGCTTTGTCCCTCCGCCTGTCGCTAAACCGCTGCAACTCGCCAAAGTGATGGGCGCCGTCGTACTGCATAGCGATGCGCCGGGCACGGTAACCGGCATCAGCAGAAGGCCCGCCCTCGCGACCCCACAAGGTGAGCTGAAGTTCTGGCTCCGGCAGACCGGCGTCGGCCATGGCCAGGCGCAAAAGGGTTTCGGGTGCAGAATCCGCTCCGACGCGCATCATGTCCAGGGCGTCGCGGGCCCGCACGATACCTTGCAGATTGCGGTGTCGGCTCGCCATCTCGCGCAGGGATGTGAGGGTGGCATAGGGTTTACTGCGGCCCTCGAATTCGGCTCGAGGTAGGCGAATGAGTTGGTCTCCCATGCAGACGAGGTCAGGCAATGGAAGCATGCGGGCCAGATCGAGCCAGGTGCGCGAACGAGTGCTCAGCGCCAGCCCGTCCACGGATTCGATCTCGCCGCGCAGCGCTGTCACATTGTGGCTGACGATGCCTTTTCGGCGCAGCTGCGGGAGCTGGCGGGGCTTACTGAGGTGAAGCTCATCTGAATCTGCCAGCCACGGAGGCAGAATAAGCTCGTGAAGCCGTGCGGCCGTGGAATGCGAAACCCAGGCCCCGGGCGAAGCTGCCGAAAGTACCCGGGCTGCATCCCGAAGATCAAAGTCCCAGCCATCCGGACGGTAAATCCCATGGCTGACATTGATGAGCTGGCCGCGCTTGAGTTGGTCCGGGGTCAGACCTGAGGCGAGTGCTTCACGATACGTGAAGGGCGCCTGAGTGAGCGAGAACGCGTCGCTGGGTTCCATCTCTTAATTGTGGCCCAGAACGGAGCTCCACCGCAGAAGTTATCCACAGGTACGAACGCCAGCCGGCCCCCACAAGCGTGTGGAGGCCGGAAGGTGATGCGGCGTGTGCGAAAAGCTGCCGGAAGGTGATGCGGCGTGTGCAAAAAACCGCCGTAAAGTGGTGCGGCGTTGGTATTAAGGGGTGAGCCAGAGGGTTGTCTCAGCTGCGATTGTTCCCACTGCTCCCGCTGTTGCTGCTTCGCCGGAGGTGAGGACTACCTTGGACAGGTCGACGCCGGATGGCAGCTCTGCGGGCACCGCCGCAAAGTTGGTAATCACCTCCCAGCCGTTGGGGCGGCGGTAGTGAATCACCTCCGACTCGGGGGAGCTGAGCCACTCAAGTGACTCTTCAGCCTGCAACTCGCGCCGCAGCTTCAGCGCGGCACGGTACATTTCCAGCGTTGACCCGGTAACCCCGGCCTGCGCGTCGGCGGCGAACTCGCTGAACCACTCCGGCTGGGGCAGCCACGGTATGCCACCAAAACCGAAGTTTGCTGCCGTGGCGGACCATGGCAGCGGAACCCGGCAACCGTCACGGCCCTTGACCTTATGGAGCGTGCGGAACCAGGTTGGATCCTGCAACACCGAAGCCGGCAGCTCCGCGACTTCGAAGAGGCCTAGTTCTTCGCCCTGGTAGAGATAGGCGGAACCCGGCAGGCCCAGCATGAACAGCGTCGCGGCCCGGGCTCGGCGCAAACCGCGCGCCAGATCGAGTGCCGGGGCGGCGCCGTCGGCCAGTAGCCACGCTTCCATGTCCTCGCGGGTGCTGCCATCGGGCAGACCGTAGCGGGAGGGATGACGAACCACATCGTGATTGGAGAATACCCAGGTGGACGATGCGCCGGAGGAAGTAGCCTCCGAGAGACACTTTTGCGCAATGGCCCGGAATTCCGTGGCAAGAAACGGGGCCTGCAACAGATCGAAGTTGAACGCCTGGCCCAACTCGGTGGGGCGCGCGTACTTCAAGCGACGGTCCGTGAAAGGCACCCAGGCCTCGGCCACGGCAGCCTTGGGCGGGTCATACTCATTGAGCACCGAGCGCCAGCCCTCAAAAACCTCATGTACGGCGTCCCGGTCAAAGAGAGGATCGGAGCCGTCATCGACAAGGATTTCCAGTTCCGGCTTGGACCGCAGCGGCAGGGACATGTCCTTGATCAGCGCGTGCGCCACATCGATGCGGAAACCATCCACCCCTCGATCAGACCAGAAACGCAAGGTGGTGTGAAAGTCCTCGCGCACCTCCGGATTGTCCCAGTTGAAATCGGGCTGCTCGGTGGCGAACAGGTGCAAATACCACTGGCCCAAAGAACCGGCATTAGGCCCAGCTTGCTCAACCACCCGTGTCCAAGCAGCCCCACCAAAGTGGGAGGGCCAATCCGAGGGCGGCAGCTCGCCGTCGTCCCCTAACCCATCGAAGAACTGGTACCGGGCCCGCTCCGGCGAACCGGGAGCGGCGGCAAGGGCGGCCTGGAACCATTCGTGCCGGTTGGAGCTGTGGTTGGGGACCACATCCACAATCACCCGGATGCCGGCTGCGTGCGCGGCGGTAACCATGGCGTCGAAGTCCGCCAGTGAGCCTAAGCGGGGATCGACGTTGCGGTAATCATCGACGTCGTACCCGCCGTCGGCCAGCGCGGAGGGGTAGAACGGGCTGAGCCAGATCGCGTCGATGCCCAGCTCGGCGAGGTAGCCCATGCGGGCCGTGACACCGGGCAAATCTCCCATGCCATCGCCATTGGAATCGGCAAAACTGCGCGGGTAAATCTGGTAGACGGCCGCTTGGCGCCACCACGGAGCCGGTGGCAGGGACAGCGAATCAGGGCCGGAAACAGAATCAGAAAGTGATGCGGTCATTACTTGATGGATCCTCTCATGACGCCGGAAATGACCCAGCGTTGGGCGAAAATGTAAATCAACAGCAGCGGCGCCATGGCCATCAGGTAGGAGGCAAAGGCTGTTGTGTAATCGGTATTGAATTGTCCCTGGAAGACGTACTGCACCAGGGGCAGGGTGCGGGTAGTGGGGTCCGAAAGGATCACCAGCGGCAGCAGGAAATCATTCCACGCCCACAAACAAGTCAGGATGCCAACGGTAGCGTTGATGGGCGTCAGGATGGGAAAGATGACCTTCCAAAACGTGGTCCAAGTACTGGCGCCGTCCATGACCGAAGCTTCTTCGAGCTCGGCGGGGATGGATTTGATGAACGCGGTGTAGACGAAAACATTGAAACTGAGACCATACACCGTGTACAGCAGGAAGAGTCCAACCGGATTATCCAGCCCCAGCACCGCCATCTCCTTCGTCACCGGCAGCATGATGATGGGGAACGGCACGAACAGCGCTGCGATGAAGAAGTAATACAGCGCCTTGAAAAATGGCCGGTGCATGTTGCGAGCAATAGCGTAAGCCACCAGCGAATTAGTCAGGATCGTCAGGATGACCGCCGCGACCGTCACGATGCCTGAAATCAGCAGCGCGTTGGGGAAATTGGTCAGCTTCCACGCGTTGGAAAAGTTCTCCAGATGGATGCTGGTGGGTAACGCCAGCCCATTGCCGCTGAGTTGATCGGAGGATTTCAGGGCCGTGACAATGGTGAAGTACAGCGGGATCAGCACCGTCAGGGACAGCACGGCGGCCAGAAGCGTCAGTGGAATATTCACTGCGGAACGACGGCGGCGCGCGGCTTGGCTGCCGGCCTGCGACTTTTCGATAAGCAGACTCATTGAAGCTCAGACTCCTTGCGTGAGAGGAAGCGCATTTGCAGCAGGGACAGGACAACGATGACCACCAGATAAACCACGGAGTTGGCCATCTGGTAGCCGTACTCGCCGCCTTGGAACCCGCCGCGGTAAATGACCATGGCCACCGATTCAGTGGAGGTTCCGGGGCCGCCGTTGGTCAGGGCCACGATCTGATCGAATGCCTGCAGCAGGCCCTTGAGGGCCAGAACCATGTTGATGGTGAAGTAGCCGGCGATCATGGGGAAGGTGATGGAACGGAACCGGCGCCACGGGGACGCCCCGTCCAAGCTTGCGGCCTCATACAATTCCCCGGGGACGGTTTGCAGGCCGGCCAGGTAAATGATGACGCTGAAGGCGATGGACTGCCACGCCGTGACACCCACGATGCCCAACCACGCCAAGTCCGGGTTGGCCAGGATGGATGTGGAGAGCCACTCAATGCCCAGTGCCTGGCCGATCAGGGGCAGGTTGTTGGAGAGCAGGTAGTTGAAGACGTAGCCCACAATCAGCACGGACAAGATGTTGGGGATAAAGAAGATTCCGCGAAATGCCGTCTGATACTTGATCTTGGAGTTCAGCAAGATGGCGATAAAGAGCGCCCCCACATTGACCACAATGGTGGTGGTGATGGCGAAGAGGAACGTGAATCCGTAGGACGCCATGATCCTGTCATCTTTGAACAGGTTCACGTAGTTGGACAGTCCCACGAAATCCCATTCGCCGTAGCCGGCGTAGTCGGTGAAACTGTAGAACATGCCCGTCACTGTGGGGACTGTGTGCAAGATGACGAACAAGACCAAGGCCGGAACAACCATCCAGTAGAAGGTCTTGCTGGGCCGGGACGGGCTCCGGCGTTGCAGCCCGGCTGTGGTGCGGGGCTTATTGGCCGTGGTGGTCATGATCTAGTCCCCTTTCTTGGTGATGGTGCGGGCGGCAACCTTTTCAAATTCGTGGTCCATGCGGGCCAGGAATGCCGGTTGCTTCTTATCCAGCACGAACTGCTGCAAGATCGCATCAAAGGGGATGCTCGCAGGGACGTGGTGGTCGAAGTAGCCAATGACCCGGCCGTCGTTGAAGAAGCCCTGCATGCCTGCCAGAGCAGGGTCTACGCTGGGGGCCGCATCCGTCACCGGGGTCAGGGATGATTGGGCCTTGGCGTAGTAGTCCAGCACCGCAGGGGACATGAGGTATTCCACAAACTTCTTGGCCTCTTCCGGGTGCTTGGTGTCCTTGCCGATGGCTAGGGTTACATCCACACCGGAGACCAGGACGTTCTTGGCGGGGTCGTTGGTGGTGGGGTAGGGGAAGGACGCGATCTTCGCATCCGGGTTCGACGCGCGGATGGCCGGGATCGCGAAGCTGCCTTGCAGGTACATGGCTGATTTTCCAGCTCCGAAGGCGGCATTGCCATCGTTGTAGCCTGCGCTCTGAGCGCCGGGTTGGGCGTAACTGAAGAGTTTCAAGAGTTTAGTGGAGGCTTCCGTGCCGTCCTTGGCAAAACTGGACGCGCCGGTTGCCGGGGTCCAGCCGGAAGTTCCAACACTGTCAAAGAAGTCCGCGGGCATGAGGTTTCCGGCCAGGTTGACGAAGGAGGGCAGGACCGTCCAAGCGTCCTTGAGGGTCATATAGAACGGATTGACGCCGTTGGCCTTGAAGGTGTCCGCGGCTGCGATGAGCTGATCCCACGTTTGTGGCACTGCTACCCCGTTGGCAGCAAAAATCTCCGGGTTGTACAAGATGCCGCTGGCATTGTTGGCAAACGGCAGACCGTTTGTTTCGTTGCCGTGGCAGGTACCCAAACCGTTCAGAATGTCCTGAACAGCCGGCTGGACACGTGCGGCCGCCGGCATGCTAGACAGATCTGCAAACACGCAGGCCTTGGCCAGATCACCGAAGTTGCCGTTGCCATTGAGCGTCAGCACATCAGGTGTTCGGTTCTTGACCAGCAGTGTCCTGATGGCGGTATCCGGGTCCGGGGAGTTATTGATGACCACATGGATGTTGGGGTTCTTGGCCTCAAAATCCTTCACGATCTGGGTGAACTGGGCCACCGCTTCGGGCTTGAACTGAAAAAAGTCCAAGGTGACACGGCCGTCGTCGTTCGTGGAACAGCCGGTCAGCACCAATGTCAATGCCAGTGCGGCGGTAGTACCGGTGGCCATCAGCCTGCGGCGGAAATTGCGCCGTCCGGGCTGTGGCTTCCTGGCCAGCTGGTGCCGCAGCGCTGGCGGGCCGGATTCTTGTTCATGGTTCATGGGACTCCTTAGTTGGCCTGATCAACAGTGATCAAAACGGCTTGTTCGGGGAAAAGTACGGGGGACGCCAGTCCGGTGACGGCCAGAAGTCCTCCGGAGAGGATGGTTTCGGCAACGGTCCAGTCAAGGGGAGATTGACCGTTGCCGAGCTGGTCATTGAGGGGTTGTGAGAGCTGGACCCGGTAGCGCGTGTCCGGGAGCAGGCCCGGCAGTGTGATGCGCCCGGATGGGTAAGTGGTGGACGCTGTGCGTTGAGTGAGGGAGTAGACGGCGCGGCTACCGTCTGCGGCGACGACGCCGCGGACATCCAGTGCGGGATCGGGCAGGTCCGCGTGGACGCTGGTGCCGGTGTGGAACAGCTCCCGGTTCTCCTTGTGGAAGGAGATCCAGCTGGCGAGTTCCTCCGTCTGTGCGGCAGAGATGGTTGAGATGTCCCATTCAATCCCGAAGTGGCCGAAGATGGCGGTGCGGGCCATGAACCCCAGGCTGTGTTGGCGGCCCGTGGAGTGCGATTTTGGCCCGCCAATGTGCGCTCCCATGAGCTCGTAAGGCACCAAGAGCCCGGTGTTGGCCTGGTTGTCGAGGCGTTCGAGCGGATCGATGCAATCGCTGGTCCAGATCCTGTCCGTGTAGTCCAGGATGCCCAGATCCACGCGGGCGCCACCCGAGGCGCAGCTTTCAATTTCCACGCCGGGGTGGCGGTGCTTGAGCTCCGCGAGCAGCCGGTAGAGGGCCAGCGTGGACTCCCGCACGCTGGGGTTGCCCGTGCGGGGGTCGGCGGCATCGAGCAGGTCACGGTTGTGGTCCCACTTGATGTAGCTAATGGGGTATTCGGACAAAATGGCATCAAGGCGACCCAAAAGGTACTCGAAGCAGTCCGCGTTGGCCAGGTTCAGCACCTGCTGCTGGCGTGCGGAGACCGGCCAGCGTCCGTCGGTGTGCAGGATCCAGTCAGGATGCTTGCGGGCCAACTCGCTGTTCGGGTTCACCATTTCCGGCTCAAACCACAGCCCGAACTCCATGCCCAAGCCGCGCACATGCTCAATGATGGGACCCAAACCGTCCGGCCAGACGGCCGCGTCCACAAACCAGTCGCCGAGCCCGGCGGTATCATCGCGGCGGCCCAGGAACCAACCGTCATCAAGGACAAAACGTTCGACGCCGACCACGGCAGCCTCCTCGGCCAAGCTTTTAAGTGTGGCTAGCTCGTGATCGAAATACACCGCTTCCCAGGTGTTGAGAGTGACGGGCCGTGGCCGGCTTGGGTGTTGGGGGCGGGCACGCAGGTCTTCGTGGAACCGGGCCGAGAGCTGATCCAGGCCGTAGCCCCAGGAACCCAGCGCCCACGGGGTGGTGTGCGAGTCCCCGGGTGCCAAAACCACTTCGCCCGGCAGCAGCAGCTCCCCGGCGCTCAGGAAGTTGTCACTGGTGATGGTGCGTTCGGCCGACAGGCTGTGATTGCCGCTCCATGCCGTGTGCACGCCGTGGACCAGGCCGGCGCGGAAGCCGAAGCTGTCCTGGCCTGCCAACATGAGCAGTGTGGCATCCGCACCGGGGCGTCCGCGGCGGCTTTCGCGAACATGGGCGCCCACCGTCAGCGGGCGGCGCTGGGAGGTGCGCTCCTTCAAATGGCGGCCCGTGAAATCTTGGACGGTGGTGGCGCTCGCCGGCAAGGGGAATACGGTGGTGAGCCGGTGTAGGAGGTAGTCGCTGTCCCCGGTGTTGCTCAGGGTGTGCCGCTGGCGCAGCACCCCGGCGGCGCTCAACTCCAGCTCCGTAACCAGATGCAGCCCTCCGGCCGGGTCCTCGGCGGTAATGGTGAGAGAGGAGTCATCGGCGTATGCCGCCGTGGTGCTTAAGGCGCTGGCCCACCCGCCGGCAGCGCGCTGGCCGAGCAGTGCGGGGGTGCCCTGCCATCCGAACGTCTCCTGCGGCAGGATGCTCAGGCGGGCGGGAACATCAATGCCGCCGGAAACGCGCTGCGGACGGGCTGCTATTGCCAGCGAGGCCAGTTCTGCGGGGGAGAGGGTGCCTGTGGCTGGGCCCCAATGAATGATGGTGGGTGTGCCTGCCGTGTCCAGGTCCACGATGACCGAGGTGCCGCCGCGATGCAGCTGGAGATGGGTGGGACGTGAAGAAGTTGTTGAGCTCATTGAATAGTTTTACAGCGAAAGTAATTGCCATGTCAAGGGTCACTTTGATTGCGGAATTATCGCGAAATACTTGATTCCAGAGTGGAATTATGTTTGAAGTGCAATAAACTTGTTGTTATGAACACCGTTGCCTCCATATCGAACCAGCTTGACCCGAACCAGCTTGCTCCGATCCGCGTTCAACCGGAAACGCTCGCGGAATCAGCCCTTGAACTGGCCCGGCTAGTGCTTGTCCGCGGCCCCATTTCCCGCGGTGAATTGGCCCGGGAAATGAAGTTGAGCGTTGCCAGCCTCACCCGCTTGGGCAAACCACTGCTCGATTCGGGTTTGCTCGTTGAAGGCCCTCTCGTTGCCGACGGTACCGTGGGGCGCCCTGTGCGATTGCTCGATGTTCCCACTGACGCTGCGTGGTTTGTGGGCGTGAAAGTGACAGGAGAAAGTCTGCAGGCCGTGGTCACGGACATTCGTGCCACTATTCTGGCGGAAGCCGTGCTGCCTCTACCCGAGAAATCGGCCGCTGCCGTGGTGGCAGGCATTGCCCAGCTCTCTACGCAACTGGAGGCGCAAGCAGGCGTCACAGCCACGGGGGTGGGCGTTTCCCTGGGTGGACAAGTGCGCCCGGACGGCGTGGTCCACCGCGCACCGTTTCTGGACTGGAAAAACGTGCCCTTGCAGAGCCTGCTGCAGGACCGGCTGGGACTCCCCGTTGTGGTGGAAAATGACGTGACAGCCCTTGTAGCCGCCGAGCAATGGTTTGGGGCGGGCCGCGAGGTGCCCGATTTTGCTGTGATTACCGTGGGCGCAGGGGTTGGCTACGGACTCACCATTCGCAACCACGTGATCCGAACAGTGGATACCGGACTGGGGCTGGGCGGGCACTTCCCGTTGGATCCCAACGGTCCGCTGTGTGCCGAAGGGCACCGGGGCTGTTCCACAGCGATGCTGTCCATCCCCAGCATTTGTCTGCAAATTTCAGCAGCCTTGGGCCGCCCGGTGGACTATGGGCAGGCGCTGGACCTTGCCGCAGATGGCAACCGCGCCGCCGCGGCAGTCCTGGAGGCAGCAGCAAAGTCCTTGGGGATCCTCATCGCCGCGGCCACAAACCTGACAATGGTTAACACAGTTGTGCTGGGAGGGGAAGGCGTGGCCCTCTTCGCGGCGAAAGAAGCCACCGTGCTGGCTGCCTTGACGGCGGGACGGGACCCGGAAGCAGCGCCGGTGAAGGTACGGGTGGGGTCGGCCGATTTCACCGAATGGGCCCGTGGCGCAGCAGCCGTGGCAATTCAAGCCCAAGCTTTCATTCACTAGCGTGTATTGGCTAGCGTTCATACTCTGTGGGCCGCCGGCATGGTGCGTTAGCATGGCAGAACCACGAGGAAGGCGTCACCATGCCAAGAACGCATCGTCTCAACGGCACCGCGAAAGCAGTAAAAGCAATGAAAGCAATGAAAGCAGTGAAAAGAGTTCCCTCACGGCTCACGGCCACGTTGTTGATGCTCTCCGTCGTGACAGTAGTGGCCGCATGCGCGCAGCAGGGCCCCGGGTCTGACCCGTCCAGCTCAGGCAGTCAGCCACCCGCTGCGAGCGAGAGCCCAGCCGCCGTGACACCGCCCTCCGCCAGTGGAATAGACCTCACCATCAAACTCACGGAATCGCCCCAGGCCACGCCGCGAACGTTCCGTCTTGTGGCCGAAGGCGCCACCCCGGCACCGGAATCCACGCTGCCCGATCCGGCCGCGGCACTGGCCGCGGTGGAAAAGTACGGTGAGAAAATGTTCTTCCCCGTCCCGGACCCCAATAGGGCGTGCACCCAGCAATATGGTGGCCCGGAAATTGCCCAGGTGACCGGCTGGTTCCACGGTAAGGAAGTCAATGCCACCTTCAAACGCACCGATGGCTGTGAAATCAGCCAATGGCAGGCTCTGGCTCCGCTCTTTGGTGCACTCGGTGGGGGCACCGGCAACATCTAAACCGGGCGAAAATCAGCCCAAGTACCACCGGGTTAAGCAGCGCCAGATTCGGCAGCGCGTCAGCTCGGGGAGCGTGCGCCTTGCCCAAGCCAGCCACGCAGGACGGCGGCCATCCAGTTCAACTGGATGGCCGCCGTCGTGCGTGGAAAAATGCTTATCTAGACGTGCTGGACTCTAGCGCAGCAGGTCCGTGGGAGCTTGTTCAACGGAGAATTCCGAGTGCCCCTTCTTACCCTTCTTGGGCTTGTCTTTGCCCTTCTTATCCTTGACGGGACCGCTATTGTCCTCATCCGGAACCACTGCGGTGCCACCGGGGGTGACAATGACGGAGACAAACGTCTGCGTCCCTGTGTCGCCAAAGGAGACCCGGCCCAGATAGTTGCCCGGTGCCAGCCCGGTCCAGCTCAACGTGACGTTGCCGGACTTGCCGTTAGCGAGCTTGAACGGGTTCGGTGAAACCTTGGCGTTACCGGCATCTGCTCCGAGGATCGCGGCATCCACAGTGGCCTTGACAGCCCCGCCGTCAGTGCTGGAGTACAGATTGGCCAGCACCTGGTAGGTCCCGGGGGCCGGATTGGTCAAGGTCAGCGTCTCACTCGAGGACGCCGTACGCACATCGCTGTACTGTCCGCCCGGGCTGAAGACGATCATGTCGTAATCGGCGCCCTCATCCGCAGAAATGACCTGGAACTTGGCCAACTCGGTTCCCTCCGGAACAACAACCTGCTTCAAGAAGTTTGAGGCGCTGTTGCCCACGACGAGCGGACCGGGAACCAGCTCAATAGCGTTGGAGTCAGCCTTGGACAGGCCATTGACGGTCAGCGCCACAGGAGCGTTGGTCCCGGAAACCACCGGAATCTTGCCACTGCTATTGCCGTTATTGGTACTGAAGCTGATCTCCGGCTGCACCAAAGCAGCCAACGGACGCACGGCAACCGGGGAGGTCACCGTGGCTCCGGCACCCTGCCAAGTCAGGCTGCCCATGGCGAACGCGCCCAGAGCTGCATTGTTGTTCTCGAAGGTGACCTTGAAGGTGCGCTGCTGGCCGGCCTGAGAGAAGTTCAGCACCGACGGGGTGACCTTGACATTGACGCCGGGGACGTTGGCGGTGGCCCGGTACATGCCAGGCGTCAACGCCATGACGGTGCGGGTGACTGTGACCTTGCCAGCCAAAGAACCCACCGCGAAAGATGCCACGTTCATGTCACGCGGCGCGGTACTGCCGAGCCCGGGCATGCCCAGATCAATGCCGGTGCCCTGAATGAACTTCAGGTATTCGGTGTCGCCGGCGTCGTACACGAGCCCCGGCGTGAGCGCCTTGACCACGGCGCTCTGACCGGCACCTGTTGCAAAGAGATCGGTGTTCTTGCTGCCATCGGCATTGACCACATTCGTGGCCGTTGTCATCATGGCTGACTTGACCGTGGCCGGTGACCACGTAGGATTCTTGGCCATGAGCAGCGCCGCGAAACCGGCAACATGCGGTGCCGCCATCGAGGTTCCGGACATCATGCCAAATTGTTCCCCACCAGTGGCAATGGGGGAGACCCCAGCCAGAACGGCGACGCCGGGTGCTGCAACATCGGGCTTGAGCAGATCAGAGCCGGCTGCTGCCAGCGGGCCGCGGGAGGAGAAACCTGCCACCTGCGGCTGCGGTGCTACCGGCAGTCCCGTGGTGTCATGGTCAACCAACGCCACCAAAATGTCCGGGTTGGCCGTGATCTTGTCCTTGATGAGCTGTGTGGCCGGCGGGTTCACATGAACAGTAGGTACGGCGTGCAGGTCCACGTCCTCGGAGGACGGGGTGACATTGGTCAGGATCATACCCACCCCGCCTGCACGCTTGACCTCGGCGCTCTTGGCCGTACGGTCAATCACGCCGCGGTCACACACCACGATCTTGCCGGCAACTTTGCTGCCATCCAAGGTATTGGGTCCACAAAGCTCCGGGTTGGCCGCACCGGCGGCGGCTGCCGTGGTGGCAAGGATGACGTGGCTGGCCGGAACACCTTGACCCATCATGCTGGCGCCGCGGAACTTGCTGCCATCAGCGAATTCCGCCGTGCCCTGAAGCTCGGAGGAAAAGGAGGTGGCAGCGACGGTGGTCAGCCACGGGGCACCGTGGTTAACAGTGCCTGCCGTGGGGCCGGAGTTGCCAGCCGAGGCCGCCACAAAGATGCCGGCCGAAGTGGCTGAGAGGAAGGCCAGGGACACCGGATCGGTCGTGGAGGTAGTGCTACCCGAGATGGAGTAGTTCAAAACGTCCACGCCGTCCAGAATGGCCTGGTTGATGGCGGCAACAGCCGAGGAAGAGTAGCAACCGCCCGTGTCGGGATCGGTGTCTTCCCAGCAAATCTTGTAGATGGAGAGCTTGGCAGCAGGGGCAACACCGCTGGTAATCCCCATGGCGCGGTCACCAATTTTTGCCTCGACATTGGCGTTACCGGCGGCCGTGCTGCCGGTGTGTGTGCCATGGCTGGCAACGTCCACGGGGGAGAGAACTTCTTGCGGTGCCCGATCCGCAGGGGCCACATAGTTCAGGAAATCATCGGCAAAGTAATGTGCGCTCAGGACCTTGGAGTTACAGGCACTGCCATCGAAATCGGCTCCCGATTCCACACCCTTCTGGCATTCCCCGGAGAAGGTGTCACCGTTGGCCTTGAGCATGGCAATGTTGCCGTCATCGGTGCGGTACGGGACGCCGACCACCGGGTCCCCCGTCAGTGGGAGGACTTCTTCACCGGCAAAGAACGGGCTCGACGGCGTGTACCCGGTATCGATGATACCGACCACAACGCCTTCGCCTGCCTTGTTCTGCCCGCCGAAGTTCTTGTTCCAGCTGCCATCCTTGCCGCTGAGGCCAAGGAAATCGGTGCTGGAGTAATCAGGGGCGTTCTCCGTATCCGGAGCAACGGTCAAGACGCTTGGGTCTTTCGCTAAGGCTAACGCCTGATCTGCGGAAAGTTCCGCTGAGAAGCCGTTGAGGGCCGCGGTGAAGGTTCGCTTGACCTTGACGTTTTCGGCCGTGGCCACGGCAGCTTGCTTGGTTTCAAGATGCTTCTTGTACTTCTTCACCTCGGCGCGCGTGGAGTCAAGCTTCTGCCCAGCCTGCGGCTTCGTTGCAGCAAGGCCGGCCGTGCCGCCGTCGTACATGGCGATGGGCTGCTCGGCGAGGACAACTATGTAGCGTCCGGCGGGGAAGCTCAAAGGGTTAACATCTGTTTGAGTGATACTGGGCATGCTCAGCTGGCTCTGGTTGGCCGATGCTGGCAGTGCCCCCACTGAGGCCAGAAGTAACGGCAGGCCTGCGCCTAGCGCCACGGCCTTTCGTAGTCCTGGGCTTCGAAAGAGAGTTCTTCCCGTTCGTTTCATGGTCATGGTGCGCTGAACCTTTCAACAGGATCTCCGTGCGACCTCTTGCCTCACGGATGCAACATGGCAGGGCGGTAGGCAACTTTGAGAAGTGATGAAAGCGCTGTGAACCGACGTAGCCAACGGGGAAAGGCTACCGATCAGTAGCTTGTTTGTGACCCCAAACACAGCGGCAATAACAGGAACTAGCCGGATAGGTAGTCAGGGCACTGTCCTTCGGCATAGAACCGGCAATCAAACGGAGCTAACCGCCAGTTTGGTCTTGACAGCGCCGACTGCTTTCATTCTGGGCGTTTTAGCGGCCGGGCCCGTTAGCAGCCTGGCGGGGCGATGTATTGATAGGTCAGGGCCAGGTCGTAGCTCAACACCGTGTGCGCGGCAGTTTGTTCCCAGCCAAAAGAGCCGGCAAAAACAGAGGCCGCGCGGCCCATATCGATGCGCGTTTCACTGAAGTCATGCAGCGAGGCGATCGCCTCGGCCCAGAGCTGCGGGGATCTGCCTTCGACCAGCAAGCCGGTGCGTCCATCGCTGACTGCGCGGGGGAGACCGCCAACATTGGTGGCAATAACCGGGGTGCCGCAGGCCTGGGCTTCCAAGGCGACCAAACCGAAGGACTCACTTGAGGAGGGCACTGCTACAACGCTGGCACTGCGGTACCAATCAGCTAGTTTGCTGGCCTCCACGGGAGGGTAGATGGTGGCGGAATCTTGCAGTCCACGCTCTTCGATGAGTGCTTGAAGATCATATTTGTCAGAGCCGCTGCGCGAGCCGAGAAAGGAAAGCTGCAGATTAATGTCGGGGCGTTGCGCCCGCAAGATGGCGGCAGCCTTGACCAGTACATGGGGACCCTTGAGGCGTTGCAACCGCCCAGCGAAGACAACGTGGAAGCTCCCGGGGGCAATGCCCAGATCCTGCCGCGATCGGTCCCGGAAGGCCGGTTTGAAAATTTTCAAGTCCACACCGGGAGAAACCACATCGATGCGTTGTTCACAGCCATCGTAGTGGCGCTCCAGCTCTGCGGCCTCGGCTGTTGTGTTGGCGATCAGCCGTGTTGCCGCGGCCACAATGTGCTGTTCGCCGTCCTCGCGCACACCGGGTTCGGCGCTCTGACCCTGCGGCAGGTGCTGATTCTTAACCCGCGCCATGGTGTGCATGGTGTGGACGAGCGGGAGATCCAGGCGTTTGGCTACCAGGATTCCGGCCATGCCAGAAACCCAATAGTGGGAGTGGATGACCCGAACGGGTTCTCCCGGAAGGGCACTGACGTGATCGGCGACGGCGTCGGCCATTTCCGTGATCAGCTCAGGGAGAGCTTCCTTGGACACCTTGCCGAAGGGGCCCGCCACAATATGGTGGACCGATACCAAGGAGTCAAGCGCAACGGTTTCGGGCTGATCAGGCGAGGTGCGGCGGGTGTAAATGTCCACAGCCACACCCGTTGCGGCGAGTTCCAGCGCCAGTGCCCGAACGTAGACGTTCATGCCGCCTGCGTCACCGCCGCCGGGCTGATCCAGCGGTGAGGTATGGAGGGAAAGCATGGCGACGCGCCGAATCTGATGCATGGCGTTCCTCTCCTGCGCAACCGTGGCGAACCCTGCCGAACTCCAGTGGTCTGGGACGTTCAGTTTGTCAATAACTGAATCAATCTTGCCACTGCCAACAGCTCCAAGCTAGCCGAGGTGGCAACGCGGGCCCAAGATTGTGCAGCTGGCCTGCTGGGCGGGCTAAAATGGGTGGGTGAGCCACTTAGTTGTGCCGGTTCCCGCGCCTGCCACAGGCCCTGAACGGCAAGCCATCATTGACCTGTCCGCAATCGCCAACAACATTCGCCACCTCCGTGAAATCGTCGCCCCCGCGAAGTTCATGGCCGTGGTCAAGGCCGATGCCTACGGGCACGGCATGATCGAGGTGGCCCGCACTGCCGTTGCCGCCGGGGCGCAATGGCTGGGCACGGCCCATGTCAGTGAGGGCCTAGCCCTCCGTGCCGCGGGCATTGACGGCCCGGTGCTGGCGTGGCTGCACACTCCAGACACTGACTTTGAATCCGCCGTAGAGAATGACATTGATTTGGGGTGTTCCGGCTGGGAGCTGGAACATATTGTGGCGGCGGTCCGGGCCCGGCAGCACCCCGCCCGGGTGCACCTGAAAATTGATACCGGCCTAGGCCGTAACGGCAGCACGCAGGAAGACTGGCCCGCGCTGGTCGCCGCGGCCGTGGCGTATCAAGCGCAGGGGTTGCTGCGCGTTGTTGGCGTTTTCAGCCACCTCGCCGTTGCTGACGAACCCGAACGTACCGAAACGGATGAACAATTGCTCCGTTTCCGTGAGGCCGTGGCGATTGCCGAGGAAGCCGGTGCCTGGCTGGAAGTGCGTCATATCGCCAACACCCCCGCCGCCATGTCTCGGCCCGATTCGCACTTTGATCTGGTCCGCGTGGGCTTGGGCATCTACGGACTCTCACCGTTCGCCGACCGCACCTCCGCCCAGCTGGGCTTGGTCCCGGCCATGACCTTGCAAACCCAAATCGCCAACTGCAAGGACGTGCTCACCGGTCAAGGCATCTCCTATGGCCTCAACTACAGCACCTCCGAACCCACCACGCTGGGTCTTGTTCCGTTGGGCTATGCCGATGGTATTCCGCGGGTCGCCAGTGGAGGCCCCGTCCGTGTCAACGGCATCACCTACCCCGTGGTGGGTCGGATTGCCATGGACCAGATGGTGATTGATCTGGGCCCGCACGGCCGCGACGGCTTCGCCAATGCCGCTGTTGCCGGCTCCGCGTTGGGTGCCACCGCCGAGCTGTTTGGCAATGGGCACGACGGCGGACCCCTCGTTGAGCAGTGGGCCGCAGCGGCCGGGACCATCAACTATGAGATCGTGACCCGGATCAGTCAGCGGGTGCCGCGGAGCTACGTTGGCGGGGCCGCTGCTGGGGGCGCTGCGTGATGGCCTGGGAATTTTCCACCAGCACCGCCGCGCAAACCCAGCAGTTGGCCGAGAATTTGGCACAGCTGCTCAAGGCGGGCGATCTGATCATCCTCAGCGGTGAACTGGGCGCCGGAAAAACCACCTTCACTCAAGGTCTGGGCCGGAGCCTCGGCGTGCGCGAGGGCATCATTTCGCCCACCTTTGTGCTGGTGCGCATCCACCCCAATCTGCCCGATGGCCCGAATCCGGGCGGCCCTGATCTAGTCCACGTTGACGCTTACCGCTTGGGCTCGCCCGGCGAGATTGATGACATTGACTTGGAAAACACCATGGACACTTCCGTGACAGTGGTGGAATGGGGTGCGCAACGGGTGGAGCATCTCGCGGCCAGTCGGCTGGAAATTGAGCTGGTGCGCGCCGTGGGTGGCGACAGCGCAGTGGGTGGGGACAAGCCCTCAGCTGACATACCCGCCATGGCCAGCCACACTGACGCCGAGCCCATCGGCGCCGCTGCCAGCATAGACGGCGATGCCAGTGACGCTGCCGACACCTTTGACTATGCCGACGAAGACGACGACGAACCCCGCACCTTGCGCTTGCAAGCTGTCGGGCCGCGCTGGGAAGGCATCGATTTTTCGGTGCTGGGTCAGCTTGTGAACACAACAGAATAGAAGCCTAAAACGTGCGAATCTTGACCATTGACACCTCCGCTGTCGCCAGCGCCGCGTTGCTCGATTTTGACCCCTTGGACCCGGTCAGGACGGCGGAACTGGTGGCCAATTTTGCCACCACCGATACCCGCAGCCACGCCGAGGTACTGGCCCCGGGTGTGAAGTCCCTGTTCACCGACCCCGTGACAGAAGGCCCGGCCTTGGATGCGATCGTGGTGGGCACAGGCCCGGGGCCGTTCACGGGGCTGCGTTCTGGAATTACCATGGCACGCACACTCAGCTTCACTTGGGGTATCCCGCTCTACGGCATGATGAGCCTTGACGCATTAGCGCATCAGGTTTTTGACGCACCCGCCTACAGGGACGGACGGGCCGTGGGTCCGCTGGCCATGCGCGACTTTGTGGTCGCCACCGACGCTAGACGCAAGGAAGTTTACTGGGCCCGGTACAGCGCCGGGGCCCACCTCCTGGACGGCCCCCATGTTGGTCCTGCCGAGGAGATCAGCGGCGTTCAGGTGTTTGGTGCTGGGGCTGGACTCTACGAAGAGGTTCTTGCTGCCAACGGTTGTGATGTCTACCCCCTGTTTTCCGACGCCCAGCCAACAGCCCTTGAACTGGGCCGCGCTGCCGCACGCAAGATCGCCGCGGCAGGCTCCCTAGAGAGCGCCGGACTATTGGATTCGACTCCTCTCTATCTACGCGAGTCCGACGCCAAAGTTCCCGGCCCCCGAAAGCGGGCACTCTAGATGTCAGAGGGAAGCGCTCCGGGGGGAACGCACCAGCCCGCAGTGCTGCGCGACATGGTGGCCGCTGACATTGACTTCATCACGGCACTGGATCGCCAGCTTTTTGGAATCGACTCCTGGCCCCGGACCATGTTCGTGGACGAGCTGGCCCAGCCAGAAACCCGGCGGTACATCATCGCAGAGCTGCCATCCGGCGTCGAACATCAAGACCGTGAAGGTCAGGGAAAAACTGTGGCTGGCTACGCTGGACTGATGTGTGTGCCGCCCATCGGCGACATTCAAACCATTGGTGTGCTGCCGGAATTTGAAGGGCGCGGCATTGCTCGGGCCATGCTGGATGATCTCATTGCTGAGGCGATCCGGCGCGGTGCGCAGAACATCATGCTGGAAGTTAGCTCCACCAATCCGAGGGCGCAGCGGCTCTACCAGCGCTACGGTTTTGAACATATTCACACGCGGCGCAAGTATTACCGCGACGGCTCGGACGGGCTCATCATGCGTCTGCAACCTCCCGTTTCCACCACTTCGAAGGACCCCTCATGAACCAGAGCAACCCGCTAATCCTGGGGATTGAATCCTCCTGCGATGAAACCGGTGTGGGACTGGTCCGGGGTACCGAGCTGTTGACCAATACTGTTTCCTCGTCCATGGAGGAGCACGTTCGCTTCGGCGGCGTCATCCCGGAAATTGCCTCCCGAGCGCACCTCGACGCGTTTGTGCCAACCCTGGCCGCCGCGCTCGCCGATGCTGGCGTGAGCCTCGAGGACGTGGATGCAATCGCCGTCACGAGCGGTCCCGGGCTAGCTGGTGCGCTCATGGTCGGCGTCAGCGCAGCCAAGGCGCTCGCGCTGGCCACCGGCAAACCGCTGTACGCCATCAACCACTTGGTGGCACACGTGGGTGTGGGCTTATTGGATGAGTCCATCGCGTCCGTGTACGACGGCGGGGCCCTCCCTGAGAATCTGGGTGCGCTTTTGGTCTCCGGCGGTCATACCGAGATCCTGCGGGTGCGCAGCATCGCCTCCGATGTTCAGCTGCTCGGGGCCACCATTGACGACGCCGCGGGGGAGGCCTTTGACAAGGTGGCCCGGCTGTTGGGGCTGAACTACCCAGGGGGGCCGGCCATTGACCGCTTGGCTAAGGAAGGCAACGCCAAGGCCGTGCGCTTCCCTCGCGGGCTGACCATGCCCAAGTACATGGGCACGGCCGAGGCCCCCGGCCCGCACCGCTACGACTTCTCCTTCTCCGGGCTCAAAACCGCCGTGGCCCGCTGTGTTGAGGGTTATGAGGCGCGCGGTGAGGCGGTCCCCGTGGCCGACATTGCCGCGTCGTTCCAGGAAGCCGTACTGGATGTCATCACCGCTAAAGCAGTGTTGGCGTGCCGCGAACAGGGCATCACCACGCTGTTGTTGGGCGGCGGAGTAGCGGCCAATTCACGGTTGCGGGAACTGGCCGGGCAGCGGTGCGCATCCGCCGGGATCACGCTCCTGGTTCCGAAGCTCTCGCTGTGTACCGATAACGGGGCCATGGTTGCGGCCCTAGGTGCGCAGCTGGTGATGAACGGCGTGGCTCCGAGTGACCTGTCCTTCGCACCCGATTCCTCCATGCCCGTGACCAGCATCAGCCTCTAACCCACATCATCGTTAAGTGTCACATCGATGTGGGGAGGGGAGTTGGAGCGCCCGGAATCCGTAGCCGGATCAGACGGTAGAAAATTCCGAGCGCGAACATCACCAAACCAGCCAGCACTGAGCTGAGCGGCAGTGTGGCCACCAAGGCCACGCAGGCCGCGGCACCGAGCACTTGCAAGAACTTTGGATAGCGGCGGTCGGCCCCGCTCTGGGTGAAGGCGGCAACGTTAGCGACCAAGTAGTAGACCAGTACGCCAAAGGACGAGAACCCGATGGCGCCGCGCAGATCAGCGAAGACGACGATCATGCAGATCACGGCGCCCAAGGCGAGTTCAGCCCGGTGCGGTACCTGGAATCGGGGGTGGACGGCGGCAAAGTAGCGTGGGAGATCGCCTTCCCGTGCCATGGCTAACGAGGTCCGTCCCAACCCGGCCACCAAAGCAAGCAGTGCACCTAGCGAGGCCAAAGCGGCACCCACTCGTACTAGGGGCGCCGCCCAATTCCAGCCCCCGGCAGCCACCGCATCGGCGAGCGGAGAGGCAGTGGCGGCAACGCCGTCGGGCCCTAAAATGGCGAGCAGACTGACGCCTATAGCGGCGTAGATGACGGCGGCAATGCCCAACGCCAGCAAAATGGCGCGGGGAATGGTGCGGCGGGGCGCGCGAACTTCCTCGCCAAGGGTGGCGATCCGGGCATAGCCGGCAAACGCAAAAAACAGCAGCCCGGCCGATTGCAGAATCCCGTACCACCCGTGCGAGAGCAGGCCATCGCCGAGAAAAGTACTGCCGCCTGTGCCCGGGCTACCCGCCCACGCGGCCGCAACGGCAATGGCTAATGCTGCCAGGACCGCCACCACAATGATCCGGGCCAGAGTCGCCGTCCGGGTCACGCCCCGGTAATTCACCGCAACCAGAAGCACGACGGCGGCCACCGCCACCGGGCGCTCCCACCCCGCGGGCGCGGCGTAGGCGGCAAAGGTCATGGCCATGGCGGCGGCGCTGGCCACCTTGCCCACCACGAAACCCCACCCGGCGAGGAAGCCGGACCACGGCCCCAGCCGCTCGCGGCCGTAGATGTACGTGCCGCCGGAGGTGGGATAGGCCGCGGCGAGTTGGGCGGAGGAGGTCGCATTGCAATAGGCCACGAAGGCGGCCACGAGCAAAGCAATGAGCAAGCCGGAACCGGCCGCCTGAGCCGCGGGGGTGAACGCGGCAAACACGCCGGCACCGATCATCGAGCCCAGGCCAATGACGACGGCGTCGAAAGTGCCTAGCTTGCGGGCCAGGCCCGGGGTGTTGCTCATGCTCATCAGCTCTCCCACTGTGTCAGCGGTCCACGCTATCCCCTGCACATGAACCCGCGGTAAACAAGCGCTATCGCAGCAATGGCAGCATTTTCGCAAACGCTATCGCACCCACTGCGATAGCGTTGCCGGCAAACATGCCATTGCTGCGAGCGCGTCCGGGAAAAGTTGGCCATTGCTGCGAGCGCGTTTTTTGGTTGGGGTGGTCAGGCGGCGGGGAGGGTGAGGACCATGGTGGTGCCGCCGGGGCCGGTTGCGGCGACTTCAATGGTTCCGCCGGCGGCAACCGCGATCTCACGGACCAGGGCCAGCCCCAATCCGTAGCTGCGCCGGCCACCGGCAGCGGGGTCGGTGCTGTGTGCGAAGCGGTCAAACACCCGGGACGGCTCAATGCCGGTGATGCCGCCGCCGGTGTCGTGCACGGTGATGGCCACGCTCCGCCCGGACTGTGCCACGGCCACCGTGATGCGCCCGCCCTCCGGGGTGTGGTTCAGTGCGTTGTCGACCAGGCCCAGGACAGCCCGGCGCAAACTGTTGGCCTGGATACGGACCCGGGGGCCGCCGTCGTGCGTGGTTTCCAGCTGCACGCCGCGGGAAACTGCAACGTCTCTCAGGCTCGCGGCCGCCTCCTGCACCACGGGGGAAATGGAGATGGGGTCGGCGGAGGCCTCCGTCCCGGCCGTGGCGGCGAGCAGGAGCTCCTGGACCGTGGCGCTAAGGGCGGCCGTGTCCTGGCGGACCTGTCCCAGGATGCGGGCGGCATCGCTGCCGGGCTGCACCTTGGCCTCGGCCAGCTGGATGCGGGCGTCGAGGATGGTCAGCGGCGTGCGCAGTTCGTGGCTGGCCTCCTGGACAAAGCGGCGCTGCAGCTCAAGGGCCCGGCCCAGGGGCCGGATGGCGCTGCGGGCGCTGAGCCAGCCAATGGCCCCGGCGGCAAGAATCCCGGCGAATCCGGCCAGGACCATGGCCTTGAGCATGTCATTCGATTCAACATAGACGCGGGCGGAGGTGTTTGAGGCGGCCACATCCGGTTGGTGGGAGAGGTACAGCATGTAGGCCGCAGCGGCGATGATGACCGCCACCACCATGAGGGCGATGGCCGCGGCAATCCTGATTCCCACTGTGAGGGCGGCACGCCTCAGGGCGGGGGAGTCAGCCGACTGTGCAGTGGCAGGCCGTCCCCGCATGGCGGTCATGCGCCGTCCCCGATCTGGTAGCCCAGCCCATGCACGGTGCGGACCAGCGATTTGGAGACCTTCTTGCGCAGGTAGTGCACGTAGGTGTCAATGACGCTTTGGGAGTCGTCTGGGTGGCACAGACCCGCCAGCAGTTCCCCCCGGGTGAACACCTTCTCCGGGCTGTCCGCCAGCAGCGCCAGCAGCTCACTCTCCTTGGCCGTCAGCCCCACCAACTCCCCATAGGGTGAGCGCAGCGAACGGTTGGCGGGATCAAAAAGCCAGCCGCCCACGTCCACCAGCGAAGCCGCAGGCACAAAACTGCGGGTCATGGCACGCAGCCGCGCCCTCAGCTCACCGGCATCAAAGGGTTTGGACATGTAGTCGTTCGCTCCGGCGTCGAGCCCTGCTATTTTGTCCGCGGTGGCGCCCAGCGCCGTCAGGATGATGGCGGGGGTGGCCACACCCTTGCGGCGCAGCGCGGCCACCAGCTCGAGGCCGTCCATGACGGGCAGACCGCGGTCAATGACCATGGCGTCCCACTGTTCGGTGAGGCCAAGGTGCAGGCCCTTTTGGCCGTCCGCGGCGAGGTGGACATCATAGTCATCGGCGAGGAGTTCGGCGATCAGGGGGCCAAGGACGGGGTCGTCCTCCACCAGCAGCAGTCGCGGGAGCTCAGGGGTGTGCATGCTCATTATTGTCCCCCGCCGACTCGCCTTCCGGTGCGGAAAGCAGCGTTCCGGAAGCTGCAGCGCGGCGCTTGAGTAGGAAGCTGATGACGCCCGGCAGCACGGAAACAAGGACAAGCGCGACGGCGATCACGTCAATGTTCTTGGAAACAATTTCGTAGTGGCCCAGCCAGGTGCCCAGCAAGGTGATGGAACCGGCCCAGCCCAGGGCGCCGGCAATGTTCCACAGCGTGAACTTCTTGTGGTCGTAGTTGGCCACGCCCGCCACGAGCGGCGCGTAGGTGCGCACGATGGGGACAAAGCGGGCGAGCACAATGGCCCAGCCGCCGCGCTTGGCAAAGAATTCTTCGGTCTCGGTGAGGTATTTGGTTTTCAGGATGCGGGCGTCGTCCTTGAACCAGCGGCGGCCAAATTTGCGGCCCAGCAGGTAGCCCACCTGATCGCCTGTCACGGCGGCCAGCACCACCACACCGATCAGCACCGGGAGGGAGAGGTTCAGTTGGTTGTGCAGCAGGCCTGCCGTGAAGAGGAGCGAATCACCGGGCAGGAACGGGAACAGGAGCCCCGATTCAATGAAGACAATCAAGGCGACGACGGCCAAGGTGGCCGGGCCCAGGCCGCTCAGCAGCGCAGCAGGATCCATGACTGACAGCAAACCCGCAGGGACGGCGTGGGGAAGGGATAAAGCAATGGTGTGCAGCAAGGCAAGCCTCAATCGTGAATTCGGGTGGGTGAAGAAGTATTGCTCCCACTGTTAAGGGTAGACCCGCCGGGAACGGGGTTCATCCGGGACATCGCCCAGGCCACGGCCGCATTCCACACACCCGCAAAGAAGAACACGGCCGCGCTCGCAGCCAGGAACGAGGCGGCGACATCGGTGGGGTAATGCACGCCCACGTAGAGTCGGGACCATGCAACCACCACCGGAACCAGAACGCCCAGGAGCACGGCCGGGCGTGCCCATCGGGTCTTTCGCAGGAGGAACCAGAACGCCCAGGCCAGGCCCACCGCGAGTGCGACATGTCCGCTCGGGAAGCTGTTGGAACCCGTCTCCGGTGCCAGCGGGTCAAGGAGCAGCGCCGGGTTGGGCCGCTGCCGGTCAACAATGACCTTGAAGAATTGGCTGGCCAGCCACCCCGAGGCAGCGACGCCGCCAAAGGCAAGGGCATTGACGGGCGCTTTGCGGACCAGCAGCAAGAACAGGCACACCAGGGCGATGATGGCCACTCCGCCGACCGGGGAAAACGCCTTGTCCAGTGTCATGGCGAGGGCTGTCAGCACGCCCACATGGTTCCGGCTCAGGTCCTGGTCAACACCGAACTCGCTGGCCGTGAATCTCGGCGTGGCAACGGCGAAGAACCCAAGGGCCAAGACTGCCACGGACAGGACGGTGACCCACAGGCCCCAAAACCGTGGGAGGGGCAGCACCGCCAGCCGGGTGCGTAAGGGGGCGCCGGCGTCGTGCATGGATGGGGGCGGGGAAGCCATGGCGGGCGCCTTTCAAAGTGGAGAGTGAAGCTCTTCCTCCACTGTCCCGCGCACCGTCTAAGAAATTTCTAAGAATTCCCCGCCGCCCGCAACGCCGCATCACCAAATGGCGTGTTTTCGCCAACGCGGCAGCAATGAGTGCTGCCGCGTTGGCGAAAAGTGCCCATTAGATGCTGCCGCGTTTGGCGGCATTGGGTTACAGTGCGGAGAAGCGCAGTACCAGCGTCCTTGCCTCGGGGCGCAGGGCAAAGTCGGGCCACACATCCGGTCCGCAGGCCCGCGAGCCCAGGCCGTGCTGCGCCGCATCAAGATACAGGTAGCTGTGGCTTGACGCCGGAAGCTCGTGCGGGTGCCCAGCCGCGGTGACCTGCTGTGCCGTGTGCCGGGCCAGCGAGAACCCGGGACGGCGCCCCAGTGCATCCGGATCGGCCTCAATGCGAAGCCACGGAGCCCCGTTGCGGGAGAGCTCCAGTGAGCGCACATCGCTGCGGTGCCCGGTTTCCTGCGGCCGGGCGTAGGGGACATTCAGCTCATCAATGGAGCCGCTGTGCCGTCCCACAACTGTTGCATGCATGCTGTCCGCGTAGGATTCCCGTGGGCCGGCGCCGAACCATGAGGCACCGTCAACGTCCGTGGGCAAGTCCAGCCGCACGCCGATCCGGGGGAACACCAGGTCCCAGCCCGCGCTGGGCATGATGTCCAGGCGCAGCCACAGTTCCTCGCCCGCCAGCTGCCAGTTCTCCTCTACCGCTACGCTGGCGGCACTGTTCGCGGCAGCGTAGCGGGTCCGGACCCGCAGTCCGTCCGGCAGCGCGGCAACGTCCTCGACGCGGCGCGTCAGCCGGTCAAGTCCGGCCTGCTTCCACACGGCCTCCGACGACGGTGCCGGAACACCTTTCCCGTTGTTGAGCCAAGGATCTTCCGGGCCATAGGCGCCAAATCCCTTGCCCCTGTCATTGTCGGTCGGTGCCCGCCACAGCTCAAGCCGGGGACCGGACACCGGCAGGCCTGCCAGCGCAACGAGCGCTCCGGCGTCGAACATGGCATGGCCCAGCTCAACGGGAGCCGCGCCGCTGACGGGCGCGGCCGGACGGGGCGCGCGCGGTGCGGATTGCGGCGCCGAGAGGTCCAGCTGGGTTGCGGCCAGCGGATGCCCGGCCGGGGCCCACTCCGTGGCGTCGCGCAGCACGACTTCCATCGTCAACCACGTCTCGCCTTCCGCCGCGGCAGCGACGGGCGGCAGTGTGAGCGTGACGGATTCGCCAGCCCGCAGCGGACCGTCTGCGCTGTCGACAGCCAGCTCCCCTGAGGCGGCGACGGCGCCGTTGTGCTCCACCCGCCAGCGAAGCACGACGTCGGACGCGTCAGCCGTGTGCCGCAGGTTCGCGACAGTGAGCCGCGGCGCACCGCCGTCGTCCAGGGCCAGCGACAGGCGGATGGGGGAGACGATCTGCTTGTACTCATGCAAGCCGGGGGTGGGCGTGGAATCGGAGAGGACCATGCCGTCCATGACGAAGTTGGAATCGTGGATCACCTCGCCAAAGTCGCCGCCGTAGGCAAAGAATTCCGTGCCGTCGGCGGTATTGGCGCGGATGCCGTGATCGCGCCACTCCCACACAAAACCGCCGTGCAGGCGCGGGTATTTGTCCACAAGTTCCTCGTACTGGTCCATGGCGCCGGGGCCGTTGCCCATGGCGTGCACGTACTCGCACAGGATGAACGGCCGGGTGCGCTGCCGGGCCGATTCGGCCGCGTCGCAGCCAAGGAGCAGCGCATGAGAGTCGTTGCGGCCAATGGAATCGGTCTCCGGGATGGAGGAGTACATGCGGGAGTACACATCCGTATAGGCTCCCGTGTAGTCGCCCTCATAGTGGACGGGACGGGAGGCGTCACGGGCGTGGGTCCAGGCTGCCATAGCTGCCAGGTTTGCGCCCGTGCCGGATTCATTGCCCAGGGACCACATGACGATGGAGGCATGGTTCTTGTCCCGCTCCACGGTGCGTTCCATCCGGTCAACGAAGGCATCGCGCCACGCGGGGACGTCGCTGGGGTTATCCACCCAGCCCTGCCGGTGGAAGCCGTGGGTTTCCAGGTCGGATTCCAAAATGACCCAGAAGCCCATCTCGTCGGCCAGGTCCAGCAGGCGCGGGTGCGGCGGGTAGTGGCTGGTCCGGATGGCGTTGACGTTGAAACGCTTCATGAGCGCCAGGTCCTCGCGGGCGTCGGCTTCATCAAAGACGCGTCCGCGGTCCGGGTTGGTCTCATGCCGGTTGACGCCGTGGAACACGACGCGGCGGCCGTTGACCAGGAACTGGTCACCCACGATCTCCACGGTGCGGAAACCCAGGCGGAGCGTGATGCTCTCCGCCGCGCTGGACACCGTGGCCTCGTAGAGCCGGGGGAGTTCGGCGGACCAGGGCTCCACGTTGTCCACTGTGAAGGGGACGACGTCGGCCGGCGAGTCCCAGCGCACCGCAACTCCCAGCGCGGGCACCGTGAGGGTCACCGGGTAGGCGTCCGCCTCGGCAATGATTTCCGGATCGAGGGTGCCGGTGCCGGATCCCTGCCCCGCGCCGGTGGCAGCCGTCCATCCGGTGCGCAGCCAGACGTCGGTGATGCCGCCGGCGGGGCGGGCCGCCAGTGTGACGTCGCGGAAGATGCCCGGCAGCCACCACTGGTCCTGGTCTTCCAGGTAGCTGGCGGCCGACCATTGGTGGACGCGCACCACAAGAAGGTTGGAGCCGGGGCGCAGCGCCGCGGTGACATCGAACTCCTGGGCGAGTCGGCTGCCCGAGCCCACCCCGATTTCCTGCCCGTTCACCCAAACCTTGTAGCGCGATTCGACGCCGTCAAAGCGCAGGGTGAGTGCCGCCGTCGTACTTTCAAACCAGGCGGCGGGGACGTCAAAGCTGCGGCGGTAGTCTCCTGTGGGGTTGGCGTCGGGGACGAAGGGCGGATCGACGGGGAAGGGGTATTGCACGTTGGTGTAGATCGGGCGGCCATATTTACCCTCTCCATGCAGCACCCAGTGGGACGGGACGGGCAGGGTGTCCCAGGCGGAGTCGTCGAAGGATTCGGCAGCCACACCTTCCACGGATTCCCCGTCGGGCAGCACGGATCCGGCGCCCGGGGTTCCGGGGGCGGCCGGAAGGAGCCGAAAGCGCCAGTCCCCGTTCAGTGAGAGCGAGGGGGCGTCGGAATTCAGCCAGGAACGGGCCGGCACACGCAGGCCGGAGCCGGGGCCCTGGTCGGTGATGTACGAAACGTCTGCGGGGGTCACTATTTTACGGATCCTTCTGTAAGGCCGCCGCGCCAGAAGCGCTGCAGCACGACCATTGCGATGGCGAGGGGAATGATGGACAGGAGCACGCCGCCGGTGGTGAGCTGGTAGAACTCGGGCAGGCGGTTGACCTGGGTCAGCCAGTTGTTCAATCCCAGCGTAATGGGGTACAGCTTGGTGTCGGAGAGCATGACCAGCGGCAGGAAATAGTTGTTCCAGACGCCTACCAGCTGGAACAGGAACACGGTGACCAGCGCCGGGGTGAGCATGCGCAGCCCCACAGTGTGGAAGATCCGGATCTCGCCGGCACCATCGAGGCGGGCCGCTTCGAGCAGGGCGGGATCAACAGTGGCCTGAGCGTAGATGCGGCACAGGAACAGCCCAAATGGGGAGACCATCGACGGCAGCAGGACGCTCCAATAGGTGTTGGCCAACCCCATCTGGCTGAAGAGCAGGAACAGAGGCAAGGCCGTGGCCGTGCCGGGCACTAGCACGCCGCCCAAGATGATGCCGAAGACCAGGTTGTTGCCTTTGAACTGGTATTTGGCCAGGGCGTAACCGCCGGCCGCGGCAATGTAGGTGGCCAGCACGGCGCCGATGCCGGCATAGAGCACCGAGTTGCCGAACCAGCGGACGAAGATGCCGCCGTCGTAGCTGAGCACCTGGGACAGGTTGTTCCACAGGTTGAATTCGGCGGCGAAGGCAAAGCCGTTGGTGGCGAACAAATCCGCGGTGGATTTGGTTGATGCGACCACTACCCAGTAAACGGGTGCCAGAAAGTACAGGGCAGCCACCACGAGAATGCCGGTGACAAGGATGGTGGTGCCCTTGTTGCGGCCCGGTGCCTTCGTCCGTGCTTTTGTCCGTGCCACGGGCTTCAGGGGCGTGTTGGTCAGCTGTGCTGTCATGATGACTTCCTATTCGTGAACGCCAGGAAAGCGAAGGAGAGCGCAAAAGCAACCAAGGCGATGAGCACGGCCTGGGCGGCGGCCACGTTGTAGTCGTTGTACGCAAAGGCTGTGGTGTAGGCGCTCAGGTTTGGCGTGTACTGGCTGTCAATCGCCGGGGACACTGTTTTGAGGACCTGCGGCTCGGCGAACAATTGCAGGGTGCCGATGATGGAGAAGATGGTGGTCAGCACCAGGGCCGGCTTGATCAGGGGCAGCTGGATGGACAGCGCCACCCGGACCGGGGATGCGCCGTCCATTTTGGCAGCCTCATACACCTCGGTGGGTATGGCCTTGAGCTGCGCGATGATGATGAGCATGTTGTAGCCGGTGTAGCTCCACGTGACAATGTTGGCGATCGACCACAACACGGTGTTCGGCCCCAGGAAATCGGGGGACAGGCCGAACCAGCCGGCAATATCGATCAAGGGACTCAAACCGGGCACATACATGAAGGACCAGAGGATCGTGGCGATCACCCCGGGCACACCGTAGGGCAGGAAAAAGGCTGCCCGGAAGAAGCCGGGCCACCGTGCCGAGGCAGATTCCAGCAGCAGCGCCAAAATGGTCGCCATGATGATCATGACCGGGACCTGGACCACCCCAAAAAGGAGCATCCGGCCCATGGAAGCGATGAAGTTTCCATCGGCCAGTGCCTGGGCGTAGTTGGACAATCCGGCAAAGGTGCTCGTAATGCCGGCCTCGCCAAACAGGCCGCCACGCGTGACCTTGGTGAAGCTGGAGAGCACGGCAGCAAGGATGGGCAGGATGAATGTCAGGACAAAGAGGGCAAGGAACGGCGCCAGCAGCAGCCAGGGGGCGCGTCCGACGGCGGATGCCCGCCCTCCGCTGTTCCGCCGGCTGGGGGAGGGTGCCCGGCCGCCGGCTGTTGCGCCGGCCGGCTCGGTCCTTGGGGGAGTGGTGGTCATGCCGATTCCTTCCTGATGCTCAGGCCGCTGTTCTTGAAGACGGTCATGATTTTCTGTTCCGCGTCAGCCACTGAATCCACGAGGCTGGTTCCTGATGATTTGAGCCGGAATCCGTCGCTGAGGATGTTGAATGACTGCTGTTGTGAGGGCCACCAGGACCACTGGGTATTTTGCTCCAGCGCCGCCGGGGCGAAGACGTCCTGGTTGTAGTTTTGGCCGCTGAAGAAGTCCGAAGGCTGTTGGCGCGTGGTGCCAATAACGTCCGGGACGGGGGACCAGCCGATGCCGCAGTGCTCGATTTCGGCGTCGATGCCTTGCTGGGTGGAGGTCAGCCAAGCCGCGAATTCCAGGGATTCGCGCGGGTGCTTGCTGTTGGCCAGGACGGACACGGCGGAGCCGCCCAGGTAGCTGGAACCAAAGCCGGCCGAATCCCAACGGGGCATGGCAGCCACCTTCCACTGGCCGGCACCGCCGCTGATGCCCTGGACGAGGGCGTCACCCCAGCTGGCCGAGGTCAATGAGGCGATCTCTCCCTTGCCTGCGGCCGCAAACCAGCCCGGCGAATACGCGCCAAAGTCGGTCTGGACAAGGTCCTGGTCGATGGCCTTGTCGAAGAACCGGGCGACCTTCAGGGTTGCGTCGTCGGTCATGTTGATGACCCAGCCGTCCTCGTCGGCCCGGAACCACTGGGCACCCGCCTGTGTGGCCAGGGCTGTGAAGAAGCCGGCTTCTGCGAGCGGGAAGCAGTCCATGTAGGTCTTGGCTTTGCGGAGCTCCGCGGCCACCCCGGCCCACTCATCCCAAGTGGCTGGGGCCGTGGCACCTACCTTGTCCAGGACAGCGGGTTGGTAGAACGTCGCCATGGGCCCCGAATCCTGGGGGATGCCGTAGACGCCGCCTGCGTAGCTGGTCTGGTTCCACAAGGTCTTGTCATAGCGGTTGGCGAACTCATCTGAACCGTAGCGGTTGAGGTCCACCAGGCCGTTCACCATCATGAAGGAAGGGATGACTCCGTACTCCACATGGGCCAGGTCGGGCCCGCCCCCGGCTGCCAGCGCAGAGTACAGCTTCGGGTAGCCGCCCTGGTTGCCGCCGGGGATCCATACCGTCTTGACCTGCACATTGGGGTTGGCGGCATTCCAGATGTCCGCCACCGGCTGCAGGTTCTTGAGCCAGGACCAGTATTCAAGGGTGATCTTTTGGCCGGAGGCCGAGGCAATGGTGGGGGCTGCGTTCACGGAC
This sequence comes from Specibacter sp. NPDC078709, assembly GCF_040686795.1. Lineage (NCBI taxonomy): Bacteria > Bacillati > Actinomycetota > Actinomycetes > Micrococcales > Micrococcaceae > Specibacter > Specibacter sp. NPDC078709. The sequence goes on from NZ_JBFBLU010000007.1 coordinate 224,493, forward strand.
CGGGTTCCCGGCGTGGCGCAACCGGACAACAGCCCAAGCGCGGCTGTGCCAAGGCCGCCTTGCAGTAGCTGCCTTCGTGTTATGGGGGGCATAGCCTGCTCTCTCACTTCGTTGTGTGGGCCCGGTAAGCCCTCTGGGTGAATCTAATGCCGTCGGGTCCGGAGCGCCTTTTTTGGGGACGGGAGAAAATTTACCACAAATCTCGAGTGTTTACTCGAATTTCAATAAATTTATCGAGTGACTACTCGAATTTCAATTATGTTACTGGGGAATGTGGACTAAGCTGACATTCCATGACCACCACGCCAACCGCCCCGTCCGCCAAACGCGGTCCTTATGCCAAATCCAAGCAGCGTCGGGAGAGCATTGTGACCGCCGCCCACGAGGTTTTTGCGGCACGAGGCTACCGGGGCGGATCGCTGCAGGACGTGGCCGACAAGGTGGGAATGAGTCAGACAAGCCTGCTGCACTATTTCCCGTCCAAGAGTGATCTGCTGTTGGCTGTGCTGAATTGGCGTGACAGCGTGACGGGAGGCGGGCAGCCCCGGGACCCGGAGGAATCATTGGTGGATGCCGTGGTCCGCCAGGCACGATTCAATGAAACGGTGCCCGGAGTCATTGAGCTCTACGCGGTTTTGTGCGCGGAATCGATCACTGACAATCACCCCGGGCTGGATTTCTTCACCGAACGTTTTGAAAGGTTGCGCAGCAGCTACCTGAGGGCGTTCTCAGCGCTCGCCAATGAAGGCCGGCTGCGCCCTGGCGTCGACCCCGAGCGTGCCGCGGCAAGCTTGATCGCACTGTGGGACGGCATTCAAACCCAGTGGATGATGGCCCCGGAGCGCGTCGACATGGCCGGTTGTCTGCGTGACTACTTGGAATTGGTGATCCTGCCCGAATAGGGACCCGACCGGCTGTACGTGGGGAGGGTAAAGGGCCTAGTTGCTGGCCATCTCTGCCACGAGTTCACGCACGACGGCGCGCAGCTCACCCTGGTGGGCGGCAGCGACTCGGCGCTGGCGCTGGTAGCTAGCGCCCGTGGCAATGATGTTCTCCACACTTGCGAGTTCGTCGGCACAGCCTAGCTTGGCGGCTACGGGTTCCAGCTTGTTCAACAGTTCCACCAAGTGCTCGGTGACGAGTTGTTCCTTGCCTGCGGCATCGAGGATGATGATGGCGTCCATGCCGTATCTGGCCGCGCGCCACTTGTTTTCCTGGATGTGCCACGGGGGCATGGTGGGGATGGTGCCGCCGTCGTCAAGGGTGTCAGAAAAGTCTTGGACCAAACACTGAGTCAGGGCAGCAACGGCGCCGATTTCCGCCAGCGTGGACATGCCGTCGCAGATACGCATTTCAATGGTGCCCAGGCCAGCCACGGGGCGAATGTCCCAGCGGATTTCATTGTGCGCGTCGATGACACCGGTGGTGAACATGTCCTGTACATACGATTCGTACGCGGCCCAATCGGGGAATTGGAACGGCAAGCCAGCGGTGGGTAGCTGCTGAAACATCAGAGCCCGTTGGGAGGCGTAGCCGGTGTCCTGACCATTCCAATAAGGGGAGGACGCCGAAAGCGCCTGAAAATGTGGGAAGTGATTAACCAACCCATCCAGCACCGGCATGGCCTTGGAAACATGGTCCAGGCCCACGTGGACATGCACGCCGTAGATGAGCATCTGAGAGCCCCACCACTGGGTTCGATCCACCAGCTTGGCGTAACGTTCTTTGTCCGTCACGGCTTGGGCGAAGGGGTCGCTGAAAGGGTGCGTTCCGGCGCTGAGTAAGTCCAGCCCCAGCGGAGTTGTGGCCTCGCGCAGCGTGTACAAGCTCCGGCGTAAATCTTCCAGGCCTTCAGGAACCGTGTGGTTGACGCCAGTGACCAACTCCACAGTGTTCTGCAGCATCTCACCCTTGATTTGGGGGTGCTCACCATCGACCCAGATGTCAGGATCGGCGGCCTCAATGTTGGCGAAAACATCGTTGGCGCGCGCTGCTAGATCCCCAGTTTCGGAGTCAACGAGCGCAATTTCCCACTCCAAACCCAGTGTAGATTGCTCAGATTTGGCGAAATCAATCTTCACTTTCGATGCCTCCTTGGCAATGCTGGAATGGTGCTGAAGTAAGGGATGCAAGGCGGCACAGTACCAGCTGCCTTTACGATTGTAGTTCAGGATCTGCGGCACAATGGATGCATGCCAATCCTGAACAAAGACATGACCCTGTGCATTTCCCTCGCGGCCCGCCCCAGCAACATTGGCACGCGTTTTCACAACTACCTCTACGACGCTCTCGGCCTGAACTTCGTCTACAAGGCATTCGCTCCGGTGGACCTCGCGCAAGCCGTTGCCGGCATCAGGGGTCTGGGCATTCGCGGCGCCGCCGTCTCCATGCCGTATAAAGAGGACGTCATCGAGCTCATTGACGTCATGGATGCCTCCGCCTCGGCCATCGATTCGGTCAACACCATTGTCAATGACCACGGCGTCCTGACCGCTTACAACACCGATTACCTCGCCATCGCCCGGCTGTTGGCGGAGAATGCGCTCGATCCACAAACCACTGTGTTGCTACGCGGCTCCGGCGGGATGGCTAAGGCTGTTGCCGCTGCCATGCACGACGCCGGATTCGCTCACGTCACGATTGTGGCTCGCAACGAAGCGCGGGGCCGGGCCCTCGCCGCGCTGTATGGATTCTCGTGGTTGGCGGAGGTGAGCGACGCGAGCGACGCGAGCGATGCGGGCGCTGGCATGCTCATCAACGTCACCCCGCTGGGTATGGCAGGAGCCGATGAAGCGGTGCAGTCCTTCAGTGATTCGCTGGTGAGCGCCGCGGAGGTGGTGTTCGACGTCGTCGCACTTCCCTCCGAAACCCCGCTGATCCAGGCGGCCAGAGCTGCCGGGAAGCGCATCATCACCGGCGCCGAGGTCATCGCCATTCAGGCCGAGGAACAGTTTGTGCTCTACACCGGGGTGCGCCCCAGCCCCGAGCTGGTCCGTGAGGCTTCCGAGTTTTCCCGCAGCTGACCCCCACCCGCACCAACGCTATCGCAGTAATGGCGGCTTTTTCGGGGACGCTATTGCAGCAATGGCTGCTTTTCGGCAGACGCTCTTGCACCAAGTGCTGACGGGCGCGTTTGGGCGGCTCAGGCAGTGCGCGAGGGTTCTCGAGAAAGGCGCCATTGCTGCGAAAAGGTAGTTGGTGAAGACCTGCAAACGTGGCCCTGAAGTGCCGCCCTTGGGCGCTGCGCCGCCGTTTGCAGTACGGGCTAGTTACAGGCTGTGGGGCTCCACCACGATGGCGACCCGGTCCTCACCAATCCGCGTCAGCACCAGAGTCGCCTTGTTGGGCCCCTTGCCGGAGCCGGTGAGGAGTTGACGGCGGAGCTCTTCCGGGGTGGTGGAAACGCCGCGCTTTTTGATGTCCAGGACACCGATCCGGTTGGCCTTGACCCAGGCTTTGAGGGCCTTGACATTGAACGGCTTGACCTCGAGGACCTTATAGCTACGCGCAAAAGGGGTTTCGATCGGCTCATCGGAAGACAAGTAGGCGATGTGTTCATCGAGTAGATGCGCGCCCATGACTCGCGCTAGATCCGCCACCAGACCCGCACGGATGACGGCGCCGTCGGGCTCATAAAGGTATCCACTGATGGGGCCCAGCTGAGCATCCTGCTCCTGTGGCTGGTATGTTTCGGCGCTGGTCAGCTCGGCGCTGCCATGTTGACCGATAACCAGAGCGGCGCGGCGTATGTTGGGGCGGGCCAGCTGATTGAAGTACAACCCGGCCTCCACCACATCACCGTTGATGGAAATCCATTGGGCTTCGGCTGTGTCAGGGACGGCATCGTGCGGTATTCCCGGCCCCATTTTTACGCCCACTGCCAAGCCCTTATCCGCCAGTTCTTCCACAAAGGACAGCGGCGGCGAGAAGGCTTCTGGGTCAAAGAGCCTCGTGGTGCCTGAGGTGTTGGTGGTGCGGCGGGCTGGGTCCAGCCACACGCCCTGGACCCCCGTGAGATCTACGTCCTGCGCATTGGCGCACACTACCTCGGCGTGCGGGAACGGCATCAGGTTTACCGTGGTGCACGCGGCGGTGATTTCATCCATCTCCACCGCCGTGACACTGATATCCAGGCTTGCCATGGCCAGGGAATCAGCACCCAAGCCGCAGCCCAGATCGGCAACTTTGGTGATGCCCGCCGTCGTAAATCTTTGGGCATGCAAAGCCGCAACACTCAACCGCGTGGCTTGTTCCAGTCCGGTCTGGGTGAACAGCATCTGGTGGGCGAACTCGCCAAACTTGGCTTCTGCCTTGGATCGCAACCGAGATTGGGTCAAAGCGGCGGCCACCAGCTCGGGGGAGTGGCCTGCTTTACGAAGTGTGTCGTTAAGTTTGAGGGAGTCCTTTTCGACATAAGGGCCCAGGGATGACAAAAGTTCCCAGCCTTCAACAGTTAGGAGCGGGGAAATTGCATCGTGGGACATGTGTAAAGCCTAACCGGCTCAGATACCATGATGAGCGTCACGGTAAATACGCTACGCATAAGTTGCGCAATTATTTTCACATGCACTAGGTTGTGAGGAATGCTTATAAGGATTGCCTAAGCTAACCTACCTCTGGAGAAATACGATGCTGAAGAAGCACCTGCTCACGTTTGCCGCTACCGCCGCTGTTTTGGCACTTACTGCCTGTGGCGGGCAGGCTGCCGCTACCCCGGAGGAAACTGCTGCGGCGACATCCGTCACGGTCGAGGATAATAACGGTTCGCAGACCATCAATCTTCCACTGACCTCGGTTGTCGCCACCGACAACCGTACCTTTGAAACTCTCTCCGACTGGGGTGTGAAACTCACCGCTGGCGCCGTCGCATTGATGCCGAAAACCAGCGCCTACAAGTCCGATACCTCAATTATCGACCTGGGCAGCCATCGCGAGCCGAACCTCGAAGCAGTCGTTGCCGCAGTTCCCCAGTTGATCGTCAACGGGCAGCGTTTTGCTCAGTTCCACGATGATTTTGCCAAGTTGGCCCCGAATGCCACAGTGCTTGAGCTGGACCCCCGCGAAGGAGAAGCCCTTGATGCTGAGTTGAAGCGTCCGACCACGGTCCTGGGCGAAGTTTTTGGCAAGCAGGCAGAAGCCAAGAAGCTCAATGATGATCTCGACGCTGCGATTGCCCGCGCCAAGAAGGCCTACACCAAGGACTCCACCGTCATGGCCCTCATCACTTCCGGTGGCAACATCAACTACGCAGCTCCCGGCAACGGCCGCAGCTTGGGCCCGGTCTTTGACATCTTGGGCCTGACCCCGGCACTGGAAGTCAAGGACGCCAGCACGGACCACCAGGGCGATGACATCTCCGTTGAAGCCATTGCTGATTCCAACCCGGACTGGATTATCGCCATGGACCGCGACGCCGCCACCGGCGCTGATGACCCCACATACGTTGCCGGTAAGGAACTGCTGACCAAGTCTGATGCATTGAAGAACGTCACCGCCTCCAAGGAAGGCAATGTGATCTTTATGCCCAACGATTCCTACACCAACGAAGGTATCCAGACCTACACGGAGTTCTTCAACGCCATCGCCGACGCTTTCGAAGGCAAGTAAGTCTCTTGAACCCCTAATGTGGTGGCGGATCGGGCCCTTTCTGGCCTGATCCGCCACTGCGTTGGTTTCAACTGCGTAGTTTTCCGTGAGCAATCTGAAAGGGACGGCTGGATGATGACGGCCATGACCACCCGAGCACCCTCCAAGGGCAAACTCTTTGACCCCAAACTCATCATCGGCATTGCCATCGTGGCTCTGCTGCTGGTGATTTCCCTGTTTACCGGCGTGTATGACATTTTCGGTGGCAACGATGGCGGAGAAATGTTTGCCATCACCCGCATCCCACGCACCATTGGGCTGGTCTTGGCAGGGGCGGCCATGTCCATGTCCGGGCTGGTCATGCAGTTGTTAACACAAAACCGCTTTGTCTCACCCAGCACCACCGGAACCACCGAGTGGGCGGGTCTGGGCTTGCTGGTGGTCATGATTCTCTTCCCCACGGCCAGCATCCTGGCGAAAATGTCAGGCGCCATTGCGGCCGCCTTCATCGGCACCATGATCTTCTTCTTGTTCCTACGCCGAGTCTCACTGAAGGCATCTTTGACAGTGCCCATTGTGGGCATCATGCTCGGCTCGGTGGTCGGGGCAATCTCCACCTTCATCGCGCTGCAAACCGACATGCTGCAAAGCCTGGGCATCTGGTTCGCCGGTAGCTTCACCGCCGTCTTGCGCGGTCAGTATGAGGTGCTGTGGATCGTAGCGATTGTGGCCGTGGTGATCTTCATTGTCGCCGACAGGTTTACCGTTGCCGGCCTCGGCGAGGACATCGCCACCAACGTGGGTTTGAACTACAACCAGATCATGCTCCTCGGCACAGCGCTGATCGCCGTCGCTACCGGTGTTGTTACCGTGGTGGTGGGGAATCTACCGTTCCTAGGCTTGATCGTTCCGAACATTGTCTCCATGTTCCGCGGCGATGATCTGCGCAGCAACCTTCCCTGGGTCTGCCTGCTCGGCATCGGAATTGTGACTGTCTGCGACTTGATTGGACGAACCATCATCATGCCTTTCGAAGTGCCCGTGTCACTGATTCTTGGCATTGTCGGAGCCATCGTATTCATTGGACTTCTCTTAAGGCAGCGTCGAAATGCTTGATACCAGCACCACGGTTTCTGTACCTGCCCGCCAGACCCCGAAAATTAGCTCGCGGGTACGTAGATCAGGGCCTCTTCCCACCAAAGCGATCAGCCGCCGGTACTGGATTGTCCTGAGCCTGTTGATCATCCTGGCACTAGGCTTTGGCGCCGGCTTGCTCGCCTGGGACAACCCGATGCCCGTGGGCTCCTCCGGATTCTGGCTCATCGCCGAACTCCGCGCCACCAGCGTCGGGGTGATGCTGATTGTGGCCATTTGTCAGGCCCTGGCCACGGTCAGTTTTCAGACCGTCACCAACAACCGCATCATCACCCCCTCCATCCTGGGCTTCGAATCCCTCTATATGGCGGTGCAGACCGCTGCCGTCTTCTTTATGGGTGCCGCCGGCGTTGTCGCCGTCCAAGGAGTCCCACAATTCATCTTGCAGGTGGCCATCATGGTGGCGCTCTCACTGGCATTGTTTGGCTGGTTGCTGTCCGGCAAGTACGGAAACCTGCAAATCATGCTCCTGGTGGGCATCGTCATTGGCGGCGGACTCGGTTCCGTCTCGACGTTTATGCAACGCCTCCTCACGCCGAGCGAATTCGACATTCTCACGGCCCGGCTCTTTGGCTCCATCTCCAACGCCGATGTCAGTTACCTACCTGTGGCGATTCCCCTAGTGGTGGTGGCCGGCGTCCTGCTGATCCTGAACTCCAAACGCCTGAACGTCATTGCGCTAGGCAAAGATGCCAGCATCAACCTTGGCTTGAATCACCGCTTTGAGGTGATGCGTGTGCTGTTCCTGGTCTCCATTCTGATGGCCGTCTCCACGGCGCTGGTGGGACCCATGACCTTCCTCGGATTCCTCGTGGCCACCTTGGCGTATCAGCTCGCCGACAGCTACGACCACCGCTACATTTTCCCCGTCGCAGTCCTGACCGGATTCGTGGTCCTCTCCGGCGCCTACTTCATCATGAAGAACGTCTTCTACGCCCAAGGTGTGGTCTCGATCCTCATCGAAGCGATCGGCGGAACCGTCTTCCTCATCTTCATCCTCAGAAAGGGCCGCCTGTGATTACGCTCAAGGACGTCCATAAGAAATACAGCAGCGACGTCGCCATCGGCCCGGTAGATCTGGTTATTCCCACCGGTGGAATCACGGCCATGGTGGGCCCAAATGGCGCCGGCAAATCGACGTTGCTGACCATGGTGGGGCGCTTGCTGGGCTTGGACGCCGGAACCATCGAGGTGGCCGGCTACGACGTCGCCAGCACTTCCTCCAAGGATCTGGCCAAGATCGTCTCGATCCTGCGCCAAGAGAACCACTTCGTCACCCGGCTCACGGTCCGCCAGCTGGTGGGCTTTGGTCGTTTCCCCTATTCCAAGGGCAGGCTCAATGCCGAAGATGAGGAGCTCATCAGCCGTTCCATCGACTTCTTGGGCTTGGAAGATCTCGAAAACCGCTACCTCGATCAGCTATCCGGTGGCCAGCGGCAGCGCGCCTATGTGGCTATGGTTTTGGCCCAGGATACCGAGCATGTCCTGCTCGATGAGCCGCTGAACAACTTGGACATGAAGCATTCCGCCCAGATGATGCAGCATCTCCACCGGGCCGCTGCGGAGCTGGGGCGCACCATCGTGATCGTGCTGCACGACATCAATTTTGCTGGACACTATGCCGATTACATCTGTGCCGTGAAGGGCGGGAAGGTCATTGAGTTCGGGACCCCTGCCCAGATCATGACTGACGAGGTCCTGACCCGAGTCTTTGACACCCCGGTTGAGGTTATCCAGGGCCCCCGCGGTCCGCTGGCCGTCTACTACTAAGCTAACTTTCGACGGCGGATGCCCGCACCTGCCGCTGCCTGGCGCCGGGCCAACTAACCCCTCCCGGACGCTATCGCAGCAAGGGTGCGGTTTTGACGAACGCTATCTCACTGCAGTGGGATAGCGTTCCGAATTTTTCAACCATTGCTGCGATAGCGTCTGTGGGATGCGCTGTGGTCTGCGCTGTGGGCTGCGCTTGAGCGCTGGCTGTTTAGTTCTAACTGTCCTTGCGGATCCAGCGGAACGTGACGCGGCACAGGATCAGGCCGGCCACGAGCCACACGCCCATTACCAACGCCACGAGTCCCAAGTTCCAACTCCCGCTGGCTTCTGCGGCCTCGAATGATGCGGGTAAGAATACGCTGCGCATGCCCTGAGCCATCCATTTCAGCGGGAAGATGCTGGCGAAGTTTTGTAGCCAGACGGGCAGCTGGGCAAAGTTCAAGTACACGCCAGAGATGAATTGCAGCACCAACACCAGTGGGATGACCACCGCGGTGGCGCTCTTGCCCGTGCGCGGCAACGCGGAGAGGGCGATGCCCAAAACGCAGCTGGTGATCACGCCAAAGAGGAAGACCCAAACAAAGGTCAGCCATTTGTCGCCGTCCGTGGGTAGCTCAACATTGAAGGCAAAGCGGGCCACCAACAGCAGCAGTATTACCTGTGCCACGGAGCTGACCAGCACCATGCCGGTCTTGCCCATGAAGTAGGAAAACACCGGTAGGGGAGTGCCTCCCAAGCGTTTAAGTGTCCCGTCGCCCTTCTCCGTGGCAATATCCACGGCGAGGTTCTGGACGCCGCTGAGCAACATGCCCGCCGCCACCATGCCGGGAACATAAAACGCGGCCCAGGAGATGCCGCCACTGCCGTCAGGGGCGGCACCAACATTTTCTGTGGTGCTGAATGCGACGGCGAAGATGGAGAGCATCACGATCGGGAACAGGAACGTGAAAAACACCGAATCGCCCTGTCGGAAATACAGTTTTAGTTCGTAGCCGATGCGGAAAATTCCTAGCTGCAGAGTTTTCACGCCGCCCCACCTTCCAGGCCGGACGGCTTTGCATCCTTTGACACGGCACTCTGCGACTCGGCATTCTTCGTAGCGGCGTGAGCACCCACCATGTCCAGATAGATGTCCTCGAGACTTGGCCGGGTGATTTCCAGACCCGGCACTTCCCCGCCATGTTCTGCGAACAGCCGGGCGGCCAGAGCTGCCGGTTCGCTGGTGCGCTCTGTACGGTCGGCGCCGTCTTGGCGCCACCGCACCAGAGGAACCCGGGCGCTGGCCCCGCCAATCTCGTCAATGGGGCCAATGTCCACCAGTTTGCCGCCGGCAATGACGCCTGCCCGGTCAGCCAGTGTGGCCGCTTCGTCGAGATAGTGCGTGGTCAGCAAGATGGTGGTTCCTTCGCTTTTCAGCTGATTGATCAGGTCCCAGAATTGGCGCCGGGCCTCCGGGTCAAAGCCAGTGGTGGGCTCATCCAGGAACAAAAGCTTTGGCCGGCCAATAATTCCCAACGCCACATCCACGCGCCGACGCTGCCCGCCTGAGAGCTTGCTGATCCGCGTTTTGGCTTTGCTGCCCAGCCCCACAGCCTCAATAACATCGGCCACCTTCCGCGGATGAGGGTAGTACGCGGCGAAGTGATTCAGTTGTTCAAGCACGGTGACGTTGCCGCTTTCACCCGTAGACTGCAGCACGATCCCCAAGTGGGCTTTCCAGTCCAGGCCTCCTCGTTGGGGATCAACGCCCAGCACCTGAACATCGCCGCTGCTCCTATCCCGGTATCCTTCCAGAATCTCAATGGTGGTGCTCTTCCCTGCCCCGTTGGGGCCAAGAAGTGCAAACGTTTCACCTTCGTGGATATCGAAGCTGATGCCATCCACGGCTGTGAAAGCGCCATAGCTTTTCTTCAGGTCACGCACTTGAACAGGGCTTAAGGTCATGGCTGCATCTTTGCACTGTGCTGCGTTTGCGACAACAACGTTTCAGGGCACGGAAGATGAAGTTTTAGGCGGTCAACCCAGCCATGTCAGCATCAGGTGCAGTGCGCCGCCCACCAGGGCAGACACAAAGGTGCGCCGTGAGCGAAACCCGGCCCGCCGTCGTCGTACTTTTAAGCGTGAAACTGGCACTCGCCTTGACCGAGTGCTAATCAGTTCCCTAGAGTCAGAGTTAGCACTCTCACCCTGAGGGTGCCAACTTGCTTATCTTTTTGGCCATGGGAGCATCACCGGCACCGCGACGACGGTTGGGCTCCACACAACATGGGCGAGAAGATTGCCAAGCATCCAAAAAATTTACGTGTGAAGGAGAGGTCCGAGTGTCGGTCTCTATTAAGCCTCTTGAGGATCGTATTGTTGTTCGCCAGCTCGAAGCAGAGCTGACTACCGCTTCCGGTCTGGTTATCCCGGACACTGCCAAGGAAAAGCCCCAGGAGGGCGAAGTAGTGGCAGTGGGCCCCGGCCGCGTTGACGACAACGGCAACCGTGTCCCGATCGACGTTGCTGTTGGCGACGTAGTCATCTACTCCAAGTACGGTGGCACCGAAGTCAAGACCGGTGGCGAGGAACTGTTGGTTCTCTCTGCCCGCGACGTACTGGCAATCGTCGTTAAGTAACGACCTTCGTCAACCACTTTTGTAAAGCCCCGTGCCGGATCGGTGATCGAGCCTGTCGAGATCAGTCACCGGCGCGGGGTCTTTGCGTGAAAGGACATAACGCATGGCAAAGCAGCTTCAGTTTAATGACGATGCACGCAAGGCCCTCGAGGCCGGCATCGACAAGTTGGCGGACACCGTCAAAGTAACGTTGGGCCCGCGCGGTCGCAACGTTGTGCTCGATAAGAAGTGGGGTGCCCCCACCATCACCAACGACGGCGTGACGATCGCTCGCGAAGTTGAGTTGGAAGACCCCTACGAAAACCTTGGCGCACAGCTGGCCAAGGAAGTTGCCACGAAGACCAACGATGTTGCCGGCGACGGCACCACCACGGCCACCGTTTTGGCACAGGCACTGGTCAAGGAAGGCCTGCGCAACGTAGCCGCAGGTGCGGCTCCCAGCGAGCTCAAGCGCGGCATCCAGGTTTCGGTTGAAGCCATTGCCAAGCGCCTGCTGGAGAACGCTCGCCCGGTTGAGGGTGGACAGGTTGCAGAAGTTGCAGCCATCTCCGCTCAGAGCCAGGAAATCGGCGACCTGCTCGCCGAGGCGTTCGATAAGGTCGGCAAGGATGGTGTCATCACCATTGAAGAGTCCTCCACCACCTCCACCGAACTGGTCCTCACCGAGGGCATGCAGTTCGACAAGGGCTACCTGTCCCCGTACTTCGTCACCGACGCAGAACGCCAGGAAGCAGTCATGGAAGACGCACTGGTTCTGATCAACCAGGGCAAGATCTCCAACCTGCAGGAATTCCTGCCGCTGCTGGAAAAGGCACTTGCTGCCAACAAGCCGCTGTTCATCATTGCCGAAGACGTCGACGGCGAGGCTCTGTCCACGCTGATCGTCAACCGCCTGCGCGGTACGTTGAACGTTGTAGCTGTCAAGGCACCGGGCTTCGGTGACCGCCGCAAGGCCATGCTGCAGGACATTGCAATCCTGACCGGCGCACAGGTTGTCTCCCCGGAGATTGGCCTGTCCCTGGACCAGGTTGGCCTTGAGGTACTGGGTACGGCTCGCCGCATCACGGTCACCAAGGACAACACCACCATCGTTGACGGTGCTGGCACGGCTGAGGATGTTGCTGACCGTGTTGCTCAGCTGCACGCCGAGCTCAAGCGCACCGACTCCGACTGGGACAAGGAAAAGCTGCAGGAACGTCTGGCCAAGCTGGCTGGCGGCATCGGCGTGATCAAGGTTGGCGCAGCCACCGAGGTTGAGCTGAAGGAAAAGAAGCACCGCATTGAGGACGCTGTTTCAGCAACTCGTGCAGCTTTGGAAGAGGGCATTGTCGCCGGTGGCGGTTCCGCACTGGTACAGGCCGCTAAGGCTCTCGACGAAGACGCTGCCGTTCTGGCGTTGACCGGCGATGCCGCAACTGCTGTTGAGCTGGTTCGTAAGGCTGTTGCTCAGCCGTTGCGCTGGATCGCACAGAACGCTGGCCACGACGGTTACGTTGTTGTCCACAAGGTTGGCGAGCTTGAAGACGGCTTCGGCTTCAACGCTGCTACCGGTGTTTACGAGAACCTGGTCAAGGCCGGCGTCATCGACCCGGTCAAGGTCACCCGTTCAGCCCTGCGCAACGCTTCCTCCATCGCGGCTTTGGTGCTCACCACCGAAGTTCTCGTGACGGACAAGCCTGCCGAGGACGAAGAAGCACACCAGCACTAGTCCCCAGGTCCTCCCCAATGTTGGGTCGCTAGCGACCCAACATTGGGGCCCCTCGGACCTGTGGGCCCATCGCTTTCCGGGACTCTGGCGAGCGTGGGTCCACCCACGCCCATCCAGCGGGTGGAGTTCGGTATAAGACGGCGCTTGCGGGTAAAGATGGTTGTATACAGCCATCCTTACCCGCAAGCGCCGTCTTTTTGCGTTCTACTTCCGACGACGCCCCGGCACCAGGGCTCGCAGGGCGTACAAGATTGTGGCAAGATCGATCACTTCCTGAGCCAGGGCGCCTGCCACGGCTGGAATCATGCCAAACGCCGCCACGATCATCAGCCCCACACTCAGAATGATGCCGATCCAGATACTCTCTACAGCGATGCGGATGGTTCGTTGCCCGATCGCCACGGACTGCGCCACCTTGGCCAGGTCGTCGACCATGATGACAACGTCTGCTGATTCGCTCGCGGCAGTAGATCCTTTCGCTCCCATGGCAATTCCGACGTCGGCCGCGGCTAGTACCGGTGCGTCGTTGATACCGTCGCCCACCATCAGGACTCCGCGGTTGGGCAACTCGTTGACAAGCCGGACCTTATCCGCCGGCAATAGGCTGGCATAAACCTTGGTAATGCCAGCCTCGGCGGCGATGAAGTTCGCCGTGGCTGCGGCGTCACCCGTGAGCATCACGGTGTCGGAAACCCCCAAGGCGCGCAATTGAGCCAGTGTTGAGGCGGCTTCGGGTCGTAGCAGATCGCGCATGATCAAGGTCCCGGCAAACTCACCATCAACACCCACATACACGGCAAGTTGCCCGCCAGCTAGGGACGCTTCTTGGACCCCTGCGGAGTGGGAAGCCACAAACGACTGCTTGCCGACAAGTACCCGGTGGCCGTTGATGAGCGCGCTGACGCCATTGGTGGCATGCTCGCTCGCATCATCGGAAGTTAACAGTGACAGCCCCCTCGAAAGCGCTTCAGCCACTACCGCCGCAGCAAGTGCATGGGAGGAGTATTGTTCGGCAGAGGCAGCGAGAGTCAACAACTCATCCGGATTCATGGACACGCTTCGCACTTCGTCCAACGACGGGTTGCCAGCGGTGAGTGTGCCGGTCTTATCGAAAGCGGCCGTCTTGACTCGGGCTAGTTGCTCAAGGGTTCCTCCGCCCTTGACAATGACACCCGACTTCGCGGCCCGGCTCATGCCACCCAGGAAAGCGACCGGCGCCGCGATCAGCAGCGGACAAGGGGTGGCCACGACCAGCACCTCGGCAAAGCGAGTCGGGTCACCGCTGAGGTACCAAGCGATTCCCGCCAGCGCCAAAGAAAACGCAGTGAACGGGACGGCGTACCTATCCGCAAGGCGCACCACGGGCGCTTTACTTTCTGACGCTTCTCGCACTAAGGCAATAATGCGGCTGAATTGGGAGTCCTCTTCCCGGGCGGTGACCCTGATACGGATGGCCGTTGGTCCGTTGACAGCACCACTGGGCACAAAGTCCCCGGAGGAATGCTCCACAGGCAGGCTTTCGCCGGTCAGTGCGGATTCGTCAAACATCGCCGGACCGTTCAACAGCACTCCGTCGACAGGCAACACCTCGGCCGGACGAACCAGCAACGTATCGTCAATCTCAACATCGGCCAGCGGGATATCGCTCGTGGAACCGTCGGCGTTCTCTCGGTGCGCTGCCCGAGGCGCACGATCCATAAGAGCCCGCAGCTCACGAGCGGCACGTCCGGTGGCATAATCCTCCAGCGCGGCACCGCCTGTCAGCATCAAGATGATGATCAGGGACGCCACATATTCGCCCACAGAAACCGTCGCTACGATTGCTGTGACGGCCAGAATGTCGATGCCCCAATGCCCGCGCAGAATGTCCTTGACCATGCCGAAACCCTGATAGAGGGCGATCGCCACAGCGTACAGGCTCGCAGTCCATCGGGCGCCCGCATCCATCCCAAAGAGCAGCATGACTCCCACGGCCAGAGCAACCAGCAGGGTGGCCCATACCAAAGGGTAATGTCGCAGGGCAGCCACGATCCGGGACTGCTCAGGAGCCTGAGGGGCAAGGGATTCGGGGGAGAGAGCTGACGCCCTGGTAGCTGCAGTTTCCTTCATGGCACCACTCTGCCCTAGCGGGTGCCAAGCCGCCACTTACTAGGCCCTAGGCCCGCTTGGTGAGGGACGACGTCGTCCCTCACCAAGGTCCTAAGACGCGAGTTACGCTGGGCTACCTAGGCGCCGTTCGCCACTCTGCTCGGCACGCTGTTCGCCACTCTGTTGGCAACGCTGCGCGGCACCGGTGTGACGCACGGAACGGGAATAGGGCAACGGCAGCTTTCGTTTTAGACTGTAACCAACGCACAGGCTAGCTTCGTAATAACGGGACCGGCCATTGGATGCACACCCCTCAAATGGTTCTACCCCCGCCAAGGAGCCTTCGTGTCCCAGCCTGAAATTCATGATCCCTTCGCCTTTGTTGGCCTGACGTACGACGACGTATTGCTCCTTCCCGGACACACCAACGTGATTCCCTCCGAAGCTGACACCAGCTCACGGGTATCCAAGCGCATTACGGTCCAAACCCCGTTGCTGTCAGCGGCTATGGACACCGTGACCGAGTCACGCATGGCCATCGCCATGGCACGCCAAGGCGGTTTGGGTGTTGTTCACCGCAACCTCTCGATCGAGCGCCAGGCTGAGGAAGTGGATCTGGTCAAGCGCAGCGAATCAGGCATGATCACCAACCCGGTCACCGTTGGCCCCGACGCCACACTGGCTGAGCTCGATGAGCTGTGTGCCCGATTCCGTGTGTCCGGGCTGCCAGTTGTGGACCCGGATGGCCGCCTCATGGGCATCGTCACCAACCGCGACACCGTGTTCATTCCGGAAAACGAATACTCCACGCGACTGGTTCGCGATGTTATGACGAACATGCCGCTGATCACCGGCCAGGTTGGCATCAGCCGTGAAGAAGCCTCGGGCTTGCTGGCTAAGAACAAGATTGAGAAACTTCCCCTCGTGGACAAGGCCGGCGTGCTCCGTGGCCTCATCACCGTCAAGGACTTCGCCAAGGCTGAGCAGTACCCGCTGGCCACCAAGGACGACGAAGGTCGTCTGCGTGTAGGTGCAGCCATCGGCTTCTTCGGCGACGGGTACGAGCGCGCCATGGCTCTGGTTGACGCCGGTGTTGACGCTTTGTTCGTGGACACCGCCAATGGCCACAGCCAGGGCGTGCTGGAAATGATCGAACGCCTGAAGAAGGAAAAGTCTGCCGCTCATGTTGATGTCATTGGCGGCCAGGCAGCAACGCGCGAGGGCGCTCAGGCCCTGATCGACGCCGGCGCTGACGGCATTAAGGTCGGCGTTGGCCCGGGCTCCATCTGCACCACCCGCGTGGTTGCCGGTGTTGGCGTTCCGCAGATCACCGCCATCTACGAATCCGCCAAGGCTGCCATCCCTGCCGGCGTTCCGTTGATTGCCGACGGTGGCCTGCAGTACTCAGGCGATATCGGCAAGGCACTGGTTGCCGGCGCCGATACCGTCATGATCGGCTCATTGCTGGCCGGTACTGAGGAGTCTCCGGGCGAGACCGTGTTCGTCAACGGCAAGCAGTTCAAGGCTTACCGCGGCATGGGCTCATTGGGTGCCATGCAGACCCGCGGCAACAACACCTCCTACTCCAAGGACCGTTATTTCCAGGCCGATGTGTCCGGCGATGAGAAGCTCATCCCCGAAGGCATCGAAGGCCGCGTTGCCTACCGCGGGCCGCTGGCTTCGGTGGCTTACCAGCTGGTTGGCGGCCTGCGCCAGACCATGTTCTACGTCGGTTCCCCGACCATTCCCGAGCTGAAGGCGCGCGGCAAGTTCGTGCGCATCACGGCTGCTGGGTTGAAGGAATCCCACCCTCACGACATCACCATGACCGTGGAAGCTCCGAACTACAACAAGTAAATACGCCATAAGCACGACGGCGGCCGGTCACCTTTTGTTCAAAGGTGACCGGCCGCCGTCGTGCTTATGTGGGATTTATTGTTTGTTTTTAGGTGGGTGCACCGGGGTGGTGTTTTGGGGTGGGGGGGGTTTAGTAAAACCA
>NZ_JBFBLU010000008.1:0-100432 GCF_040686795.1 Specibacter sp. NPDC078709
TGGCAGGATTCATTTTTCCTCCACGAGGTCCCGGTACTGGGCCTCGTTCTTGGTGGCGGCACGGACATACAACCAAGCGCAGATCCCGATGATGGCTGGGCACGTGCCCAGCCCACCGCCGTCGTACTTTTTAGAGCGGAGAATTTCACCGGACAAGCACATTTTCGGCACAGGGACGAACAGGGTAAACATGCCCGCCAATACTGCGTAGGATTGATAGATGTGGTTCTTGCCCTTGGGCCACCCCCAACCGACAGGTGGAACAGTTCCGTGACGCACTCCTCCGCTGGTTCACGTTTGATGACGCGGATCGCCGAGTTCACCGAGAAGTCCATTGCCGCCGGCCGTGTCTACGCCGACGAGGACCGGGTCAGCAGCATTGTCCTAGAACCGGCCACCGGCCTGCTCTCCGGCAAGGTCCTAGGAACCCAGGTCTACCGGGCCACAGCCAAGTTAGTCCGCGAGCACGACGGCGTCATCGCCTGCCGCGTGGGCATCTGCAACTGCCCCGTGCGGCAAAACTGCAAGCACGTGGTGGCGTTGATTGCCGCAGCCGAGCAGGACCCCTCTTTCACCGATTTCTTTGTTCCTGAGGAAGCTCCGCGGGAACCCACCTTCTTGGAAACCCTGCTGGCCAAAGCTAAGGACAGCAAGGCCGCCCCGGCTCCGGCCCCCGATGCTCCTGCCATGGATTCGTGGGAAGCAGCCCTTTCGGCACTGCTGCCGCCAGCCGCTACCGGCCCCAGTCCGGATACCCCGGCGTTGGGCCTGCAATTTGAACTTCATGTGCCGCCGCCGCGTTTCTCCTACCGGGGCCGTGGCAGCACCGTGCCCTCGCAGCCGGTGCTCAACGTCCGTCCCGTGGTCATGGGAACGCGTGGCAAATGGGTCAAGTCAGGCGTCAGCTGGGCCACCTTGGGCTACCTTTCTTATGGTGGGGCCCACGATCCCACCCAGCTGGAATGGCTCACCGAATTCTTGTCATCGCACAGCCCACGCCAGTTCAATCACGGCAACGCCGGGGCATGGCTGTCACTGAACGACTTTGCCGGCCGGAACCTGTGGCAGCTCCTCGCCACAGCGCACAAGAGCGGCGTTGCCCTGATCCAGTCGGGCTCCGGGGACCCCATTCATGTCAGCAGCCAGGAAGCCACTCTCCAGCTCGATGTCACGCAGGGTGAATCCGGCTCCTTGGACGTTGGTCCGCTGATAGAGCTCGACGGCGCACCTGTCACCGCGGAGGTGGTGGGCCAGATCGGCTCTCCCGTCTACGGCCTGTTCTTCTCCGACCCGCTCGAGCCCGGCACCACGGCTACTTCCAGCACGCCCAACCGCACCGCAGCAGTACGCGGCAACCTCACGTTGGCGCCGCTGCCCGCTGGCACCTCACCGCAGCTCCTGGATTTTGCTTTGCGCAAGGAAACCGTCCATATTCCGGAGCAGGCCAGGGATAAGTTCCTGACCCAGTTTTACCCGCAGCTCAAACAGGCCGCACCGGTGGTCTCAGCCAACAACTCGGTGGAGTTACCGGCTTATGTGGAACCCACACTGTCGCTGTTGGCAGCATACGGCAGCGATCACACCGTGCGGTTGCACTGGGAGTGGCACTATCCCGTAGGTACCCGGGTCACCTCATTGCCGTTGTGGCCCGAACTGGGTGAAACCGCTGTGCGGGACACCGGAGCCGAGGCACGGATCTTGGAGCTCGTCGGCACGCCCTGGGAAGACATTACGGCCATGGGTGTGGCCGCCAACCACGCGTGGGGCGAGCCCACCTTGGCTGGATCTGCAGCTCTGAGCGGCTTAGACACACTCACGTTCACCGAAACTGTCCTGCCCCGGCTGCAAGCCCTGCCCGGCATTAAAGTCGAGACTAGTGGTGACATTGCCAGCTACCGTGAGGTCACAGAAGCTCCCATTGTCACGATTTCCACCAAGGCCACCGATGAGCGGGACTGGTTTGATCTGGGCATTGTGATCACCCTGGAGGGCCAGTACGTCTCCTTCGCGGCCGTGTTCTCCGCCTTGGCCGCCGGGAACACGCGCATGCTGTTGCCCAGTGGCGCCTACTTCTCCTTGGACCGCCCGGAACTGCACCAGCTGCGCGCCCTGATCGATGAAGCCCGCAGTCTCAATGACAACAAGGACGGCCAACTACGGATCAGCCGCTTCCAGGCTGGTTTGTGGGACGAACTGGCTCAGCTGGGCATCGTGGACGAACAGGCGCAGGCCTGGCGTAAGGCTGTCTCCGGCCTGCTCGACGGCGGCCCACCCGAGCCGCTGCCAGCCCCTGTCGGGCTCAATGCCACACTGCGCCCGTACCAGTTAGACGGCTTCAACTGGCTGCACTTCCTCTACAGCTTTGGGCTGGGCGGGGTACTGGCCGATGACATGGGCTTGGGTAAGACCGTTCAGACACTGGCCCTCGTCAGCCAGGTCAAGGCTGAAGACCCGGAGCTGAAATCACCGTTCCTGGTGGTGGCACCTACGTCCGTGGTGGGTAACTGGGCTAGTGAAAGCGTGAAGTTCGCGCCGGAACTGAGGGTAGTTACGGTGTCTGAAACTTTTGCCAAGAGCGGATTGATCTCCGCGGATTTCTTTGCCGGGGCAGACATTGTCATCACCTCCTACGCTCTCTTCCGCATTGATTTTGCCGAATACGCGATGCAGCCCTTTGCCGGACTGATCCTGGATGAGGCCCAGTTTGTGAAGAATCATCAGTCCAAGGCGTACCAGTGCGTACGCAAACTGAAGGTTCCGTTCAAGCTGGCCGTCACGGGTACACCCATGGAAAACAACCTCATGGAACTGTGGGCGTTGCTGTCCATTGTGGCGCCGGGCTTGTTCCCCAGCCCCAAACGCTTCGCCGAGTTCTATCAGCGCCCCATTGAAAAGAATGCCGACTCCGAACTCCTTGCGAAGCTACGTGCACGGGTCAAACCGCTCATGCTGCGCCGCACCAAGGAACAGGTCATTGCAGATCTGCCCGCCAAACAGGAACAAATCCTGGAAGTGGAGCTCAATCCACGGCACCAAAAGATCTACCAGACCCACTTGCAACGTGAGCGGGCCAAGATTCTTGGCCTCCTGGAGGATGTGAATAAGAACCGCTTCACCATCTTCCAGTCATTGACGCTGCTGCGTCAGCTCAGCCTGGACGTGTCACTGGTGGATGAAGACCAGGCGGGTGTGCGCTCCTCGAAGCTGGACGTGCTCTTTGAACAGTTGGAGGACGTGGTTAAGGAAGGCCACCGCGCGTTGATCTTCAGCCAGTTCACCGGTTTCC
Organism: Specibacter sp. NPDC078709; assembly: GCF_040686795.1. NCBI lineage: Bacteria > Bacillati > Actinomycetota > Actinomycetes > Micrococcales > Micrococcaceae > Specibacter > Specibacter sp. NPDC078709. Next base: position 3,287 of record NZ_JBFBLU010000008.1, read on the forward strand.
TGGGCAAGGTTCGGGAGCGGCTCATTGCCGAGGGCATTGACTTCACATATCTCGACGGAGGCACCCGAAATAGGGCCGCCGTCGTGGATGAATTCAAAAATGGTGACGCCCCGCTATTCCTCATCAGCTTGAAGGCCGGTGGCTTCGGGTTGAACTTGACCGAGGCTGACTACGTGTTCATTCTGGATCCGTGGTGGAACCCGGCGTCCGAGGCGCAGGCAGTGGACCGTACCCACCGCATTGGCCAGAAGAAGAACGTGATGGTCTACAGGCTGGTCGCCAAGGACACCATTGAGGAAAAGGTCATGGCTCTCAAGGCCAAGAAATCCCAGCTGTTCTCTGATGTGATGAGCGGGGATTCGCTCTCCGGCGGGGCTTTGACAGCCACAGATCTGGCCGGTTTGTTCCGCGACTGATGGCAGGCAGCTACCTGTTACGGACACAGAAAAGCGCTGATCAGGCAGGCCTGGAACGGCCTAGCTGATCAGCGCTTTTTTGCTGTGATCGACTTTTTAGTGGGCACTCCTTGCGGGCGCCACACCACCATGGCTTGGCTGCGGGGGCGCGGACGTTGGCCTCTTGCTAGGGCCACGATGTCCCCACCCAGCAGCCCCGCGGCAAACACCCGACTGTTGGGACGCGGTGGCCGCGATTCCATCTCAGCCGTGACAGCTTCGAGCGATTCGCTCAGCTCCACGACCTTGGCCCGCAAGGCGGCAACCTGATTCTGCAACTCCATAATCCGCCGGATGCCCTCCAGCGAAACACCTTCTTGGGACAGCCGCTGGACCTCACGGAGCATATTGACATCATGCTGGGAGTATCGCCGGGCCCGGCCAGGTGCCCGGTTGGGCTTAACGATCCCCAAACGGTCGTACTGGCGCAGGGTCTGCGGATGCATATCGGCCAGTTCAGCCGCCACGGAAATCACAAAGATCGGGGCGTACGGGTCAATAATCATTGCAATTTCCTTCCTTCGGTGGAGTGGAGCCGATCATCTGGTGATCGAGCTCGATCACCAGATGAAGTGGGGCCGGGTGGGGATTACAGCTTGGCTTTTTCTGCCAGTCCTGAGCGGGGATCGCCATCGGCAGTGGCTGCCGCGAAGGCACGCACCGCCTCTTCGGCTTCCTTACTGAGCTTTTGCGGAACGGCAACGTCGATCGTGACGAGCAGATCGCCGTCGCCCTTCTTTGACTGCACGCCGGCACCCTTGACTCGCAAAGTGCGGCCCGACGGCGTTCCGGCAGGAACGCGGACGCGGACCGTGTCGCCGGTCAAGGTGGGGACGCTAATATCTGCGCCCAGGGCAGCTTCGGGGAAGCTGACCGGGACGTGGATGCGAATGTTGTTGCCGTCGCGAATAAAGAATTCGTGCGGCTTGACGTTGACAGTGACCATCAAGTCGCCGGGACCGGCTGCCCCTGACTGGCCCTTGCCCTTGACCCGAACCTTCTGACCGTCCTTGATGCCCGCGGGGATACGCACATCGATGACTTCCCCATTGGGCTCGCGCAGACCGATCTTGGTTCCATTGATGGAACCGCCAAAGGAAATACTTGTCGCAGCGGTGCGGTCCGCACCCTTGGTGGGTGTGGGCTGGAAGCCGCCAAAACCGCCTCCACCACCGAACAGGTCCGCGAATTCCGGTGGCAGACCAGAACCGCCAAAGCCGGGATTGCCCCGAGATCCGCCGCGGGGTGCGCCACGGCCGCCGCCGAAGAGGTCACCGAAGACGTCCTCAAAACCGCCACCGCCCTGGCCAGCGCCGCCGGCACTGAAGCGGGCACCGCCACCCATGGCGCGGATGGCGTCGTACTGCTCGCGGTCGTCCTTGCTGGAGAGCACGGAGTACGCTTCGGAGACGTCCTTGAAGGTCTTTTCCGCCTGCGGGTCCCCGGAGTTTGTATCCGGGTGGTACTTGCGGGCCAGCTTTCGGTAGGCCTTTTTGATATCGGCTTCGGAAGCATCCTTGGATACCCCAAGAATCTTGTAGAAGTCTTTCTCTGCCCAGTCCTGACTTGCCAAGACGTCTCCTTTCTAAAGTTTGTGGGTTAATCCCAAGTGTCGAGCCTGCCGAGACCACTGGCCTCGACAGGCTCGACCACTAGGGGTTTGCTACTCCGGAACTGCCACGATTACCTGTGCGGCACGCAGAATGCGATCGCCGGACTTGTAACCGTTGCGCAGGACCTGGCTGACCGTGTCAATTTCAACATCGGCCGAAGGCTGCTGAATCAGCGCCTCGTGAACGGTCGGGTCAAAGGCGACACCAACGGCGTCGACCTTCTCTAGACCATAGGTGGCCAAAGCAGTTTCCAGCTTGGTGGCGATGGCTGCAAACGGGCCTTCGACGATATCGCCGTGAGCACGCCCGGCATCGATGTCATCCAAAACTGGAAGCAGCGAGTTCAGGACACCGATAACAGCCATCTGGCCGGCAACGGCGCGGTCACGCTCAACCCGCTTACGGTAGTTGACGTACTCGGCCTGCAAGCGAAGAAGGTCATTCTTCAACTCGGCAGCCTCGGCGGCATCGCTACCCTGAGCCACGGACTCCTCGGCCGGAACCTCAACACCGTTGAGGATCTCTTCGGCCTGAGAGAGCGCGTCGCCTTCGGTCTCGCCGCGGGTCTCGTTGGGCTTACCCACCGGGTTGGCGGGATCGACAGACTCGTTCTCTGGGACCTCTTCGGGGTTTACGGACTCAGACATGCTTACTTCTTCTCGTCTGCGTCTTCGTCGATGATCTCAGCATCAACGATGTCTTCTTCAGGAGCGCTCTCGGAAGATGCGGCACCTTCGGAAGCACCGGCGTCGGCCGTTGCACCCTCAGCCTGGGCTGCGGCGTAGATGGCCTCGCCCAGTGAAGACTGTGAAGCCTGCAGCTTCTCGAACGCGGTCTTTACGGCTGCGTCGTCGTCGCCTGCAAGAGCGGTCTTCAGAGCGGTGACATCTTCCTTGACGGGGTTCTTGACCTCGTCGGAGAGCTTGTCATCGTTGTCGGCCAGAACCTTGTCAACCGAGTAGTGCAGCTGCTCTGCGGAGTTGCGCAGATCTGCTGCCTCGCGGCGTTCCTTGTCCTCGGCTGCGTGCTCTTCAGCTTCGCGAACCATGCGCTCAATGTCATCCTTGGACAGCGAGGAGCCGCCCGTGATGGTCATGGACTGCTCGACGCCGGTGCCCTTGTCCTTGGCGGACACGTGCACAATACCGTTGGCATCGATGTCGAAGGTGACCTCAACCTGCGGGACGCCGCGCGGAGCCGGAGCAATACCGGTCAGCTCGAACGTGCCCAGCGGCTTGTTGTCGCGAGTGAACTGACGCTCACCCTGGAAGACCTGGATGGCAACCGAGGGCTGGTTGTCATCAGCGGTGGTGAAGGTCTCGGAACGCTTGGTGGGGATAGCCGTGTTGCGCTCGATCAGGTTGGTCATCACACCACCCTTGGTTTCGATACCCAAGGACAGCGGGGTGACATCGATGAGCAGAACGTCCTTGCGCTCACCCTTCAACACGCCAGCCTGCAGTGCAGCACCTACGGCAACAACTTCATCCGGGTTGACGCCCTTGTTGGGCTCCTTGCCGCCAGCCAATTCCTTGACCAGTTCCACGACGGCCGGCATACGGGTGGAGCCACCGACGAGCACGATGTGGTCGATGTCAGAAACCTTGATACCGGCTTCCTTGATGACGTCGTTGAACGGCTTCTTGGTGCGCTCGAGCAGGTCCTTGGTCAGGTCCTGGAGCTTGGCGCGGGTCAGCTGCTCGTCCAAGTGAACCGGGCCGTCAGCGGTAACAGAGAGGTACTGCAGCGAGATGTTGGTGCTGGTAGCCGAGGAGAGTTCCTTCTTGGCCTGCTCAGCAGATTCCTTCAGACGCTGCAGGGCGATCTTGTCCTTGGACAGGTCGATGCCCTTGACCTTGAGCTGGTTCAACAGGAAGTCAACGATGCGCTGATCCCAGTCGTCGCCGCCGAGGCGGTTGTCGCCGTAGGTTGCGCGCACCTGGATGGTGGAGAACTCGTCCTCGTCCTTGCCGACTTCGAGCAGGGAAACGTCGAACGTTCCGCCACCGAGGTCGAATACCAGGATGAGTTCGTCTTCCTTACCCTTTTCCAGACCGTAAGCCAGAGCGGCAGCGGTGGGCTCGTTGACAATACGCAGCACGTTCAAGCCTGCGATTTCGCCGGCTTCCTTGGTGGCCTGACGCTCAGCGTCGTTGAAGTAGGCCGGGACGGTGATAACAGCGTCGGTGACCTTTTCGCCCAGGTAAGCTTCGGCGTCGTTCTTGAGCTTCATCAAGGTACGGGCGGAGATTTCCTGCGCCGTGTACTTCTTGTCGTCGATCGCTACGGTCCAGTCGGTGCCCATGTGGCGCTTGACGGAAGCGATGGTGCGGTCGATGTTGTTGACGGCCTGGCGCTTGGCGATTTCGCCAACCAGAACTTCGCCGGTCTTGGAGAAGGCAACAACTGAGGGGGTGGTGCGACCGCCTTCAGCGTTGGCGATAACGGTGGGCTCGCCACCTTCCAAGACGGATACAACAGAGTTGGTGGTTCCGAGGTCAATACCTACGGCACGTGACATAAGTGGTTCCTTTCATGAGCCGCTGCGAACAGTTCCACCAAGGTGGCGGGGTCGCTCAACCAGCGGTATTGAGCGTTCTGCACTCAACTTTACTCAGACTCGTTTCCATGTCAAATAGAGTTGAGCGCACATGGCTCAACTTTCACGCTGGGCGAACAGGCACGACGCCGGATGGCCGGGTCTTGCGGCACCCGTCCCCTGAAGCCGCGCGCGGTTACATTACAACCACGCGCAGCTCCAGAAGTGGCGCATGGTTACTGACAAACGGTACGCAACTCCAGAGTTGGACAGCTCTGGTGGACGGCGCGGCCCGAGGCGTACGCTCCCCTTTATGACTAAAGAGCCAGCATCCGGGGATGTCTACACGCACGGCCATCACGAAAGCGTGCTGCGGTCCCACACGTCGCGGACTGCTGAAAATTCGGCCCCCTACCTGATCCCGCACCTCACTGCTGGGCTGCGAGTGCTCGATGTGGGCTCGGGTCCCGGCACGATTACGGCAGATTTCGCCCGGCTGGTAGCACCCGGTGCGGTGTTGGGCCTTGACCGTTCTCCGGAAGTCGTGGCAGCAGCAACGGTGTTGGCCCGGGATCAGCAGTTGGCGAACTTGAGCTTTGAGGCGGGCGATGTCTACGCTCTCAACTTTCCCGATGACAGCTTCGACGTTGTGCACGCCCACCAAGTTTTGCAACATCTGACGCATCCGGTGGCCGCCCTCAAGGAGATGCGACGCGTGGCAAAACCGGGCGGCATCGTGGCCGTACGGGACGCCGATTTTCACGGCATGTTTTGGTATCCGAAACGACCCGAAATGGACGAGTGGATGGACTTGTACCAGCAGGTGGCGAGGCACAATCGGGCGGAACCCGACGCCGGGCGACGGTTGTTGCACTGGGCGCAAGCTGCGGGATTTACGGATGTCACGCCGTCGTCCGCTAACTGGCTCTACGCGACACCGGAGCAGCGGGCCTGGTTGGCGGGCGTCTGGGCGGACCGCACAGTAGATTCGGCATTTGCCGAACAAGCCGTGAGCTACGGGCTAGCCAACACGGAATCTCTAGAGCGAATCTCGGCAGGCTGGCGGGACTGGGGTGCCAGCGAGGACGGCTGGTTCATCATGCCCAACGGGGAAATCATCGCCCGCGCCTGAACCCGACTGAGCCCCGCGCATAGCCACACATTGGGCGCGGCAAGCTAGGCGTCCACCACCAGGAACTGGCCCATCATGCCCATGTCTTCGTGCCAGAGCAGGTGGCAGTGGAACATGTAGGGGATCACGGGGTCGGTGAGTTCGCCGAACTGCATGAGCAGCCGGACGGTCACGCCCGGTGGCACGTAGACGGTGTCCTTCCAGCCTGCGAGTTCCGGCGGGGGCGGCTGGTTGTCCACGGTGAGAATCTGGAACTGCACGTCGTGGATGTGGAAGTTGTGCGGCTGGTTGTGGGCGTTGAACACGGTCCAGGCCTGCGTTGACCCGGCCTTGACCTCCAGGTCGATCCGGTCCATGTCCATGTGCTTGCTGTTGATGACGTTGTCACCGAGCTGGAACATCTCCATGTCCCCGGCCAGGGCGGGATCCGGGTACACCACCTCGGCCAGCTTGGCAGGAATCGGGGCGGAAGGCTTCAGCACGGAAGCCGCCTTGAGCTCGAGGATGTCCAAGGTGTCCAGGGAGCCGGACTCTGCGGCGCGCGTCTCCGAAACGCCAAGGTCCTGCGGGAACGAACGCAGCGACACGGTTTCCCCGGGAACCGACGCGACAATGATTTCGGCTCGTTCGCCCGGGGTGAGCATGAGGCGGGTCAGCGGCACGGGCGCCGCCAGGAGGCCGCCGTCGCTGCCGATCATGGTGAATGTGCGGTCATCGGAGAAGCCGAAGTTGTAACTGCGAGCGCTCGAGGCATTGAGCAGGCGCAGGCGCGTGTGCTCCGCCACCACATCCAACATGGGAGCCGCGGTGCCGTTGACCAACACCGTGCTGCCCAACATGCCGACGCCGATCCGGCCTGTCTCAACGAGCTGCCCGACGTCGTTGAACGTCTTGTCCTGGACAATGACCGGGATGTCGTCCACGCCGTAGTCGCGCGGCAGCGCCAGGGCAGCCTCTTCGTCGTCGTCGATAATGAACATGCCGCCGATCCCCTTGTAGACGTGCCGTTCCGTCTGACCGTGCGGATGCGGGTGGTACCAGAGGGTCGCCGCGGGCTGGTCGATGGTCCATGAAGGGGACCATGACTTGCCTGGTTCAACCATTTGGTGCGGACCGCCGTCGGCCGCAGCGGGTAGGCGCATGCCGTGCCAGTGCAAGGTGGTGGGCTCGTCGAGTTCGTTGCTGACATTGAGGCGAATCTCCTCGCCGCGGCGCACTCGCAGCGTCGGCCCCAAAAATGCCCCGTTGACTCCCCAGGTATCGGCTTTCCCGCCGGGCACGATCTCCGTTTGACCGGCTTGTGTCACGAGGTCAAAAACGCGCTGGCCACCCTTGAGTTCCGACTTCGCGAGCGGCGGGACGTGCAGCGGGTTGCGGAAATCAATCTGACCCGCGGTGTCCAGAGGCTTCCGGCCGGTCGGGCCGCCACACCCTGCGAGTGCGGCCATCGCGCCCACACCAAGTCCCAAGGTGGACAGTTGGAGAAAATGGCGGCGGCTGAGACCGAATCGTTGGCTGGGAGCGCTCATTTGCTTCATCATAGTTGCCACTTCTGGGAGGAACCTCGACGGCGGGGGCTCGCGCCGGATGTGTCATATCCCGTTCGATAGCCGCAAGCGGGCGGGCTCGCTGCCCATGGCACGTAAGATGAGCGGGTGCAATTCTCTCTTTGGCTGGCCCTTGCCGGCGCCGGCGCCATGATTTCCCTGACCCCGGGCGCAGGCGCCATCAACACTATGTCCAATGCGCTCACCAGCGGTTTCCGCCGCTCCTTTTGGGGCATTTTGGGCCAGCAGCTGGCTCTCGTGATCCACGTGGTCATCGTGGCAGCAGGCGTGGGCATCATCGTCTCCAACTCCCCATTCCTGTTCATGCTGATTCGCTATGGTGGCGCCGCATATCTGGTGTATTTGGGCATCCGGAAGCTACTGGCAAAGCCAGAAAAGGCCGATGCAGGGGGCGAAACTGCCACGGTGGAGTCTGGTTTCTCGATGTTCCGCCGCGGCTTGTGGGTCAATCTGCTGAATCCGAAGGCGATTGTTTTCTTTTTGGCGTTCATGCCCCAGTTCATCCGTCCCGCCGAGCCACTGCTGCCCCAGTACGTGATCTTGACAGCCACGGTGGTGGCCATTGACATCGTCGTCATGTGGTTCATCTTTGCCGCGGGGGCCAAGCAGCTCAAACACCTCACCACCAGCCCGCGCGGACAGTTGATCCTGAACCGGATCTTCGGCATCTTGTTTATCGTTGTGGGTATCTTGTTGGCACTGGTCTAGCACCACTGACGCTGGACAGCGGAACCGGCAGCCCGGCAGCCCGACGGCCCGACAGCACCGCGCGCCTGCTCCAAAGCACTACGCCGATAGACTGATTCAATGACCACCCCGTACCGGATCCTCACCGTCTGCACAGGCAATATTTGCCGCTCCCCCATGGCTGAATTCATGGTGTCGCATGCTGCTGCGCAGGCCGGCCTGAACGTTGAAGTGGACTCTGCGGGAACCTCGGCGTGGGAGGTGGGGAACCCCATGGATCCGCGAGCTTTAGCTGTCTTGGCCCGCCACGGGATCGAGGCCACAGGCCACACAGCACGCACATTCAACCCGGCTTGGTATGCCGAACGCGACCTGATTCTGGCGCTGGATATTGACCACTACGAGGACTTACGTGCCTTGGCCCCGAACGCGGCGGCCGCTGACAAAGTGCGCATGTTGCGTTCCTTTGACCCCGAAGTTGCCCATGCCGAACCCAAGCAGCAAGGAATTTACGATCCTTGGTACGGCGACGCCAAGGACTTTGACGTCAGCTGGGACCTGATCTCCGCAGCACTCTCCGGCATTGTGGCGCACGCCCGTGGCTAGGCCGGTCATCATCGCAGTGGACGGCCGTTCCGGTGCAGGAAAAACCACTGTTGCTGTTGAATTGGCAGCCCTATTGCGCCGTCACCGCGCTGTGTCGTTGTTCCACCTCGAGGACATCTACCCTGGTTGGGACGGCCTCGCAGGTGGCGTGGAACGCTATATTGATTCCGTTTTGCAGCCCCTTCATCAAGGCCTCCCCGCTACGTGGACCGCGTGGGATTGGGAGGCAAAGCACGACGGCGCCTCCCGGACCACCGCCGTTGCCCCGGTGGTCATTGTCGAAGGTGTGGGTTCCTCGCATGGGCGGGCTGCCGACTTCTTGGATGCGATTATTTGGGTGGATGCCCCCAGCGAGGCCCGAAAAATGCGGGCGCTGGAACGTGACGGCGAAACGTACGCTCCTTTCTGGGACAGCTGGGCCGCGCAGGAGGATCGGCTACTTGGCAATACCGGTGGCACGGACGCCGCTGCCGTGGCTAGCGCAACGGCCGACATCGTGGTCGATGGCAGTAACGGTGTTGCCAATGCCCCGGCCCCCGTCCTCGACGCTCTCACCCAGCTCCCTGCCATGGAACATGTGCTGGGACCCGAACTGGCTCGGCGCCGCGGACTGGAATTTTCCGCCGTCCGCATTGAGGGCCTGCCTCCCGTTGAGGAGCTGTTTCACACAGTGTACGGGCAGTCCCGGAACGCAGTGTGGCTCGATAGTTCCATTGCCCGGATCGACGCAAACGAGGAGCCTGCAAGCGTAGAAACCATAGGGGCCGCCTTGGACGGACCCGGCCCCGTCGGTAAGGATCCAGCAGCGGCCAGATCTAGGTTCTCCATCATGGCCGATGACTTAGGCCGTTTTGGGCAGCTGGCCCGCCACGAAAATGACGTCACCACTGTGACTGCCGGGCAACTCACTACCCGCATCCGCGGACCCTTCTTCAACTGGCTCGATTCGGTGTGGGGCCGGAAAGCTGTCCGGGCACCACAGCATTACCCCGGCGATTTCACGCTCGGCTGGCTAGGCTATCTGGGCTATGAGCTCAAAGCCGAAACCGGTGGGACGGCTGCGCACACCACGGATTCCCTGCCTGACGCCATGCTGCTCTTTGCTGGCCGCGCCGTAGTTCTGGACCACCACGACGATTGCCTGTACGTCTTGACCTTGACCGGCCCGCATCAGCCCGGCGCCGTCGCCGAAGCGGCCAGCTTTCTCGCCTCTGTCCGGGAAGCGGTTCGCACTACGCACGCCGCTTCCCACCCCGCTACACCCACCGCACCAGCCAACCTCCCGGCGTCGAGCATCCACAGTGGCGCGCCCGTTTTCACGGCTCGGGACGGCGAGCACCGGTATAAGGACATGATCGCGGCAGCGCAGGCCCAGATCTACGAGGGCAACTCCTACGAGGTCTGCCTGACAACCACGCTGGAGTCGGCGCTGCCGCAACGGCTCGATTCCTGGACAACGTATCAGGCGTTGAGAAAGCGCAATCCGGCGCCGTTTGCGGCATTTTTGCGCCTAGGCAGATTGAGTATTTGCAGCACGTCCCCTGAACGTTTCCTCCGTATTGATGCCGACGGTTTGATGCGGGCCGAACCGATCAAGGGGACCCGGCGCCGCGACAGTGACCCGGCCGCCGACGCCGCGCTCAAACAGGATCTACTCACCTCGCTCAAGGACCGGGCGGAGAATGTGATGATCGTGGACCTGCTCCGCAACGACCTCTCGCGCTTCGCTCTGCCGAATTCGTTGACCGTGCCGCGGCTGTGTGCGATCGAAAGTTACGCCACCGTGCATCAGATGGTCAGCACCATCGAGGCGCAGCTGGCACCGGGCAATTCGCGCGCGCAGGCCGTGGCCGCCGCCTTCCCCGCCGGGTCCATGACGGGCGCCCCGAAAATCAGCACCATGGCCATCCTGGACGATCTTGAAGCCGGCCCGCGCGGCATTTATTCTGGCGCCATCGGTTACTTTTCGCTCAATGCGGCCACCGATTTATCCGTGGTGATCCGCACCCTGGTTTTCCAAGACACGGACGACGGCGGCACGCACCTTTCGTTGGGGATCGGCGGCGCCATCACGGCCGACTCCGAGGACGATGCCGAATGGGATGAGATTCAGGCCAAGGCGCACGGTGTTTTGTCCACGCTGGGCTCCAACTTCCCGGACTGAATTGCACGATTTTACGATTAGCGCCTAGCTAACCGTAAAATCCGCCGAAGGTGCTACTGAATCGTGGCGGTCAATCGGGCCACGTTGTCCACGTAGCGGGCCAGCACCGGACGGTTCATCCATTCATCGAGTTGCAGTTCTCGGGAGATGGCGCGGTAGTGATCCTCCACTTCATGCATCCGCTTGACCACGTCGCTGTCGATCATCATGACAGTGACTTCAAGGTTGAGGGAGAAACTACGCATGTCCATATTGGAGGAACCGATCACGGCCACGTCAGAGTCCACAGTGAAGTGCTTGGCATGCAGCACAAACGGCTTGGGATACAAATAGATCCGCACCCCGGCTTTCAACAACGCCTCGTAGTAGGAACGCTGGGCATGGTGGACCAGGAACTGATCCCCTACTTCGGAAACAAACAGCTCAACAACAACGCCCCGTTGAGCGGCGGTGGTGATGGCGTATAGCAGTGAATCGTCCGGCACAAAATACGGGCTGGAGATGGTGATGCACTCTTCAGCCGAGTAGAGCAGGGTGTTAAACAAGCGCAGGTTGTTCTCGGTGACAAACCCCGGACCACTGGGAACCACCTGGCAGAGCGAACCGTCGGCGTAGGAATCCCAATGGTGGGTGGCCAGCTGATCCAGCAGGCTTTCTTCGGTCTCGGAGGACCAGTCCGTGGAGAACATGACATTGAGGGTTCCCACAATAGGGCCCTCCAGACGGGACATGAGCTCTACCCATTCGCGCCCAATCTTGCGGTTCTTCTTTTTGCGATAGGAGGGCTCAACGACGTTCTGTGAACCGGTGTACCCCACACGCCCATCGACCACCAGGATCTTGCGGTGGTTGCGCAAGTCGGGTCTGCGCCATTGACCCTTGACGGGTAACAGCGGCAACATGCGGCGCCATTCAATCTGGCTGGCCTTGAGCCGTCGAACCATCCCTCGATAGCCGGGGACTCGTGCCGAGCCAATATGGTCAAACAGCACTCGCACTCGAACACCCCGCGCTGCAGCAGCTTCAAGCTCCGAGAAGAGCCGGTCGGTGCAGTGATCCGAGCTCATAATGTAAAACTCGGCATTAACGTAGTGAACGGCCTTGCTGACATCATCAGCCATCGCGTCAAGCGACTCCTGATAGCCCTCAATGAGCCGGACAGAATTAGCCCCCAGAGCCGGGAAGGAACCGAGATTACGGTTCAACTCAATAGCCGATTTCACCCAGGCCGGGCCCTCATATTCCGGGACCAGTTCTGCAATTTCTTTGGTCCCTTCCACCACTTGACGGTTAACGTCATCCTGCTTCTCCCGACGCCGTCGTGAGAGTCGGAAGTTGCCAAACATGAGGAAGAGGACCAAGCCAATGTAGGGCAGGAAGAAAATGCACAGCAGCCAGGCCATGGCGGTGGTAGGGCGGCGATTACCGGGGATGATGCCGAGCATGACAACACGAATCACCAAGTCAGCGAGCATCAGCAGCGACGTAAGCCAGATGCTGCCGGTTGGAAAACTAAATGCTGTCCAGATCATCCAGTCATCCCCTTTTTTCGCCAGCGCGTCAGCCGCGACCTCACGGCAACTACAAATGACAACAGCCTATAGGCAAATGCTCCTGTCGCAGCGCTCTGTAAAACGTCCCGACACATCGAGTACGGGACACTGCTATCCGGATAAGCTGGCTTGTAATTTCACTAAGAAACCAAGGACTAATGCCGTGAGTATTCCTAGCAGCCCCCAAGTCACTTTTGACTCCTTCGCACTTGACCCCCACAAGCTCACGGCCGCGGCCATCAAGGGCCTTCGAATCGCGTTTGGCGTCAGCGGCGCCGCGGCCTTGATTCTGGGCGTCATCCTCCTTGTCTGGCCCACAAAAACCTTGGCCGTCGTGGCGGTGATCTTGGGCATCAACTTCCTCATCACCGGTGCAATCAAGATCGCCATCGGCATCTTCAGCCACAGCCTTTCGGCAGGAACACGCATTCTGGATGTGCTGCTGGGTCTGTTCATCCTGGTCGCCGGCATCATCGCCATACGCAATTCGGCGGCCACGGGCGAGGCGCTAATGATCTTTACGGTCATCATGATCGGCATCGGCTGGATTATCGAAGGCATCATCGCCATGGCCGAGGCCGGCAAAAGCTCCAGCCGCCTGTGGGCCATCGTCTTCGGCGCACTGAGCGTCATCGCTGGCGTCGTGGTGCTGGCAGTTCCCGGTTGGACCGCTGCATGGTTGCTGCTCATCACCGCGATCATGCTGATTGTGCTGGGCGTGGTGGGCTTGATCCGCGCCTTCACCTTCGGCAAGTCTGTGCTGGCTAGGCTCAGTTAGTTTTCCAAGTACGACGGCGGCACTCGGCACACGCCGGGTGCCGCCGTTTCGCTGTGGCGCGGTACCGCTATCCGAGAAGGATCGAGAATCGACCAGTTCACTGATGGAGCACCCCAGATCCCTTCTTCACAACAGCTCCGTGGTTGAGTGGAATCATGCCGACAAACATCGAAATCAAAGCCCGTGTGGACAGTCTCGAAAGGTTGGTCCCCGTTGTCGCTGCCATGGCTGGCGGGGAACCCGAACAGCTTGTACAGGACGATACTTTTTTCAGTTGTCCGAACGGGAGGCTAAAACTTCGGGTTCTGTCTGATGGGCGTGGCGTGCTGATCTACTACCGCAGGGAAGACGAACTCGGGCCGAAGCCGTCCTTCTACGTTCATTCTGAAACGTCAGATCCAGACGGGCTGAGATCGGTTCTGGCTGTTGCCTATGGTGAGGTTGGACGTGTGCGGAAGCACCGCATGGTGTTCGGCGTTGGCCAAACAAGGGTGCATCTGGACCGTGTTGATGGCCTCGGTGAATTCCTAGAACTTGAAGTCACGCTCCAAGACGCATTGACATCTGACGCCGCCGTTGCCGAAGCTCACCGACTTATTGCTGCATTCGGAATCGATGAAAGTGCGCTCGTCAAGGGCGCCTATCTGGATCTTCTCAACGCCGAAAATGTCATATACCCCCACTAGAGGTGCTTTCCTGGGGCGAGATCCAACTCGGTGGATCGGGTGAGTGAATGTCCATAAACTTTGTTCCAATGACGCCCGCAGACGCTGAAGACGTCGTCAGTTTTCTGGCGCGCAACCGTTTCCCCTTCCATGTTCAGGCAGCGCCGCATGCACCGGACGTACGGGCGGGGATTGCGAAGGGCCGCTTCTGGAATGAGGACACCCAGGGCTATTGGGTCACTCAGGACGAAAACCAGATCGGCATGGCGGCGCTTGAGGATTTGCAAGAAGACGACACCCCGCTTTTCGATCTGCGCCTAGAGGAATCCCATCGCGGCCAAGGCTTGGGGGTTCCCGTGCTCCGGGCACTCTGTGATTTGGTTTTTCACGCCATGCCGAACACTCGACGCTTCGAGGGCCAAACCAGAGAAGACAACATCGCCATGCGCAAGACTTTCCTCCGCGCAGGATTCGTCAAGGAAGCCCACTACCGTTTGGCCTGGCCCACCAGCGACGGCGGACATCTTGCCTCGATCGCTTACTCAATCCTGCGTCAGGACTGGGAGAACGGCACCGTGAGCCGCTTCGAATGGGAGGACCTCAAGTTCTAGAGTTCCGGCCGCACTAAGGCGAGGGGCCCCGGCCGAGGAACGATGGTTGGGGAGCGGGTGGGGATATGCTCGACACCATGACTGTTTTGGTGTTCCTAGACCCCGCCCATCCGCACGGCAGGCTGGCAGATCCCGCCCAGCCGAGCATTCTGGCCACGGACCAGGGCGTCACCCGCGGCGATGGCATCTTCGAATCGATGCTGGCCGTGGACGGCGCAACTCGCAAAATTCAAGCTCATCTTGACCGGCTCGCCACATCCGCCCGCACCATGGACTTGGAGATTCCGGCTGCGGAGCTGTGGCAAGCCGCCATCACGACGGCGCTCACGGCTTACTCCGTCAGCGATGCCGCCGCTACCGGCGAGCCAGGTCAATGTGTGGTGAAGCTGGTCGTCACCCGCGGGCCCGAGGGCGCCAACTCCCCCACAGCCTGGGTTACGGTCAGCCCAGTCTCGCTCGCACTGGCCGCACAACGCGCCAAGGGCTTGGACGTCCTACTACTGGAGCGCGGCTACGACAGCGACATTTCTGCCCGCGCACCGTGGCTACTGATGGGCGCCAAAACCCTTTCCTACGCCGTCAATATGGCGGCCTTGCGCCACGCCCATAGCCAAGGCGCCGATGACGTGATCTTTACCAGCGGCGACCAGCTCGTACTGGAAGGGCCGACGTCGTCGGTACTTTTGGCACACATCTCCGACGACTCCGGCGTGCCAGTCAAGCGACTCATCACGCCCCATCTGGACACCGGAATCCTGCCCGGCACCACGCAAGGCGCCCTCTTTGCAGCCGCAAAAGCCGCAGGCTGGGAGCTGGGTTACGGGCCTGTTACTCCGGCTGATCTGCTGGATGCCGATGCCGTGTGGTTGATTTCCAGCCTGCGTCTGTTGGCTCCCGTTAACACCATTGACGGCCAAGAGATTGGCACGCCGGAGATCCGTTCGGAGTTGACAGCGGAACTTTCAGGGCTTCTCGCACAGACCCTCTAACTGCCGAGTTAAACCGCAGAAGCTGCCACTGCCCGCCGGGCCGAGCGCCCGCTCAGCCAATTACCCAACCACATGATCAGAAATGTCATGGCCACGAAGGCCACGGCGATGATGAGGCAAGTCAGCAGGACGGGACCATATCCGCCGTCGGACGGGTTGAGGAAGGGGTAGGCGTACCAGGTGATGGCCGCGCCGCGAATGATCGAATACGCCAAATACGCCAGCGGGAACGCGATGGCGACGAGCACGCGTTTGTAGGCGATGGGGTGGCGCGGCGGGGTGATGAGCCAGTCGGCCACGATCGCCACAGGCATCACATAGTGCAGCCACGTGTTGATCCAGGGCAGGAGCGAACCCAAATCCACATCGCGCAGCAGGGCGCTGAAGACGATTCCCACCAACGCCATGCACACCACGGAAATGCAGCGCAACAGCGCCCACGCGGGTCCCAGATCCTTGCCGCGCCAGCTCAGCACCGACTCCACCACCAGCACCACGGCGGCAAAAATATTGGAGAGGTTGGTGAAATAGCTGAAGAAGTTCAGCACGCTGAAGCCGTGGCCAATGTGAATGCCCAGCTGGATTCCCACGGCGACCAAGGTCACCGCGCCAAAGAGGAAACGGACGGCGATGAAGGCGCGGCTGAGGCTCATGGATTCATACTGTCAGCTCATGGGCTGCGCGTCTGTAGTGCTGCCGTCATTTTGCGCCATACATGCACTTCTTAGGGTCCCAAGGGGCGGTGGATGTGTTAGTTTCAAAGGGAGTAATGAGTGCCAGTGTCAAGCCCTGACTTGCTGGCCGGCAACCCTCTTTCCGGCGGGGTGCCTCAGGTGACTACTCGGCAAACCCAGCTTCCACGGCTGAAGTTTGCAAGCGCGAACCCCGGTGCGGTAACTCAATGTCCAAATTTTTTGAGCACCGTCCTCAGCTCTCGCTTGCAGCCTTGCGGCCACTTGCAATGAGGAGAGAACATGTCCGCGGACGAATCACCCCTGGCCTACCGGCTCATCACCGGTCCCGACGATCGCTCCTTCTGCGAGCGCATCTCAGCAGCCCTCGACGAAGGCTATGTGCTTCACGGAGGGCCGGCCGTCACCTTTAATGGCACGAACGTGATCTGCGCCCAGGCCGTGATCCTCCCCCAGGCAGTTGCCAGTAGCGACGCCGCCGTGGCTAACGCAGTGCACGATCTGGACGCCGAGCTGGAGTTCGACGGCGAGGGCATCGCGTGAGCTACGCAGGGGATCTGGCCCCGGCAACAGCTTGGGAACACCTAGCTGCCGGAGCCACCCTGGTGGATGTGCGCACCGAAGGTGAATGGACGCATATTGGCGTCCCCGACGTTTCCGCGCTGAACTCCGAACCGGTCTTCATCCAGTGGAATCTGTCTGACGGCACCAACAACCCCCAGTTCCTGGAACAGCTACAGGCCGCAGTGCCCGCCGAGAAGCCGCTGGTTTTGCTGTGCCGTTCGGGCGTCCGATCCATCGCGGCGGCCGAGGCAGCAACTGCGGCCGGCTACACGGCGTACAACGTACTCGAGGGATTCGAGGGTCAACCCGACCGCTTCGGCGACCGTGTCCTGAACGGTTGGAAAAACCGCAATCTACCCTGGCACTAACGCCTTTCCTCGGAACGCGGCATGCGGAACGCCGCGTCCCGCGCGTCTGCACTGTGCCATCGCATGCCAGCATCCAGCCTCCTCACTCACCAGCGAATGCCAAGGACAAGTAATTGAGCAACTTTAACGAGCACGCAGCCACCTGGTCCCCGGACACGGCTGCCGTGCGCGGCGGGCTTGACCGCACCAACTTCCAAGAGACCTCCGAGGCCCTGTTTCTGAACTCCGGCTTTGTGTACGAATCCGCCGAGGCCGCCGAGGCGTCCTTCACCGGAGAAGTGGACCGTTTTGTGTACTCGCGGTACGGCAACCCGTCCGTGGCCACGTTTCAGGAACGGTTGCGGCTACTCGAAGGCAAAGAAGCGTGCTTTGCGACGGCGTCCGGCATGTCCGCCGTATTCACCGCTTTGGGTGCCTTGTTGGGTGCCGGGGACCGGGTGGTGGCGTCGCGCTCACTGTTCGGCTCCTGCTTTGTGATACTGAATGAGCTGCTCCCGCGCTGGGGTGTGGAGACGGTGTTCGTTGACGGACCGGATCTGGATCAGTGGCGCGAGGCGTTGAGTGTGCCCACCACGGCCGTCTTCTTTGAATCCCCATCCAACCCCATGCAGGAAATTGTGGATGTTCAGGCCGTGTGCGATCTAGCCCATGCGGCGGGCGCGCAAGTGGTGGCGGACAACGTCTTCGCCACTCCCCTGTTGCAAAAGTGCGGCGACTTTGGTGCGGACATCATTGTGTACTCGGGCACCAAGCACATTGACGGTCAGGGCCGGGTGCTGGGCGGCGCCATCTTGGGCACCAAGGAATTCATCGATGGACCGGTCAAAAACCTGATGCGCCACACGGGGCCGGCATTGTCTGCCTTCAATGCTTGGGTGCTGACCAAAGGCCTGGAAACCATGAATCTGCGCGTGACACATTCCTGCAACAACGCACTGGCACTGGGCAAATTCCTAGAATCAGCACCGCAGGTAGCACGCGTGCTGTACCCGCATCTCCCCTCACACCCACAGTACGAGCTGGCCAAGAAGCAGATGAAGGCTGGCGGTACCGTGTTGACGTTCGAGCTGGCCGAACCCGCCAACGGCACCCGAAAGGATGCTGCCTTTGCGCTGCTCAATTCCCTATCCATCATCGATATTTCCAATAACCTTGGCGATACCAAATCACTCATCACGCACCCGGCCACTACCACGCACCGCGCTATGGGTCCGGAAGGCCGCGCAGCCATCGGACTCTCTGACGGTTTCTTGCGCCTCTCCGTTGGCCTCGAGGACGTAGAGGATCTGAAGCAGGATCTGGCCGCGGCACTGGCGGCTATCTAGTCGGCTGCACTTCCCCCTTCCCCACAAGCAGCGCGCCTTGCGCACCACGCTCGGGTAACCCGCGTCACATAGCTAATTCGCAAAGAAATTTTGTATCGATTCATTGACCTTCGACACAGTCTCGTGCAAGATGGGCGGTAAGCGTTTTCCTGACTGTTTTTCATCACTCACTTCTACCCCGATTTCAACCCTGCACGACTCTTCACCTCGTGGCCCTCTTCGTGCCACGAGGCGATCGGGCATGCCACCACCCGGTTTCGGCGTGCAACTATCGCCACCAAGAAGCCAGCCGTACGCCAGCTCCTTCACAGTCTTGACGCTCACCGACCGCCTCGCTTCACTCACGGTAGCTGAGGTGGACGCAGCACAGTTTCACAACACTTCCTCCACCGTTTCAACAACAGCAAGGGAATCAATGACGAATCTCAAAAAGAGGCCGCGCAGCATTTATGGCAGTGCTTTTGCCAGCGCCGCGGTCGTAACCTGCCTTATTGCCGGAACAGCTTCAGCCGCTGTGGCCGCACCTGGCGACGCTGTAGCAACCACCCCCGTGAGCGCCGTACAGCTCGAAGCCCTTGACCGGGGTCTCGTTGCGGTTTCCACGGACCACGGCGTATTCCTCAGCTGGCGTCTCTTGGCTTCAGAAACCTCGGGCGCATCGGACACGGGTGTCTTGGGTCCTGACTTTGTTGTGTACCGGGATGGCACCAAGATCGCCACCGTCACCGACAGCACAAACTTCTCGGACCCCAGCGGTACGTCGAAAGCTAGCTACACCGTGGCGCCCGTGGTCAACGGGATTGAGATGGCTGCCAGCACCTCTGTAAACGCGTGGGCCGAGGGCTATTACGACTTGCCGCTGCAGCGCCCGGCCGACGGCGTCACTCCTGCCGGCGAGGCGTACAGCTACTCAGCTAATGACGTTTCCGTAGGCGATGTTGACGGTGACGGCGTGTACGAATACATCGTCAAATGGGACCCGTCCAACTCAAAGGACGTCTCCCAGATTGGCTACACAGGTCCGGTGTTTTTGGATACCTACAGAATTGACGGAACACTTCTGAACCGTATTGATCTTGGCGTCAATATCCGGGCCGGCGCGCACTATACACAGTTCATGGTCTACGACTTCGACGGCGATGGCCGTTCCGAGACCATCCTCAAGACCGCTCCCGGCACAAAGTCCACGAGCTACGACGCCACGGGAAAAGCCACAAGCGAAGCCTTCGTCACCTTGCCGCAAGCCGATATTGACGCCGGCTACTCCACCAGCGACGACTACCGTTTGAGCACCGAAGATTACTACACCCACGTGGTGAAAATGTTCCAGGACTGGACCAAGCACCCGGAAGTTGTTGCCGGTAACTGGCCTGCAACGCTGGAAGAAGCCTTTGGCATCCCCGTAACGCACAGCTACCCCCTGTCGCAGAGCAGCGCCGAAGAGCTCGCCGACTACTTCATGGATGAGTACGCACCCTCCCGCAGCGGCCGTAATGTCCTACGCAACTTTGAGGGCTTTATTGTTGACGGTCCAGAATACTTGACCGTCTTTGACAGTGCCTCGGGCAAGGAATTGCAGACCATCAACTACGAGCCGGGCCGCGGCGATGACGGCCTGCTCTGGGGCGATTACGCCATGTCCCGCATTGAGCCGGGGAACCGCGTTGACCGCTTTCTGGCAGGTGTTGCCTACCTTGACGGAACCCACCCCTCGGCCGTTTTTGCGCGCGGTTACTACACCCGCACCACCATGGCCACCTATGACTGGGACGGCACAAATCTGAAACAGCGCTGGTTGATCGACAGCGGGCACGCCCCCATGAGCAACCCTTTCAACGATTCACCTCACGGCGTTGATGGATCTGATCCGGTGTACGGGACACTCACAACACAGGGCTTCCACTCACTCAGCGCCGCAGATGTTGACGGTGACGGCAAGCAGGAAATTGTTTATGGCTCCGCCACCATCGATGACGACGGCAGCATCCTGTACTCCTCCAAGGATGTACTTCCGGAAGGCAGCGCTGCTCCGGGCGAATCGGCTCGCTTGGGTCATGGCGATGCCATGCATGTGGCGGACATTGATCCCAGCCGCCCGGGTCTGGAGATTTTCACGGTTCATGAGGGCGGTGCCGGCGCACCCTACGGATCCGCTTTGCGTGACGCCAAAACCGGTGAGGTCCTGTTGGGCGCCTACTCCGGCAAGGACACCGGCCGCGGCATGATTGGTGATGTTCGCAGCGACGTTTCCGGGCTTGAAGTATGGTCCAGTATGCCCGGTGGCACTGACGCCAGCGGCCTGCTGAGTTCCGCTGGCGAGATCCTCTCGGCCGAAACTCCCGGCACCAACCAGTCAATTCACTGGGCGGCCGACATGACCACGCAGCTGCTCAACGGCAGCGGAACGGGCACTCCCACCATTGACGATTGGACGGATGGTACGGTCCTGACCGCTACCGGAACGCTGAGCAACAACGGCACCAAGGGCAACGCCTCGCTCATTGCTGATGTGTTTGGTGACTGGCGCGAGGAATTGCTGCTGCGTACCGAGGACTCTTCGGCGCTGCGCATTTACACGAGCACCGAAGTCACCACGCATAAGCTACCCACGCCCATGCAGGATGTGCAGTACCGGGCCGAAGCTGCTCGCCAGAACACCACCTACAATCAGCCTAGTTACACCTCTTACTACTTGGCCAGCGACATGGATTTCAAAAATGTCCCGCTCCTGACAACGGAAATCACCCCGGCTGCCCCTCAGTTCCAGGATTTGCCGGGAACGGCTCAAGACAGTGTGCGAGTTACGCCAACGGCGGGTATTGATTGGTATGTGAACGGGAAATTGCTGACCGCTACCCACGGCACGGCCGCTGTTCGAGGCGATGCCACCGTGGTCGCCGTGCCGCAGCCCTGGTACCGCTTCGCCACGGACGCCCAGGTTCAGTGGACGGCAACGTTGACCGACGTTGCCGCACCGTCTCCCTCGGCAACAGTTACCGCTGAGCCGAGCAATCCGGCATCGAATGTTCCGGCCCCGAGCACGTCCGCTACCGAGACGGGCACCGGCACCGACTCAGCCACCGACACAAACGCCGACCTGGCCAACACAGGCTTTGGCAGTATGGTGCCCCTGGCAATTGCTTTGGGCTTGGGCGCCGTGGGCGTCTTGCTGGTACTGCTCAATGGGCGCAAGAGGCGCGCCAAGGTGCGCCACTGAGCGTCCTTAGCTACGTCTCATAACCGGCAGTTCCTGTTCTAAGGCCGACGGCGGGAGGTTCCCCTTGACACAAAGGGAACCTCCCGCCGTCGCACTTTTGCAGGCTTTAGTCCTGGAAGTATTCGATCTCGGCACCGATGGTGTTCAGGCGCTCGGCCAGATCCTCGTAGCCGCGCTCGATCACGTAAATATTGCGCAACTCGCTGGTTCCCTTGGCGGCAAGCATGGCCAACAGAATGCAGGCTGCCGGGCGCAGTGCGGGCGGGCAGCCAATTTCGGCGGCGCGCCAGGCTACCGGGCCCTTGATGTCGATGCGGTGCGGATCCAGCAGGCGGACGCCGGCGCCGAGGCGGTTCAGTTCCGTCAGGTAGATGGCGCGGCCTTCGTAGACCCAGTCGTGAATCATGGTGGTGCCCTCGGCGCAGGAGGCAATCACGGCGAAGAACGGCAGGTTATCAATGTTCAGGCCGGGGAACGGCATGGCATGAATCTTGTCCTGCGCGGCCTTCAGCTCAGAGGGCAAGGTGGTGATGTCCACGAGGCGAGTCTTGCCGTTGCGGGCCATGTACTCGGGGGACTTCAGGTAGCGGAAGCCCATCTGCTCAAGCACCTTGAGTTCAATTTCCATGAACTCGATGGGCACGCGCGTCACCGTGACCTCGGACTTGGTCACGATGCCGGCGGTGATCAGGCTCATGGCCTCGATCGGGTCCTCGGAGGGCGCGTACTCAATGTCGACGTCGATCCGGGACTTGCCCTTGATGGTCAGCGTGGTGGAGCCAACACCGTCAACGCTGACGCCCAAGCCCTGCAAATAGAAGCAGAGGTCCTGGACCATGTAATTGGGGCTGGCGTTGCGGATCACGGTGGTGCCCTCGCGGTGAGCGGCGGCCATGATGGCGTTTTCGGTGACGGTGTCTCCACGTTCGGTCAGCACAAAGGTGCGATCTTCGGTGTCGGAGAGCGGAGCCTGCACCTGGTAGAAGCCGTCGTGGGCGTTGACGTCCAACCCGAACTCGCGCAGCGCCTGCATGTGCGGCTCCACGGTGCGGGTGCCGAGATCGCAGCCGCCGGCGTAGGGGATACGGTAGGTGTTCTCTTCGTCCAGCAGCGGGCCCAGCAGCATGATGACGCTACGGGTGCGCTTGGCTGCGGCAATGTCCATGGCAGCAAGGTCCAGCACGGCGGGGCGGCGGATCAGCAGATCGTTGTCGTGGAGCCAGGTGCACTCGACGCCGATGGAGGTCAGCAACTCCACAATGCGGTTGACTTCTTCGATGCGGGCTAGGCGTCGCAAGGTGGTGGTGCCGCGGTTGAGCAAACTGGCACAGAGCAGGGCAACGCCAGCGTTCTTGCTGGTGTTGACCTCGACGCTGCCGGAAAGCTGGTGACCACCGTGGACGCGCAGATGCGTCACGGCGCTCTTAGTGGGTGCTCCAAAGTTGAAGAGGTTCGCTTCGAGCAAGGTCTCCATGCGCTGGATCATCTTCAGGCTCAGATTCTGTTTACCCTGTTCCATGCGGGCCACGGCGCTCTGGCTGGTGCCCAAATGGGATGCCAATTCACCCTGGGTCCAGCCCTTTTCAGTGCGCGCGTCTCGCACGAGTACGCCAACGGTTTCTGCAGCCACTTGAGTCATGACATTATTTATATCACGGGATGCATATTTCACATGTTTTTTGTGAGCTATTGGGCAAAATCTATCCCTTTGGACCAAATTTAACCGTTACATGCGATAAGTTCGGGTTCGGCGCTGGATCGCGCTGGATCGCGCCTTTGGTTGCCACGGCTTTGCCCTGGCCATCGATCACTTGCGCCAGCGTGCCTCACTTCCTCTACGGTACCCCGCCCCGGCGTCGCGCCCCTGAACCGTGGCACGAACCACGCCGCAAGATTCCCGCGATAGGCTTGACCTCACACGATTTAGGAGGCCACCCCATGGCTCGCAAGGCAACCTCGCAGGACGTCGCCAACCGTGCTGGCGTCTCCCGCAGCGCGGTGAGCTTTGTGCTCAACGGCCGCGCCGACGGCAATATTGCCAAGGACAAGCAGCTCCGCATTTTGGCTGCCGCTAAAGAACTGAACTACACACCCAACGCGGTGGCCCGATCGTTGCAACGTCAGAGCACGCACACCATTGGCGTGGTCACCGACGCCATTGCCGGTGGTCCGTTTGCGGGAAAGCTGCTGCAGGGCGCCAGCAACGCCGCGTTCAATGCCGGCTACTTGCTCCTGGTGATCGAAACCCAAAGTGATGAACGTCGCGAAGACATCGCCTTCACCACTCTGCTGAACCGTCAGGTGGACGCGCTCATTTTCGCCGCCGAGAGTCTGCGTGAACACCAGCCTCATCCCTCCATGAACAGCGTGCCGGCACTACTCGCTAACAGCTTTGACCCGTCAGGAACCCGGCGTTCCATCATTCCCGACGAGGTTTTCGGCGGCCGCACCGCTGCACAACTCCTCCTCGACGCCGGCCACAGCAACATCGCTTACCTGTCCGGCGGGCACGAACTCGTGGCCACCGGGCTGCGCACCGAGGGCGTCAACGCCGCCGTCAAGGACGCCGGCCTAGCCCCAATCCCCACTCTGGAATCCGGCTGGGAGATCAGTGACGGTTACACCGCCGCCATGCGTCTTTTCACGGACGACGGCGTGTCCCCAGCCAAGCGCGCGGGTTCCACTGGCTCGGGCTCTACGGGTTCAGGCCACACCGATGTGGGCCCCACCGGCGTCGTGTGCGCCAACGACCGGGTGGCCATGGGCGTCATTCTGGCCTGTGGAAAGTTGGGGCTACGCGTGCCTGAAGACGTGAGCATTGTGGGCTATGACGACGACGAACCTCTCGCCAGGACAACAGTACCGGGGATCACCACCGTATCCTTGCCCCACCGCGAAATGGGCGAAATGGCCGTGAAACTACTGCTGGAGGACCTCTCTTCCCCGGGCACGTCTTCCCCGGACACGGCAAAAGCCGCCACATCAGCCGGCGCCACCACCAGAACCCCTGAAGCTCGCTCCAAAGAGAGCTCCGCAGGATCCTTTACACCGATCTTGGTGCAGGGTTCTGTGGTGATGCGCGGTTCCGTGGCGGCTCCGCCGAGCCGGCGTTAGAGCGCCAGCTTATGAACTGTGGCTGCGCCCCGCACCAGGAAGTATGAGGTCGCTGTGGGGTAGGCCCGTACCGTCGTGGCCTGACCGTCCGCAGTAAAGATTTCCAGCAGTGAGCCATCAACCAGGATGCGTCCACCATCTACAGCCGCAACAACCCGTTGGACTGCACCGCGGGATTCTCCATCCACCAGAACCAATTCCACAGCTCCGTCGGCGAGGATTTCAAAGGCTCGGCTGGTGGCCGGCACAGCGAACTGTTCAGAATCTCCCGCCGTACTCTCATGCAGAATCCCGGCACGCAGCGTCGCAACTTCAGCCACCGGTTCCGAGCGCAAGGCTCCGTCGCGGAACGAAAGTACGCGCGCATAGCTGAGCACACCAGCCCAGCCCGAGGCGAGGATATCGGCGTCGTTCCTTGATTTTTCCCAGCTCCAGCCCCACATGAGTGTGCGCGGTTCCTCAGCTGTTCCGGCCACCACTTGGGGTGCATAGAAATCGGGGCCAGCATCGATCAGGCCGCCGCCGGTAGGCAGGAATTTTAGACCCGAACCGCCTTCGCTCAGCTCGCCCGTCAGGTAGGTGACGCGGTCCAAACTATGGTCCTCGCGGTTCCAGAGCGAGAGCATGAGCACCCACTGGCCGTCGACAACAAATAGCTGCGGACATTCCCAGATCTGCGCCGGAGCCCACTCTTGGGCTACTCCCGAGCCGCCAGTCACCAGCGGGCCCAGATACTCCCAGTTGGTCATGGTGTGGCAGCGGTAGAGCAGGATGACGGGGGTGCCATCCTTGTAACCGGCACCCTGGATGGCGTATTGGGTGCCCTCAAAGGTAAACAGGAAGGGGTCGCGGACATCGCCAATATTTGGCTCGTCCGGCATGCCCAAAATGCCCTGCTGCTCCTGCTTCCACTCGGTCAGGGCCCTGTCCGAGGTGGCCGTCATGACCTGTGATTCATGCTCGGTCTCGGCGATGCCGGTGTAGTACGCGGTGGGCACATCGCCGTCCAAGGCAATCACGCCGGACCAGGCACCGACGGCGTCCGCAGCACCCTTACGTGGATACAGCGCGATGGGCTGCTGGGTCCAGCGGACCAAATCCGTGGAGGTGGCGTGCCCCCAGTGGACGTTGCCGTGGGTGGGCGCGTCCGGGTTGAACTGGAAGAACAGGTGATGAACGCCGTCGACCTTGATGCAGCCGTTGGGGTCATTGATCCAGCCCTGATCCGGGCGGCCGTGCAGTGCGGGAAACGCGGGGTCGAGGAAGGCGGGGTCGGTGGTGCTCACAGCTAATGCTCCTTGAAGGGGTTGATGAGGTTTTGGGGGCTCTGGGGGCTTTGGGGGGCTCTGCTGTTTGGTCACTTGTTGATGCCAGCGGTCAGGCCTTCACGCAAATAGCGCTGGCCAAAGAGGAAGACCACCAGTGCCGGGATCATAGAGAGCACTACTCCGGCGAGTACGGTGGAGACCGATCCGGTGCCCATATTTCCTTGCAGCGACACCAGACCCAGTGGCATGGTGAAGTTTTCCTCGCTGATGGTCATGATCAGTGGCCGGAAGAATTCATTCCAGTGGAAGTTGAAGGCGAGGATGCCCACGATGGCGAGTCCGGGCCAGGCCAGCGGCAGGTAAACGGAACGGAACGTGCGCAAGGGGGATGCGCCGTCGATCGCTGCAGCTTCAGCAAGCTCACCGGGCAAACCGATGAAGAACTGGCGCATCAAGAAGGTGCCAAACGCCGTCGGAATGGCCGGCAGAATCAGGGCCATCAGGGTGTCCGAAAGGCCCATGCCGCGGATCAGCATAAAGACCGGAACAATCGTGACCTGCATGGGGACCATCATGGTGGCCAGGACAACGCTGAACAGTATGCCGCGGCCCTTGAAGTCGATGCGGGCAAACACGTAGCCGGCCAATGCTGCGGTGAACATTTGGCCCACGGCGATGATGCCGGTGACGAGGGCCGAGTTCCAAATCAACAGCCACATATTCACTTGCGTGAACACATCGGCGTAAGAGCTAAAGTCGAGGCCGCCAGAGAAGATGGAACCGCCGGCACCGAGCGATTCGGTGGGCGGGCGCATGGAGGTCAGCACGGTCCAGAGAACCGGGCCCAGCGTCAGGAAGGTTGCAGCAATGAGAATGGCGGCCCGGCCGGCGGTGCGCCCGGAAACTTGGAATTTTTTGCGGGGCGCTGGGGTGCGGCCCGGTGCGGAACTGCTTTCTTTCACGGAAAGGGTGGTCATGGCACGGCTCCTAGTTGTAGTGCACGAAGCGTCGTGAGAGGCGGAATTGGATGGCCGTCACCAGCATGATCAGCAGCGTCAGCACAATGCCGATGGCAAAGGAGCGGCCGAAATCGAGCTGCTTGAAGGCTGTCTCGTAGATGACCATGACTGCGGTGCGAGTGGAATCGCCGGGCCCGCCACGGGTGATGACGTACGGCTGGTCAAAGATCTGCAGAGCGGAAATGATCGCCATGACGCTGGCCACCAGGAGGGTGGGGCTCAGCAGCGGCAGCGTGATGTTTTTGAATTGCTTCCAACCCGTAGCCCCGTCAATGGAGGAGGCTTCATACATTTCAGTGGGGATGGAACTCAAGCCACCAATGATGAGCAGGAACGTGAAGCCGAAGTTCTGCCACACATATACCAGGATGATGACGATCATGGCCCCGGCCTGCGAGGTCAGCCATGGCACGGCCGGGATCCCAATCAGGCCGATGACCTTGTTGACCAGACCAAAGTTCTGATTGAACAGGTAGCTCATGATGATGGAGACGCTGGAGGCTGACAGCACCAGCGGGAAGAAGAATGCCGAGCGGAAGAAGGTCCGCAACCAGTTAGGCATCCTCGACTGGATCAGCACGGCCAGTCCAATGGACACCGTCAACTGCAGGCTGACCGCCACCACCACAAAGCCCATGGTGTTCAGAAACGCCGTTCTGACGGTGGGGTCTGCTCCGATAGCAACGAAGTTATCGACGCCCACAAATTCCGGGGCGCTGATGATGTCCCAACGGAAGAATGCCAGCGTCAAGGACGCCACAATGGGCACCAAAGTGAAGATGGCAATGCCGATAATGGTGGGTGCCAGGAAGAGTGCTGCCAAGCCTTTGGCGCCTTTGTCCTTGCCGGAGCCACGCTGCGCCGAGGAACGGCGGCCGGGGCCGCGGGGGCCGGCGGGCGCTGTTTCTGACGGGGAAATTTTCACTGTGGTGGACATCAGACCCTCCTCAGAGCCAGCTCGAGGTCACGCTGCAGCGTGGACAGGGCGGGCCGAACATCGGCTGCGGAGCCAGTGACGGCGCCAAGGACATTTTTGATCAGGGCACTTTCCACCGCGGCCTGCTGCGGCGGGGCGGGGATGGGTCCGGAACTGGGGAACTTATCGAGCGTGTCGTAGAAGACCTGCCAGTGGGCCGGGCCCTTGCCTGAATACAGCGCCTCATTGACCATGGAGCGGCGCGTAGGGGTGGTGTTGGGGTTCGGCATGGCCAACTCCATGGCTTCCTTGGAAGCACAGAACTTGATCCATTCCCACGCCTCATCCTTACGGGTGGAGGTCTTCATGATGGCGTAACCAGCAGCGCCAAATTGGTGCCGTTGCGTGCGCCATTTCGGGAAGAACTGCACGTCAAAGGCATCTTCGGCCATGCCAGCTTCGTGGAGACCCTGCACCCAGTAGCCGCCAGCCGGAGTGGTGCCAATGAGGCCCGAGGCGAACTGGGCTACGAGCTCATTGCCGCCACCCTGCGCCGGACTGGTGCCCAGGCCTTCGGCCACGAGCGTGCGCAGAAACTCAAAGCTCTCAGCCACTCGGGGATCCTCGGCGTTGGGTTCTAGCCATTGGTAACCGCCGGAGCGCATGCCGCGCGTGGGATCGTTGGCATAGAACTTGTCCCAGAACCAGTTGCCGCCCGTGCTCCGAGTTTCCTTCAGGAAGCTCGTGTCATTGACGTACAGCCACGGCACCACTCCACCGAAGAGCCGGTTGGTCCAGTAGTACGGGACAAACTGTTTGCCGCCGGTCTTCTTCATGGCAGTGAGGGAATTGTAGAAATCGTGGTGCGTCCAGTTGTCACCAGGCCGGGCTAGTCCGGCCTTTTCAAAGGCGCCGGTGTTCATATACATGTTGGCACTGTTGAAATCGAGCGGGAGCTGGAACAAGCTGCCCTGGTACATGAACGCCTCAACCAGCGAAGGGTGCACATCGTCGAAGTAGTCCTGCACCTCCGATTGGTCCCGCTTTACGAACGTATCCAGCGGTTCAGCCAGTCGTTCGGCAAAGAGCTGTGCCCCCTCTGTAGCCACCAGCACCACATCGGGTGAGGTTCCGGCGGCGACCATGGTGAGGATCTTGGCGAAAAAATCGCCCCAGTCCGCACCTTGAATGGCCTGAATCCGCACCTTGATGTTGGGATGGGCTGCGGAGAATGCCTTCACCAAGTTGGCACGGCTCGCCGCATCTTGAGCATTGCCAAGGATGGCAACGTTGAGCGAATCAGATCCCCGTCCGGGGATATCCGCTCCGGTCAGCCGGGGCCAGCTTGCCCCGACAGCACCCACGGACCCGATGCCCAACAAACTCAGCATCGCCCGTCTTGATACATCACTCATGTTGCCTCCTCGCAACTACCTAACGCGTGTTAGGAATCATGACAGAAGAACCTAACGCGTGTCAAGTATGAGGCGTGTCACATTTCTCAAGGTCTGCGCACGAGGACATATCTATGGCTCGGGGGGCGTTATTACCATTCGCCCCCGGCCTGCCAGCAGCGAATGGTAATAACGCCCCCCGAGCCAGGAAAACCCGATCCAGCAGGAGCCCGATCCAAGTAATTCCGGGATTTCTAGCCGAACACCGGATTCCAGGTGCCTAGTACCACGGCGGCGCTCACGGAGACTGTCGCGATGAGAACTCCGCCGATAACAACCCACAGGTCTCGCTGCGAGTAAGTGGATTCCCGGGCCCAAGTGCGCGCTCCGGCACCGAAGCCTTTAGCTTCCATGGTGGTGGCGAGCCGCGTGGCACGCCGCACCGCCTGCACCAACAACGCCATGGCTTGGCCCAGCTGAGCCTTGAGCCCGCGGAAAAGACCCTTCCCGCCGCCCACGCCCCGTGCACGGCGAGCCATGCCCAGGGTTTGCCACTCTGTCACCAGCAAACCCACGAGCCGCATGGCTGCAAGCGCGCCGAGGACAAAACGGTGTGGCAAACGTAGCTTTTGTGCCAGTGCGTCGGCCAGATCGGTGGGGTCGGTGGAGGCCAGGACAATGACTCCGGGCAGGGCAATAGCCAGACCACGGAGTGCGATGGCCACTCCCGCTTCCAACGATCCGGAAGTGAACGTTACGGGCCCCAAAGAGAACAGTAGTTCTCCCGTCTTAGGGGCCAAGAGGGCTGTCCCATAACCACCCACCACGGCTGCCATCAGGATGGGCCAGCCGCGTATCAACAGCATCCGCAGACTCAAACCGGCCAGGGGAAGCAACGCGCACTCCAGGATCAAGGCGGAGGTGGCCGAGACCCAATCCACGCTAATCAGCAGCACGATGGTCAGGGCCATGCCGGCGCCCAACTTAGCGAGCGGGTTCGCCTGTGCCAGCCATGCCGTGGACCGGGGCACAGCCACAATGTCAACGCTCATGGGTGCAACCTCGCAGCCTTTTGCCGCACCCGCGGATTCGGCACATCAGCAAATCCATCCGCGCCTCCCAGGACCAGCCGTTCTCCGCCCAGAACCGCGGTGAAGGCGGCGTCATGCGTCACCGAAACAACGGCAGTTCCGGCGTCCAACAGCTCAGTCAGCATGGACGCTAGTTCCGCCCACGTATTGGCATCCTGACCAAATGTTGGCTCATCCAAAACCAAGATCTGCGGGCTAGCTGCCAGCACTGTGGCCACGGACAAGCGGCGCTTTTCTCCGCCCGACAGCGTGAACGGGTTCGCATCCGCCAGATGTTCTAGCCGCAACCGCGCCAATAGCTCCTCGACCAGCTCGCCACCGTGGCCCAAAATCTTCGGCGCAAACAACAACTCATCTCGGACACTGTGCGCCACGAATTGATGCTCAGGCTCCTGAAAAACCGTGCCGATTCTGCTAATCAGCTCACGCCCACGCCACGACAACGGCCGCGTCCCGGCCCCCCGAGCCAACTCCGGCAGCGCACACAAACGGCCACCGGCAGGCGCCAATAATCCGGCCAGCGTCAGCGCCAGCGTCGACTTGCCCGCACCGTTGGGTCCGGTCACACTCAGCGCGTGACCGGCCCGCACCTCAACAGAAGGGACGACGGCGGCCGGCACCACCGGGCGACGCTTGCGTCCCTTGGTGCGGGAGACAGCGAGATCTTCCGCTTCGAGCAGCAGGTGCGCTCCGGCGTCGAACGTTTTCAGGCCTAAGGCGCTCCGCGGCCGGACCGCCGGGAGGTACCCTGGAACCCAGATACCCGCCGCCGCCAGTAGCTCCCTACTTTGGGCAAGGACGGTCGCGGGCGGGCCATCGAAGAGGACACCGCCAGGTTGGCCCAGACCGGCCGGGGCCAGAACCACGATCCGATCCACCACTTCTAGCCAGACCGAGACCCGGTGCTCCACGACCACCAGCGTGGCCCCGGATTCATCCAGGCTGCGGCGCACGGCATCGCGGACCTCCACCACTCCGGCCGGATCAAGGTTGGCGGTGGGTTCATCCAGGAGCAGCAGGCCAGGAAGCATGGCTAGCATTCCGGCTAAGCCAAGGCGTTGCTTCTGTCCGCCGGAGAGGGAAGAACTGGGATGATCCAGGGGCAGCTCAAGGCCCACGGACTCCAGTGCGGCGCCCACGCGGCGCCAGATTTCCTCACGTGGAACACAGAGGTTTTCGGCCCCAAACGCGACGTCATCACCTATACGCGAGAGCACCACCTGTGCATCCGGATCCTGTTGCATGAGCCCAGAACGGCCACGGGATTCTGCCACGGGACGGCCATCGATGAGCAGCTGGCCCGATTCGTTGGCGTCCTCATCATCACCCAGCACACCGGCCAAGGCATGCAGGAACGTGGACTTACCTGCCCCGGAAGGACCCAGCAACAAGACGCGCTCCCCCGGTTCGATCTCCAGATCCAAGTCTGCAACGGCCCGGCCACTACGGCCCGAATGCTGCCAGCCCCAACCCTTGGCACTGACTCTCGCCGGGGCGCTGCCCCGGTTGCGCTGAATAGTCACTGCCTACACCGCGCGTTCGGTAGCGGCTCCACGGGAGGGCAGATTTGCCAGGGCGCCGGTTCTGGCCAGACCACGCACGGCCAACCAGGACACCAGCCCGGCGATGACTGCACCGGAGACCATGGCCAGGGCTACGTAGACCAGCTTCCACTCCATGGCCCACTCGATGTTCCAGACAATGCTGTCGTTGATTCCCAAGGCCAGACCTGCCAAAACGCCGGAAATCAGGGCCACAGGGAGGTTGAATTTGCGGTAGCGGAAAAGCGCGAAGCCCAGTTCGGCACCAAGGCCCTGAACCAGACCGGACAGCAGCACCGTAAAGCCAAAGTGCGTACCCAGCAGTCCTTCGACCATGGCGGCGATGAGTTCGCAATACAGTGCGGCACCGGGTTTGCGGATAACGAGCCCACCCAAGACGCCGGCGATCAACCAGCCGCCACCGTACAGCGCGCCAAGAGGCGGGAACGCAACGGTGATGGCGCTGGTCAGACCGTATCCAGCCGACCACAGCCAGAAGATGACTCCCAAGGCAACGCCGAGAACGGAGACCACAACGATGTCCACCACCCGCCAGGTACTCTTGCGCGCCGGTGAATCTTGCTTGTTTTGCTTACTTGGTTGCGTGGCGTTTCCGCCCGCGAATGACTTGCTCATGATTCCTCCTTTTCAGGAGGGGCGGCTACAGCGGTATTTCCGCGCAGCCGAAGAGAACTCGACTCCCTTCGCCGGTACTAGCCGGAGCAGGTTCGAGGGTCTGCGGTAAACCGCACTCTCAGCGCCGGATCCCAGGATGGGATGACGCTCCCCTGTCGTGTTTGAATTGCGGATTCAGTGTACCCCCGCGCCCTGCCGGGGGCCAATGCGTGCGATAACAACGGCGATAACAACAAGACATCACCTATACATTGCGGAGTGGGCGGCTGCTGTTGTCTCGGTAAAAGGGCTAGGCTGACACTAGAGTTTTTGCCGCGCAAGCCCAGTCAACCTCACTCAACTACGCAGGAGTCATTCATGAACATCGTCTTCAAATTGCTCGGAACCGGCATCAGCTTGGGAGCCGGATTTGTGGCCAGCAAGCTCGTGGACACGGCTTGGGAGAAGAGCACCGGTAACAAGCCACCCAAGGATGGTGCGGACTTGGAGAATAGCCTTCGCTCAGCACTGACCTTTGCATTGGTTTCTTCAGTGGTTGCCGCCATCATTCAGACCCTCGCCGGGCGCACCACACAGAAGGCCATTGCGCGTTTCAACAAGCATCCCGAAGAGGTTTAGGGGCGCACTCCATCGTCACCAAGGCGTCATTCGCCGTCGCGTTTGATCACACGTTTGATGATCACGTACGACGGCGGCTGGCGCCTTGTGCGTTCCCCGGCAGCCACGCGGCTTACCGCGAAGAGACGCCCTCAAGGGACGCCCCAGACGCCCTTAGCGGTTGCTGTCATCCTCCACGACGGAGGCCACAACCTGGTCCAGTTCATCGACACTAAGCAATTCCGGTCGGCGATGTTTGGTGCGGTATCCAGCCCTACCCACCATGTGCGCGGACACCGGCACCGTGAGCAGTTGGAACAGCCAGGCGATCATCAGAATCGGCAGCAAAGCCCAGGCGCGCATTTGCAGCCCGACAGCTGCCAGCATCAGCAGTAACCCCAACACCTGAGGCTTGGTGGCTGCGTGCATGCGACTCATGAGGTCAGGAAAACGTAGCAGGCCGATAGCTGCTGCAAGGCTCATCAAGGCGCCCACCAGCAGGCAGATTGCCGTCAGGACATCTATGAACGTGTTCATCCGTCATCTCTCTTATGCGCCACAAATCGAGCCACCGTGACGGATCCAATAAACCCGATCACCGTCAACACCACCAGTAGTGCTAGATTATCGAGGTGTTGGTTGATAGCCATTTCCGTGGCCAGTGCGGCGCCAAAAATGGCGAGCAGCACATCAGCTGCGATCACACGGTCCAGCAATGACGGCCCGGCAGCAATCCTGTAAATGGTGCCGGCAGCCGCCAGTGCGAGCAGGACAGCAACAATGATGACAACAATACCCATAGCGCTCACTGGTCCTCCCCCGCGTTCGTTTCTTTGGCAGTACCGTAGGACGCTCCGCTGTGCCCGTGCAGGGTCTGTGCGTGAGTCACCATGGGCGAACCCACCTGTTCGCTTTTGAGTGCAGCCAACTCTGCCTTGGTCCCCATGACCTTGATCAGCCTTGCTTCGATGCCTTGGATGCCTTCACGCACCTGCACAACACTTTCTGGCGTAGGCGCGTTCATGGCATGGACATAGAGCGTCGCCGTTCCTCGGTCCACCTCGACCACCAAGGAGCCAGGGATCAGCGACAACACATGGCCTACGGCCGTCATGAGCAGATCCGAGGGGCTGCGCAGTGGAACTGCAATGACGGCGTTGCGGATCCTCGGCCCCTTGACAACGGACCAGTGCAACACATGGAAACTGGCGATGGTCACCTGCTTCATGAACCACAGCATAAATAACACCGCACGCAGCACGTTGAACCGGCCGCTAAGTTCAATGGGCGGCAAATAGAACGCGTGGGTAACACCCAGCGCAATCAACGCTCCAAAGAGTAGGTTGCCGGCACTAAAGTCCTGCCACAGTGCACCCCAGACCACCACCAGCCAAATCAGCAGTGGCAGTTTTTGCAGGACATTTAGCTTGCGCCGGTGGCTTGTTGACTGGCTCATGGCTTACCCGCCCCGCTGCCGAACACGGCTTCAATGTAGTCAGTGCGTTCGAGCATGCTGGTGGCCGCTTCCTGGCTCAGTTCAAAGAGCGGTCCGGCAAAGACCGTCATGGCAACCCCGAGCAGCACCAATCCCATAGTTGAGTACACCATCATCTTTGGCAGGATGGGGATCTCGTTGTCTCCGGAGAAGCGGCCCGAGGTAGCGTCCACGTGCTTGCTGGAGCGTAGCGCGCGCATGCTTTGTTCCCCTGAAGCATCCGGAGCCGTGGCCAATAGGACCGGATCAGGATCTTCGGCGTCGACTGTGCTGCGCCAAAACGCGCGGTTCCATACACGGGCCATGACCAGCAGTGTCAGGAGGCTGGCCACTACGCCGCCCACAACCAGGGCGTAGGCCAACGGTGAACCGTCGGCCACACCTGCCTGCAGCAGTCCCAGTTTGCCTAGGAACCCGGAGAATGGCGGGATGCCGGCCAGGTTCATAGCGGGGATGAAGTACAGCACCGCCAGGATCGGTGACAGTTTTGCCAGCCCGCCTAGACGCATGATCGAGGACGTGCCACCGCGCCGTTCAATGAGACCGGTCACCATGAACAACGAGGTCTGAATGGTGATGTGGTGAATGACGTAGAAAATAGTGGCGGCCAGTCCCAATACCGAGGAAAGACCGACGCCGAAGATCATGTATCCGATGTGACTCACCAACGTGAAGGACAACATACGTTTAATGTCCGTCTGGGCCACGGCGCCAAGTATCCCCACAATCATGGTCAACAGGGCAACCACTAACAGCACGCTATTGAATTGATCCGCGGGAAACAGCAACGTCTCCGTGCGGATAATGGCGTAGACGCCAACTTTTGTTAGCAACCCGGCAAACACCGCCGTCACCGGCGCGGGTGCGGTTGGGTAAGAGTCAGGAAGCCAGAATGACAGCGGGAACACTGCGGCCTTGATACCGAAAGCTACGAGCAGGAGCACGTGCAAGAGATCTTGAGTTCCCGAATCTAGCTCGCCGAGCTTGACCGCCAGATCTGCCAGCGTGACCGTCCCCGTGGCCCCGTAAATCATGGCAATGGCAATCAGGAACAGCAGCGAGGACACCACGCTGACCACCACGTAGGTGATGCCGGCCCGGATTCGGGATCCCGTGCCGCCGAGCGTCATCAGCACATAACTGGCTGTGAGGAGGATTTCAAAGCCCACGTAGAGGTTGAAGAGGTCCCCGGCCAAGAAGGCGTTGGAGACCCCAGCCATCAGGATCAGGTAGGTGGGGTGGAAGACAGACACGGGGCCGCCTTCCTCACCGTCGGCGGCGCCCTGCCCGGTTGCATAGGCGAGAACGGCTAGGCTCACTGCCGAAGAAATCACCAGCAGCAGTGAGGAGAATTGATCGGCCACCATGACGATGCCAAAGGGTGGAGACCAGCCGCCCAAATGGACGGCGATGGGACCCGTGGTCCAAACGCTGGACAGCAGCCAGACTTCTAGTCCCAGCGTGATCGTAATGGTGCCCAAGCTGACCCGGCGCTGGGCGCGCGGCCGTCGGATCAGTGCAAACGCTAAGGCCGCTCCCAAGAAAGGCAGGACGACAGCGAGCGGGGCAAAACTTGCAACGTTCATTCCTTATCCTTTCCAGGCTGTTCATGCTGTTCTGATGTTCGGGGATTTTCCGGAGTGTCAGCTCCGGGCGCATCAGGATCTGGCGCTGGAGCCACCTTCTTGGTACCGATGCCGGGAACGGTTTCCCGTTTTGCCTCCGGTTGGTTGTTCTCGTGGAAGTCAGAGACTTCAATGGCGATCTCGGAGTCCTCTTCCTCGTCGAACAGTTCCTGCTTGGCGACGCGAATATCTTCGCGGTCAACTTGGATGTGGTCAGCGTGGCTGAGCAACCAAGACCTGTAGATCAGGCTGAGCATGAAGGCTGTCACGGCGAAGGAAATCACAATGGACGTCAGAATGAAGGCCTGGGGCAGCGGGTCATTATATGTATCTGCAGGAATGTCTTTATTGAAGATCGGCGCCAGTCCGGCGTAACCACCTGTAGTGAGGAGCAAGATATTTGTGCCGTTGGTCAGCAGCATCAAGCCGAGCAGAACCCTCGTCAGGCTGCGTTCCAGCAACAAGTAGATGCCCACGGCATAGAGCACACCCATGACCAGCAGAAGAGTCAGATTCACGCTCATCGGCCAGCCTCCAACGGCTCGTCGTCCTCGATCATCTCAATACCTTCCATGCCACCCTCTTCATGTTGGTCAATCTCAGACCCCAGACTGCGCAGCACATCGACAACCAGGCCCACCACCACCAGATACACGCCAATGTCGAAGAGAGTGGATGTTACAAATTTCACGTGTCCAAAGACGGGAAGGTCAAAGGCGATAATGGCGCTTTGGAAAATCTCCCCACCAAAGAACAGCGGAACCGCTCCGGTCAATGCGGCCACGGCGAGCCCAAGACCCAGCAGTGTTCCAGCAGAAATTCTTGTGGCTTCAGCCAACTCAAAACGTCCACCAGCAAGATAGCGGATGGTCAGGGCCAGGCCGGCCACCAGACCTCCGGCGAAGCCACCGCCGGTGCCATTGTGCCCTGCCAACAACAGGTAAATGGACACCACGATGATGCTGTGGAAAACCAGCCGTGTGACCACTTCAATAATGATGGAGCGCCGTTCCGGTGCCAGCGTGCGCCCGGCCACGAGCCAGGGGTTGCTGGGTGAGGCGGTGAATTTTTTGGCAATCTCAATGGTCGGCCCAAAACCTGGCACCTTCTTGAGACCACCGATACTGCCTGTTTCTACCGTGACGGCCCGCGGGAGGTTTTGACCGCGGCCCCTGACGAAGATCAGGCTGGCTATACCGGTCGCGGCGATGGCCAAAACGGAAATTTCACCGAAGGTGTCCCACGCGCGGATATCCACGAGCGTCACATTGACCACGTTGAGTCCGCCGCCCACCTCGTAGGCGAGCTTGGGTAGGGCTAGGCTCACCGGTTCGTGGATGCGTGAACCCATGGCGAGAATAGCCACGCCCACCATGGTTGCGCCGAAGCCAATGCCGAGGATCACCCGCGCCGTGCGGTGACTGCCTACCTGTTTGCGTTCCATCAGCCTAGGTGGCAGGGAGCGCATAGCCAGCACGAAGGCCACGAGAACGATCGTTTCCACGAGCATCTGGGTCAAGGCGAGGTCAGGCGCCCCCTGCAGGGCAAAGATCAGCGCAATCCCGTAGCCTGTCACCGAAACCATGAGTACGGCCATGAACCGCTTGTTGGCCCTGGCCGCGGCAATGGCGCCGATGACCACAACCGCGCCAGCAACAATTTGGAAGGGCGAGGTGGGGTCTACAAAGTAGAGATCGTTACTCCAGTTCTGTTCGGTCAAGAGCAGAACGGCTAGGACAGAAGCCATCGCAGTGGACAAGATGACGGCAAGGTAGAAGA
The DNA here is from genome assembly GCF_040686795.1 of Specibacter sp. NPDC078709. Classification (NCBI taxonomy): domain Bacteria; kingdom Bacillati; phylum Actinomycetota; class Actinomycetes; order Micrococcales; family Micrococcaceae; genus Specibacter; species Specibacter sp. NPDC078709. Next base: position 41,288 of record NZ_JBFBLU010000008.1, read on the forward strand.
ACAGCGAACCACGCTGGGTGCGGCCCGTGACCCAAATGGCGACGGCATCCAAAAGCACAATGCCCTGCCGGTAACCTCGCTCAAAGTCCATCGGCGAAGGCGTCATCGCTTGGAATGCTTCCACCTTGGTCCGCGCCCAGAACAGGGCGATTCCGAGGAGAATCACAATGGCACTGAGCCCCAGAGCAGGGGTGAAACCATGCCACAAAAGTAGATGTATGCCATTTGGGTCATATGCGGGGAACTGGTCACTGTAGGGCTTGATCCAGCGTTCAACAGTTTGCGGGAACATGCCGTAGCCCAGCGTCAACAGGCTCAGAAGAGCTGGTGCAGCGAGGAACGGCCACCCGATCGGCTTGAACACCGTCGCCATACCCTTGGACTTACTCGCGAAGCCTCCCCACATGAACCGGGCACTGTAGGCGAAGGTCAGAACAGAGCCAAGGACCATTCCCACGAGGACGATCCAACCCACACTCGCCCCCGCGGGCCCGTGCATGGCGGAGGCAATAAAGGCCTGGAAGATGCCTTCCTTTGCAACAAAACCGGCCATGGGCGGAAGCCCTGCCATGGACGCGGCACCGACCAAGGCCACCACACCCAGTTTCGGTGCGGATTTGAAGACTCCGGAGAGTTCACGGATATCGCGGGTTCCACTCTGGTGGTCAATGATGCCTACAACAAGGAACAAGGAGGCCTTGAACAGACCATGCGCAAGCACCATGGCCATGCCCGCCATGGCCGCTTCCTGCCCGCCCAAGCCAACCACCAAGGCAATAAAACCGAGCTGACTGACGGTTCCATAGGCCAGAATCAATTTCAGGTCATACTGGCGCAGAGCACGCCAGCCGCCCAAAAGCATGGTGCTCAGCCCAAGCACCACAATCATGGTCTGCCAGTATTCGCTCTGCGAGAATCCCGGCGCCAAACGCGCAATGAGGTAAATTCCAGCCTTCACCATGGCTGCCGCATGCAGATAAGCACTTACCGGCGTGGGCGCTGCCATGGCGCCCGGCAACCAGAAGTGGAATGGCAGCAGGGCCGATTTAGTGACCGCCCCGACCAAGAGCAGGGCGATCCCAATATTCAGTACCGTCTTGGAACTTCCGACGGCGGCCATCAGCTCGGGCGCCTGCGCCAAGACTGCCGAAATACTGTAGGTGCCGGCGGTTTCGCCCACCATGATCAGGCCCACCAGCATGGCCAAGCCGCCGAAGGTTGTCACGATCAGAGCCTGCAGGGCTGCTCTTCTAGCCGCGATACGGGTTCGCGCGTAACCAATCAGCAGGTAGGAAAGGACTGTTGTCAGTTCCCAGAAAATAAACAAAAGAATGAGGTTGTCGGCTGTTACCAGACCAAACATGGCCCCGGCGAAAGCGAGCAGCTGGGCACCAAAGCCGCCGAGGCCGGCGTCGTCCGACTTGAAGTATCTGGCGCAGTAAGCGAGCACCAACGCGCCAACGCCCAGCACCAGCAGGGACATCAGCCAGGACAATTGGTCCATTTTGAAGGACAGGCCCAGATCCATGACAGGGACCCAGAGGATCTCTAATGACGGGCTGGGAAGTGTGTCGGAAAACACATTATTGTATTGCGCCAGAAGCCAGCCGAAGCTGATTGCGGGAACCGCGGCGAGAATATAGAACGCCGATCGGCCCCATCGTGTAAACAAAATGGGCGCGAAAATGGCAACAATGACGTGCGCACAGAGGACAAACAGCACTAAGAGCTCCACATGTTTCGGGCTGGAAATGAGCGAATCACGGGGTTTAAAGTCGGTTCCCGACCCTCCCATCCTAGCAACCCGGCCCCTTTGAAAATGCCGGGCCGGTGCCTAGCGGAACGCATTTGCCATTACTTTGCGACTGCGTTGCGGACGAGTTGCACGCGCTTTAGCTGTGCGGATGTCGCTTAATGTTCATCTGTCTTACCCCGTCGGGCCGGTAGTGACAGATAGCATGTGCCCTATGACTGAGTACCCTCCCCCCGCCGCTTCCCTGTCCGTAGCGACGACCAAGACTCCAGGGACCATCTGGCAAATCACGGCGTGGTCTTTATGGGACTGGGGTGGGGCAGCGTTCAACGCCGTCATGACGACCTTCATTTTCACCGCCCTGTACCTGACAGGCGACGATTTTGGCGGCGCGGATAAGGCCACGGCAACCCTTGCCTTTGCCATGTCCATTTCGGGCTTTGCCATTGCACTATTCGCCCCTGTTGCCGGCCAACGCACCGACCACAGCGGACGCCGCAAGCTCTGGCTGGGTATCAACACGCTCATTGTGGTGGCGCTGACCGGTGCGTGCTTCTTCGTGCAGCCGCAGGAATCGTACCTGCTCTTTGGCTGCATGTTGATTGCCGCCGGCCACGTGTTCTTTGAAATCGCCGGCGTGAACTACAACGCCATGTTGTTGCAGATCTCCACCAAGAAGACCATCGGGCGCATCAGCGGTTTCGGTTGGGCGGCGGGCTACCTCGGCGGCATCGTGGCCCTGCTGATCGTGTACTTTGCCTTGATCAAGCCTGACGTCGGAATTTTTGGCATCACCAGCGCCGATGGCATGACCTACCGGGCCGTAGCCGTGTTCTCGGCACTGTGGATTCTGGTTTTCTCCATCCCGGTGTTGCTGGCAATCCCCGAATCAAAGCCCGATCCGAATATGCCCAAAGTGGGATTCTTCCAGTCCTACAAGGAACTTTTCCGAACCATCATGCGGCTGTGGCGTACCGACCGTCACACCGTGTACTTCCTCATTTCCAGTGCCATATTCCGTGATGGACTCGCCGCTATCTTCACTTTTGGTGCCGTACTGGCCGTGGGCTCTTTTGGCTTCAAGGCCGGTGATGTACTGATCTTCGCCATCGCTGGAAATGTCGTGGCCGCCTTTGGGGCGTTGTCGGCCGGCTTCTTCGACGACAAATTTGGCCCCAAAGCCGTCATCGTTACCTCGCTGGTGGGCCTGCTCGTCTCAGGCGGGGCACTGCTCTTCCTCGACGGCAAGAACGCATTTTGGGTGTTCGGGCTGATCCTGTGCCTGTTCGTGGGCCCGGCACAATCCTCGGCCAGAACGTTCATGGGGCGGCTGGCTCCGGACGGACAGGAGGGCGAAATGTTTGGCCTCTACGCCACCACGGGACGCGCGGTTTCTTTCCTAGCCCCGCAGCTGTTCGGGTACTCCATCCTGATCTTCGGTGCTCAGCGTTGGGGCATCATCGGCATTCTGGTGGTGCTGCTGCTCGGACTGCTGCTGTTACTGCCTGTCAAGGCCCCGGCGCACGGCCGCTAACCCGCATGCGCCAAACTCAGCTCGAGTTCAGCGCATAACCCTCGCGCCGTTTCTTTATGCGCCGAGCCCGGCATGGGTCTGGCGCGTGGGCGTCTATGCGCCAAACTCAGCTCGAGTTCAGCGCATGAAGGTAACTGACTTACGACGGCGGCCGGCACCTTCTGTATGGAAGGTACCGGCCACCGTCGTAAGTTCTGGAAGTCGTTAGGTCAACCAGCCGTTAACCGACCAGATGTCAGTTACTCGCCCATCTCGATCTTGGTGCGGTGGAAATTCTGGAACGATTTGGACGCTGTCGGGCCGCGCTGACCCTGGTAACGGTTCTGGTGAGGGCCGGTGCCGTACGGGTTCTCGGCCGGTGAGGACAGTTGGAAGAAGCAGAGTTGGCCGATCTTCATGCCGGGCCAGAGCTTGATGGGCAAGGTCGCCACATTGGAGAGTTCCAAGGTGATGTGGCCGGAGAAACCTGGGTCAATGAAGCCGGCCGTGGAGTGCGTGAGCAGGCCAAGGCGCCCCAGGGAGGACTTGCCCTCGAGACGTGCAGCCACGTCATCGGGCAGCGTGACGGTTTCATAAGTGGATGCCAGCGCGAACTCGCCGGGATGCAAAATAAAGGCTTCCTCGGGATCGACTTCGATCATCCGGGTCAGCTCCGGCTGCTCCTCCGCAGGATCGATGTGCGCGTAGCGGTGGTTGTCAAAAAGTCGGAAGAACCTGTCAATGCGCACATCAACACTTGATGGCTGCACCATGGCAGGGTCGTAGGGGTCCAAGACAATCCGCTTGGCGTCAATTTCGGCACGTATGTCGCGGTCAGAGATCAGCACCCTCTAAAAATAGCGCATTCGGACCCAAGACCGCCCGCCAGAATTGATTCGGGACTATTTTTCCCTTTTTCAGCGTTGTACAAGGGCGCGTAGTTCCATCTGCGCAGCTAAGGTGAGAACCATGAATATTGAAGAGACTCCTCTTCCAGGTATTGGTGTCCGTAGGGAACTGCGCCTTGCCACTGGACGACGCGTTGGCGTGGTGACTCATCGTGATGGCCACACCGAATTGATCCTTTCCCGCATGGATGACCCTGACGCGTGCGCAGCGTCGATTCCGCTCAGCGCGGAGGAGGCCGCTGCCTTGGGACAGTTACTGGGAAGCGCCCAGCTTATTGCCCAACTCAGCGCCGAACAAGAAGATGTTGCGGGTGTCAGCACCCACCAGATTCTGATTCGCAAGGGTTCCAACTTTGCTGGACGCACCTTGGGAGACACCCAAATGCGGACACAAACCGGGGCCTCCATTGTGGCGTTGCTACGCGACGGCGATGTGGTTGCTTCGCCGCGCCCTGATGAAGTCCTGCATGTGGGCGACATGGTGGTTATTGTCGGAACTGACGACGGACTGGCGGAGGCTGCCCTGATTCTGCAGTCTCGCCCCTAGCCCCAGCCATGGAAGCGACGACCCTCTCCCTCATCCAGCTCGGCATAGTCTTTTTCGGGCTCGGTTTCTTAGGTCGTCTAGCAGGCCGTATTGGCTTGTCCCCCGTGCCGCTGTATCTCTTGGGCGGTCTGGCCTTTGGTGACGGCGGCTTGGTTAACCTTGGCGGCATTGACGGATTTGCACATATTGCCAGCGAGATTGGCGTCATCCTCCTGCTACTTATGCTCGGTTTGGAATATACGGCCAAGGAGCTGGTGACTGGCCTAAAACAGTCCTGGATGGCAGGGCTGCTGGACCTGATCCTGAACATGCTGCCCGGAGCTGCCGTGGCCCTCATTTTGGGGTGGGGACCGGTCGGCGCACTCGTCATGGCGGGCGTCACCTACAGCTCATCCTCAGGCATCATCGCCAAAGTCCTGGGCGATCTGGGCCGGCTGGGAAACCGTGAAACACCAGTGGTGCTGGCCATTTTGGTCATCGAGGATCTGGCCATGGCCGCATATTTGCCGATCCTCACCGCCGTTTTATCGGGAGTTTCCTTCCTGGGCGGGCTCACCGCCGTCGGAATTTCATTGGCCGTCATCACACTGGTGCTGCTGGGCGCCCTGCGCTACGGGCACATGGTCTCCAATGTTTTGGACAGCCCCGACAGGGAATCGTTCCTGCTTAAGCTGCTCGGCGCCGCCCTGCTGGTGGCGGGGGTGGCCTCGGCGCTGCAGGTCTCGGCAGCCGTGGGTGCCTTCCTCTTGGGCATCGCGATTTCCGGTGGTACGGCCGAAAACGCCACCCGTGTTCTGGAGCCCCTGCGCGATCTCTTCGCCGCCATGTTCTTTGTACTTTTTGGCCTGAACACCGATCCACGCACCATCCCGCCCGTGCTCGGCGTGGCACTGTTACTGGCTCTAGTCACCACCATCACGAAGGTGGTGACCGGCTGGTGGGCGGCCAGGCAACAAGGCATTGGCGTGCCAGGCCGCGCCCGGGCCGGCGCCGCCCTGATTGCCCGTGGCGAGTTTTCCATCGTCATCGCCGGGCTGGCCGTCGCCTCCGGAGCAGTGCCGGTAGAGCTGGCAGCCCTCGCCACCACCTACGTGTTGATCATGGCCGTGGGCGGCCCCGTCGCGGCACGCTACGTCGAGCCACTCGTGCGACTACTGCAAGGCAAAAAGCCGGAACCAGTGTTCTAGCCAGCCACCCTTTGCTGCCGACGCCGCCTCGCTGGGCACCACCCAAACTGCTCCAGCCTCAGAAAGTACGACGACGTCACAACAGTTGCGTTTTCAGCTCGCCTCCCACGGTCCGGCGTAAGATATAGAGACCGGCAGGGCACCTGTTCGGCGCGGTAATTATCCACAGGAGATCACCATGGCTTTTGGACGACGTAATAGACGCCCCAGCCTGCTAGGAACCGCAGCTCGGACGGCTGTTATTGCAGGCACCGCAACTGCCGCCAGCAACGCTGTCAACGCCAAGGCCGCAGGCCAGCAGGCGGCTGCGCAGCAAGCTTCCGAGCAGCAGGCACTTACGCAGCAGGCACAGATGCTCCCCGTTCCGGCAGCAGTTCCGGCAGTAGCCCCCGAATCAGCAGCACCGGCTGATGACTTGCTGAGCAAGTTGGAACGTCTCGCCGCATTGCACGCATCTGGTGCTCTTACCGACGCCGAATTCGCCGCAGTCAAGGCGTCCATCATCAGCTAACCCTCGGCGGCGCACAGCTCGGCCCCCATCCGGCACGCACCTTTAGGGTGCGCCGGGATGGCCGGGCCCGGTCAGCGTCCATGAGCTCAGGATCGTCAGCGCTCCGAAACACCACCGGCCAGAAATGGTCAGAAACACTCCCACGATCGGGCTAGAATCAATACCGGAACAAACGCTGCGGTTCACCGCAGTGGTTCTGAAGAAGAAGTTCAATGCGGGCGTAGCTCAATGGTAGAGCGCTAGCTTCCCAAGCTCGATACGCGGGTTCGATTCCCGTCGCCCGCTCTCTGTATCACCGATTGTTGCCCCGGGATTCGTTTCCCGGGGCAACAGCCGTTTAACGTCCCCAAGCGTGTAGGGTCGGGCTACGGGGCTATTTTGCCCTCCTTTAGGGAGCTGACATGGGCGACAAATCACCACGACAAACTGCGTCGAAGAAGTCCAGCAAGTCAATCAAGGAAAAGCGCGCCGACAAACGAGCCGGCGAAACCACCTCAGCTGCTGCTGATAAACCCACCCCGGCGAAGAAGAAATGAGCACCCCGGCAGCTGGGCTGCGCTTGGGAGTGATAGGCAAATCCCGCAAGCCCGATGAACGGCGCGCACCCATCCACCCGGAGCACTTTTCCCGGATGGATGAAGAACTCCGCGCACGCATGACGGTTGAGGAAGGCTATGGTCTGCGTTTTGGGGTCACTGACGAGGTACTCGCCACGATGGTGGGCGCCGTCGCACCCCGCGAACAGGTCATAGCGCAGTCCGACGTCGTGCTGCTGCCCAAGCCGCAGGCCTCGGACCTGGCTGATCTATTGGACGGGCAGATCCTGTGGGGCTGGCCGCACTGCGTCCAGGACCGGGCCATCACCCAACTGGCCATCGACAAGAAGCTGACGCTGATTGCCTTTGAAGCCATGAACCACTGGGCCCCCGACGGCGGCTTTGGTCTCCACGTTTTCCACAAGAACAACGAGCTCGCAGGCTACTCCTCCGTCATGCATTCACTGGGCTTGACGGGTTCAACCGGTGATTATGGCCGCCGACTCAAGGCCGTTGTGATTGGCTTTGGCGCCACCGCTCGGGGCGCCGTGACAGCCCTGAATGCGCTGGGCATCCACGAGGTGCAGGTCTTGACCAGCCGCAATGTTGCAGCCGTGGCTTCTCCCATTCACTCGGCCGAAATGGTGCAGTTCGATTTTGCGCCCGATGCCCCCCACACCGGTTTTGTCATGGTGGAGGACGGCGATGTTCCGCTCAGTACTTTCTTGGCTGAGGCCAACATCGTGGTGAACTGCACCCTGCAGGACCCCAACGCGCCCATGACCTACCTGACGGAAGCCGATCTGGACGCGTTCCGGCCCGGCAGCTTGATCGTGGATGTCTCCTGCGACGAGGGCATGGGCTTTAGCTGGGCCCGCAACACCACCTTCACCGATCCCATGTTTACCGTGGGTGAGTACATTAACTACTACGCCGTTGACCACAGCCCCAGTTATCTGTGGAACTCCGCCACCTGGGAAATCAGCGAGGGTCTCATCCCGTTTATCGAACCTGTTATGGCCGGGCGGGAGGCGTGGGCTGAATCGGACACCATCACCCGTGCCATTGAAATATCCGACGGCGTCATCGTCAACCCTGCGATCCTTGAGTTCCAGCACCGTGAGGAAAGCTACCCGCACCTGCCGCTCACAGACGGTTAGGTTTAGACGGTTAGGCTCGGTGGCTCAGCCGAGCTTGGGGACAATGAACACCGGGTTCCTGACGCTGCGCAGATTCACGCGCAGCGTCAGCTGTCCGCGCTTGGCCAGAATCAAGCCGATCACCACGGCGGCCAGGGCGGGCATTCCGCCAGCAATCAAGGTAGCCCATTGCACGCCCCAGTGTTCGGCGAGCCAACCCATGAGCGGACCACCTAGGGCTTGGCCCCCAATCAAGACCATGATGTACAGGCTCATGACGCGCCCACGAATCGATACATTCGTAGACATCTGAACTAGCTGATTAGCGCTGGTCAGAAACAGCAGCGATGCGAATCCGGCCACCACCATGACGGCTCCAAAGGTGACCATGTTCGGCGCTGCAGAAGCGATCATCAGCACAATCCCATAGCTACCTGCCGCCGCCATGACACCGCGAAGGCGCAGGGTAGCGAAGCGGGTGGAGGCAATGGCTCCACCTAGGGCGCCGAGCGCAACGAGAGTATTCAGCAGGCCGTAGCCTCCGGCACCGGCGTCGAACACGTTGTTGGCGTAGGCCGCCATCAGCACTGCCAGGCTCAGCCCAAACACGGCAAAGACCGCCGCCATGACGGCTGGCCAGAAGATGGTGGGTTTTTTCAAGAGGTAGCGGACGCCCTCCATGAGCTGCCCCTTGGCTCGCTTCACCGGCGGCATCTGCACCAGGTCCTGCTTGCGGATCAGCGTCAGCGAAACCACTGTGATGGTGCACGCGAGCGCATTCGCGGCAAAGGCCCAGCCGCCACCCACCGCCATGATGAGGACACCGCTGATGGCCGGACCGATCATGCCGCCCATCTGGAAAATCGAGGAGTTCAGGCTGATAGCGTTGCGCAACTGCCGCGGGCCCACCAACTCGTTGACGAACACTTGGCGGGCGGGCTGATCGGCCACCACCACCAGACCAAGAACAAAGGCGATGACGTAAATGTGCCACACCGCCAGGTTTCCTGTCAGCGCGAGCACAGCCATCGTGGCGGCCAGTATTCCTGCGGCGCCTTGGCTGATCATCAGGATTAGACGCTTGGAATACCTGTCGGCCAGAATTCCGCCGAGTGGCATCAGCAGAAGTGAGGGGATGAACTGCATGAAGACGGTGATTCCGACGGCGGTCACCGAACCCGAGAGTTCTAGGACCATCCAGTCCTGCGCCACCCGCTGCATCCACACGGCAATGACGGCCAGCAAATTCGCGGAAGCAAAGATGCGGTAGTTGCGGATTTTCAGCGAGGAAAAGGTCTGGCTCCACGGCGGGCGTGTGGTGACGAGGTTGATGGGGGCGGTCAGGGCAGCATTCGGTTCTGCTGATGGGGGCGTCAACGCGTTAGTCCTGAGACTCGAGGATGGGTGTGGTTACCTTCCCAACCCTAGGCAGCTCCAATTCATAATAAAAGGGTATGGTGCCTATAAATACTATTGAGATTCGTAATAGTTACAGGAGTCCGACCATGGCCGACGCCCCGATGTTTGATCCCATCCAACTCAAGAGCTTCCTAGCGTTGGCAGAAACCCGCAACTTCACCCGCGCCGCAGAACGGCTCGGGATTAGCCAGCCCACTGTCAGCCAACATGTGCGCAAGCTAGAGCAAGCGGCAGGGCGCGCCTTGGTTACCCGCGATACCCGCCAGGTCCGCCTGACCGATAACGGCGATGCCATGGCCGGTTTTGCCCGCACCATCTTGGCCGCCAACGATCTGGCCACCCGCTACTTTTCCGGTGCTGCCATGCGTGGCCGGCTGCGGTTTGGCACCGCCGACGATTTGGCGATCACCGGCCTACCGCGGATCCTGCGCGAATTCCGCCAGCTGTATCCGCAAATCAACTTAGAACTCACCGTCAGCCAAAGCGATCAACTACATCGCCGACTGAAGGCCGGCGCGCTGGATCTGGTGTTTGTGAAGTGGGTGTCTGGCACGCAGGAAGGCGAAGTGGTTAAACAGGACACCTTTGCGTGGGTGGGCCTGGAAGAAACGGTCCTCGAGCCCGGCGCGCCGGTTCCGGTCATCGTGTATCCCGCCCCGAGCCTGAGCCGCAAACTTGCCCTCGATGCGCTCGAGGACGCCGGGCGCACGTGGCAAGTCACGTGCACCACCAAGCAGATCAGCGGGGTCCTGGCAGCATTACGGGCAGGGATCGGCATTGCGGTGATGCCGACGTCGCTGGTTCCGGAAGACCTAAAAATCATCACCAAGCGCTTTGATTTGCCGCCGGTGGGCGATGTGGACTTCACCCTGATCCGCAATCCGTTGGCCAACACCGAAGTTGTGGACGCCCTGACGCGGGCCATCATGGGCCGCAAACTCACCCCGGTCAGCAGGCGGTAATTTAGCTCACAGCCAAGCCACACCCCGGCACGGTAGACTAGTGGGGTTATGAATCGAACCATGTTTAAATCCAAGATTCACCGCGCAACCGTCACCCACGCCGATCTGCACTACGTCGGCTCCGTGACCGTGGACGCAGATCTACTGGACGCTGCCGACATTTTGCCCGGCGAGCTGGTCTCCATTGTGGACATCACCAACGGTTCCCGCCTGGAAACCTACACCATCCCCGGCGAGCGCGGTTCCGGCGTCATTGGCATCAATGGCGCAGCCGCCCACCTCGTTAATGTTGGCGATCTGGTCATCTTGATGACCTACGCCCAGATGAGCGAAGCCGAGGCGCGCGACTATGTGCCCTCCGTAGTTCACGTCGATGCCCAGAACAAGATTGTGCACCTGGGCACAGACCCGGCCGAAGCCATCACCGAGGGCCTCCTCCGCCCCGCGCTGGCCCTCTAAGCCAAGCAACTGCGCAGCTAAACAACTGCGCAGCCAAACAACTGCGTAGCTAAACGACGGCCCAACCCTGCCCGTTCTGCCTTTTTTTGTCCCGGCCTGCGGACTGATGTGCGGACAGCGAGCATCACTGTTTAGTCTGGGGGAGTGCCAACTGTAAAAGCCGCAGCACCAGGAACCCCGTGTTAGCCGTCATCGAGGGCTTTTCGGTTGTTTGGCTGGTCATCTTGGTGGGCTGGTTTGTCGGCCGCAAAAAAGTTCTCGGCGACAACGCGCAAATGGTGCTGAGCCGCCTGTCGTTCTTTGTCGCCAGCCCGGCACTCCTAGTGGAAACTCTGGCCCGCGCAGATCTACACACCGTTTTTGCCGAACCCCTACTCGTGGCTGCCAGCAGTGCCGTCACCACCGCCCTCATATTCTTGGTGATCGTAAAGTTCTGGCTCAAACGGCCCGTCGCCGAGTCACTGCTCGCGGCCATGTCTTCCTCCACGGCCAACGCCGCCAACCTCGGTATCCCCATCGCGGCCTACGTTCTGGGCGACGCCGCCTTGATCGCCCCCGTCCTTGTTTTTCAGTTGGCGTTCTACACCCCCGTCTACCTCATGGTGCTGGACAGCCTCACCAGCGGACGGCGAGCCACCCCCGGACGGATCCTGCTCCAGATCATCAGCAACCCCATGATCCTAGGAACCGCCGTGGGCCTCGTCCTAGCCGCGACCAGCTGGCAGCTGCCCAGCCTCGTCGCTGAACCACTTCATCTCATTGCCGGAGCAGCCATCCCAGCGATCTTGATCGCCTTTGGCATGTCACTGGGCACCACCAAGCCCCTCTCGGCTGAGGACGGGCGGCGCCCCGACATTCTGCTGGCCACGTCCTTCAAACTTCTGCTGCACCCACTCGTCGCCTATCTGTTGGGGCACTTTGTCCTCGGCATGGACGGGGCCGGACTGTTCGCCATCGTGGTTGCCGCAGCGCTGCCCACGGCACAGAACGTGTACGTGACCGCGCAGCGCTACCAAGTTGGCGTCGCGGTGGCCAAGGACACCGTCCTGCTCACCACGGTCTTAGCCATTCCCGCCATGTTTGCCGTGGCCTTCCTGCTCGGCTGATCAGGACCTCCTCAGCGAAGACGGCACGGCACCACCTGGCACCAGTTACCGCGCTCGGAATATGAGCCACGGTACGCTGTGATTATGGCTACCAAGACCCCGGCAGAACTCATTTCCGCGCTTCAGGCCGGCTACACCTTCAGCGGTTCATCTATCGCGCTGGGTGCAGCCATGATTGACGGCGAAATTCACCCCGAGGCTCAAGTCTCCCTACCGCTGGCCATGATGAACCGGCACGGGCTCGTTGCCGGCGCTACAGGGACGGGCAAGACCGTCACGCTGCACATGATCGCCGAACAGCTCTCCACAGCTGGCGTCCCGGTCTTCATGGCCGACATCAAGGGCGATCTCACCGGCCTAACCACCGCCGCAGAGGGCAGTGAAAAGCTCACGGCCCGCACCCAGGCCTTGGGTCAGCAATGGGAGTCCAAGGCGTTCCCCGTGGAGTTCCTCGCCCTAGGCGGTAATGGCAATGGCGTCCCGGTGCGTGCCACCATCACCTCCTTTGGCCCCATCCTGTTGGCCCGCGTCCTAGACCTGAACGAAACGCAGGAATCCAGCCTGCAGCTCGTGTTCCATTACGCGGACACCAAAGGCTTGGAACTTTACGATCTGAAGGATCTGCGCGCCGTCATCGCGTTCCTCACCTCCGACGAGGGCAAGGCGGACCTGAAGGACCTGGGCGGGCTCTCCAAGGCCACGGCCGGCGTCATCCTGCGTAACCTGATCACCCTCGACGCCCAAGGCATGGGCGAGTTCTTTGGCATGCCCGAGTTCGACACCGCCGAGCTGCTGCGCACGGCCCCCGACGGCCGCGGCGTCATCACTTGCCTGGAACTGCCCAGCATCCAAGACAAGCCGCTGCTGTTCTCCACCTTCCTCATGTGGCTGCTGGCCGATTTGTTCCGCGATCTGCCCGAGATTGGCGACGCCGACAAACCCAAGCTGGTGTTCTTCTTCGACGAAGCGCACCTGCTGTTCAACGGCGCCAGCAAGGCATTCCTGAACGCCATCACCCAGACGGTCCGGCTCATTCGTTCCAAGGGCGTGGGGATCTTCTTCGTCACCCAGACTCCCAAGGACGTCCCGGCCGATGTCCTGGCCCAGCTGGCCAACCGCGTCCAGCACGCCCTTCGTGCCTTCACTCCCGAGGACGCCAAGGCGCTCAAGGCCACGGTCTCCACGTTCCCCATCAACGATTACGATCTTGAGGAAGTGCTGACCAGCGCCGGCATTGGTGAGGCCGTGGTCACGGTCATGAATGAAAATGGCGCCCCGACCCCGGTGGCCCTGACCCGTCTGCGCGCCCCCGGTTCCGTCATGGGGCCCAGCTCCGAGGCGACCGTCAAGGCCGTTATCGCCGCCTCAGCGCTGCTGCCCACCTATGGCACCGCCGTCGACCCGGTCTCCGCCTACGAGAAGTTGCAGGCGCCCACAGCTTCGCCCGCCCCTACACCGAGCACCGGACCGGCCGTGGGCACCCCGCTGCCACCACCGCCGCCTCCCGTTGCGCTTCCTGCTCCCGCGAACGACGGCGGCATCGCCTCAGACGTCATCGGCGCCTTGGGTGGGGCTTTGGGCGGCGGACTGAAAAGCATGGTCCGTTCCATGGGCTCCTCCCTTGGCCGTAATCTGATGCGCGACATCTTCGGGACAGCGCCTCGAAAACGCCGTCGCTAACCGGGCGGCAGAGGAGACAGCATGAGCGTTAGCCAAGAACCTCAGGTTCATGCCCCAGCTCCCAGAGCCGGTACAGTTGACGGCGTGAAGAACGGGACCAAACTCATCAAGATCGCTGCCATCTGGCTGTTGATCTTCCTGCTCGGTATCGCCGCGTCCATCGTGACCATCTCCATGGTCAACGCCAAGGATTTTGGCCCCGAAAAGACCGTGGCCAACTACTTGGCTGCCCTAAAAGCAGGCGACGGCGCTACAGCACTTGGCCTCTCGCAAGCCAAGGTGCCCGGCGCCAATGCGGCAGCCTTGGACGGCGAAGCCTTAGCGAAATCTCAAGAGGCTTTGAAAGATGTCAGCATCGCCGAAGCCGTGCCCGCCCCCGATGACCGGAAGAAAGTCACTGTTAATTACAAGGTTGGCGATACCGCGCTGAGCACAGATTTCCTGCTCGCTCCGGGCGAGAAGCACTGGCTGTTCTTTGACAGCTGGACCATGGTTCCAACCACCTTGCCTGTCATCAACGCCTCGGTGGTCAACGCCAATCAGGCCAGCATCAACGGCGCTGACGCCAACATGCCCGATGGCAGTAACACCTTTGCCGTGTTCTACCCCGGCAGCTACGAGATGGAGTACCGTTCGCCTCTCTTTGCCGCTCCCCCAGTGACTCGCACCGTCACGGCGGCCGGTGAATCAAATGCCACGGTGAGCCTCGCAACAGGACCCACCAGCGATCTCCTGTCCCAAGTTGACGGCACCATCCGCAAATACTTGGACGCCTGCGCCAAGCAAGCGGTGTTGATGCCTACCGGGTGCCCCATGACCGCTGAAACCAACAACCGGGTAGTCTCCCCGGTGAAATGGTCCATTGTGGAATACCCACCCATCGCCATCTCACCGTTTGGTGGTCAGTGGGTTGTGGCACCGCTGAAGGTAAAGGCTCAGGTGGAATACGAGGAGCAGGACCTTTTCACGGGTCTGATCTCCCCCGTCAAACAGCCCAAGAATTTTGGCTTCACAGCCAAGCTGACCATCACGGGGAACAACGTGGTGGTTACCCCGGTGGTGGAGTACTAGAACTCCCGGTTCAGCTGATACGCGGGTGAGCCTGGCTGGCGGCCAACACCACGTCCAATTTGGTCTTCATGGTGCACTTGAGTAGATCGTTGGCCACGGCGCTGGAGTCGAAGAGCTCGGGCATCCGCAAGCTGATGAGCGTGTTCATCAGCATGCCCTGCGCGAGGAAGTCCGATGCGTGGTGGGCTCCTAGGTCGGCCTCATCGCGCACCAGCTCATAGAGAGCCAGGAAGCCGTCCCGGGCACGCGGACCAATGACCGGCTCATGGCCGGAGACAAACGACTGCATCAGTAGCAACAGGATCCCGCGGTCTTGAATCAAGTCAGCGTAAGCTCGGCCCATCAGGCCTGCAAGATGCCCGCCACGTGTGTCATCCATGGATGGTTCGAGGGCGGCCACCTCGGTGGTGAGCTGACCGGCGTCGTACTCGGAAATTACGGCACGGAACGTCACGAACAGTTTGCCCATCGCCCTGTCCATCGCCTCAAGGAAGAGATTTTCCTTGGTGCCGAACATGCGCACCGCATAGGGCTGGCTGATGCCGGTGGCCGATCCCGCCGAGGCTGCGGCCCAAACTGCCCGGGCGACTATCCTGAGCGTATAGCCGCCCCGGTAGAGACGCTCGCGCAGGGACACGCAGGGATGTGCGCAGGTAAATTTCGTCTCACACTGTAGCGCTTAAATGAGTAGCTCCGGGAGATCAATGATCTTCCCGGAGCTACTCATTTGTGGCCCTGCGTCAGCGCTAGAGTCCGCGCAGGTCCAGCGCCAGTTCCGAGACTCCTTCTGCGTTCAGCAGTACCGGAATGCCCCAGTCCTGCTGGTACAGGTGGCACGCGGCATGGTCCGGGATCTCACCATTGGCGTCTTCTGGGCCGTCGCAGGCTGCGGCACGGGCGGTCAAGTGCAGAACTCCCTCAGGAACGTCGGCTGCAAGTACCAGCGTCCGCTGCAGGCCCACGGAGGTTCCGCCACCGCTGATCAACAGTTCCGGCGGCGTGGAGGAAACCTTCAACTGGGTGGGGTCACCCCAGCGGTCATCAAGCTTTTGTCCTGTCGGCGCGGAGAAGTTGATGGTCAGCTGCAATTCGCCCGGAGCCACATCGGTCTTGGGGCGCTGCGTCTGAACAGCACCCTCATCAACCTGCAACGCGTTCTTGGGCAGAGGAAGGCGAATCAGCTGGTGCTGGTTGGACTCAACCACAATGAGCAACGGCACCTCGCCAGTTTCATCCAGCAAGACATCGCTAGGTTCAGCCAGACCGCGAGCCAAGGTACTGACAGTCTTGGTGGCCGGATCGTAGCGACGCACAGCACCGTTGTAAGTGTCCGCAATAGCTACCGAACCATCAGGCAGCACGGCAACTCCCAAGGGGTGCTGCAGACGCGCCTGATCGGCCTCGCCATCACGGAAACCGAAGTCAAAGAGCCCCTCGCCGATGGCCGTCTCAACACTCGCCGTTATGACTCCTGCTTCCCCGTCGCTCGCGAACTTCAGAACACGCAAGGCGGAGGTTTCCGAATCAGCTACCCAGATATTGCCTTGGGCATCTTCGGTGAGTCCGGAAGGCTGGGCAAACCAAGCCTGATCGGCCGGCCCGTCCAACAATCCCTCGAGACCATTGCCAGCCACCACGGTGACCGCACCGCTAGACGGATCAAAGTCAAAGATCTGGTGGGTCCCAGCCATGGCGATAACCACCGTCTTCAGCACTGTTGAATAGGCAACATCCCACGGCGAAGAAAGCGCGACCTCTAGCGGCGCGGTGCCGAGGAACGTCTCAGAGGCTGCTGCGCCGTCGTCGTTCACTCGGGCAGGGCCCGCCTCCAAGAGGCGCTGGACGCCGTTGCCGGCAAGGGTGCGCACGGCGCCGGTGGCCAAGGTGACTCCGCGGAGGCGGTGGTTTACCGAGTCAGCCACGACGACGTCGTAGCCCACCGCGGCGGCCAGCTCAGCCGGGAGCAGGGCCAGTCCGTGAGGTTCGTTGAACTGTGCATCCTCGGCCGCGCCGTCAAGGTAGCCCTTGGTGCCGGAGCCAATGGTGCGAACAACGGTAGCCAGATCAGGGCCCGTTTCCACGAGGCGGTGATGGCCGGTGTCCGAGACCAGGAAGTTGCCCGTGGCTAATGGCAGGACCTTACCGGGGAAACGCAGGTCACGGGACACCGGTTCCGGGGCAACGTACGGGCCGTCACCGCGGTGCAAGGTGCCCTTGGCCTCGTGTTCGGCGATCAGCTCAGGAATGAACGAGGCCAAGCCAGCAGCATGGCCCTCACCTGACATGTGCGCCACGATGTAGCCTTCGGGGTCCACAACCACCAGCGTGGGCCAGGCCCGGGCCGAGTATGCCTGCCAGGTGACCAGCTCGGGGTCATCCAGAACTGGGTGGTGAATCTCGTAACGCTCAACGGCCGCGGCCAGGGCAACGGGGTCAGCTTCGTGCTCGAACTTGGGCGAATGCACACCGACCGTCACCAAGACGTCCTTGTATTCCTCTTCCAAGGGGCGCAGCTCATCAAGAACGTGCAGGCAGTTGATGCAGCAGAAGGTCCAGAAATCCAGCAGCACGATCTTGCCGCGCAGCTTCTCCAGGTTCAGCTCCACACCACCGGTGTTCAACCAGCCGCGGCCTTCAAGCTCAGAGGCCCTGACCCTGACAGACTTGGCTGCGGCAGGGGTGGTTTTCGTTGCGGAATCCACTAGTTCGCTTCTCCTTGCGATCTGGCCGGGTTCTCCGGCTCACGAGTTTTACTGTCTTCGGTGTTACTAGTCTTACTGCTACTGTTCTTGCTGCTCTTGCTGTTCTTACCGTCTTCGGCGACACCTGCGGTGTTGCCGGCTGCGCCTTGTTCGGAGCGTTCCTGCGTGTGATGCAGATGCGGCAATGCCGGTCCACGGCCCGATTGTGCCATGGCATTATCACGGGCCGCCAGTTGGGCGAACATGTCATTGTAAGCGCCCAATTCGGCGTCCTTATTCCTGTCGGCCGCCCGGTCCTTGCGTTTAGTCTCGCGCGCATCGGACTTTGCCCACATATAGGCCACTCCCAGGGCGATCATGAGGGTGGGGAACTCTCCCACACCCCAAGCGATGCCGCCGGCGGTTTGCTGATCAACCAGAGCCCCATCACCCCAGGGCCGGCCCATGTTGCCGAAGTACTCCCCGGAGAGCAGCCCCGTGGCCATCATGAGCGAGACACCGAAGAAGGCGTGGAACGCCATAGTGGCCAGCAGTAGCAGCAGACGCAGCGGGTAGGGAGCTCGGGTGGGGAGCGGGTCGGCGCCAATCATGCTCTGCACGAAGATGTAGCCAGTGAGCGAGAAGTGGATGATCATCAGCTCGTGACCGACATGGTATTTCATGGCCAAGTTGAACGCTGGGGAGTAGTAGAACAGGATCAGGCTGCCGGAGAAGTTTGCGGCAGCGAAGAGCGGGTGCGTGATGACCTTGGAATACCGGGAGTGTACGAGCACCAGGATCCATTCTCGGATCCCACGAGAACCGTCCCTGCGGGGTGTTAGTGCCTGCAAGGCAAGTGAAATGGGCGATCCCAGAGCGAGGAACAGCGGCGCAATGGCCATCAACGCCATGTGCTCTACCATGTGGGCGCTGAACGTGACGGCACCGTACACGGCCGGGCCACCGGAGGTGATGTAGACCAGCGCCAGCAGACCAACGAACCACGAAGCGCTGCGTAGCACCGACCATTTGTCACCGCGTTTGCGCAGCTTCATGATCCCCATGAGGTAGGCGGCGCCAGCCAAGACGGCAAAGAACACCCACAGCCAGTCCATCCGCCATTCCGTGAACCAACGGGAAAACTCAAGCTCCGGGGGCAGCGGGTAGCCAGTGAGGATCTGCGCAGGCGTCAGGGCTGTCGCGGACAACTCGCGTGACTGTGGTGGGGCGGATCGACCCAGGCCAACGGCAATGCCGCTGACAATGCCCATGACTAGCAGTTCAACAAAAATGAGTTGCCACAGCAGGCGGCGGGTCTTCCCGTTCTCCTTCTTGCCGCCCTCAAGGCGCGGAATGATCCATTCCCGGTGCATGTAGCCAATGACGCCTAGGACAACAGTGGCAGCAAACTTCGCCAGAATCAGTTGTCCGTAGGAGGAGTAGAAGAGATCGTGCCAGTTGGTGATGCGGATGGCACCGTTGATGATGCCGGAACCTGCAACTGCCACGAAAGCGAAGAGTGCCAAGGCGGAGAAACGTTTGAGAGTTTGGGCCGTGATCTTGCCCAAAACACCCGAAACAACCACCAGAACGATGATGCCACCCACCCAGAATGAGGCTCCGGTGATGTGCAGGAACAGAGAGTTCACAGCACCCTTATGATCGGCGCTAGAGGCCGAATGCCCGATCAGGGCTTGTGGGACAAAAGAGAGCATTGCCAGCACCAGCGGCACGGCCAAGGCGCTGATGTTGCGCAGCCCAAATGCCAGTGTGGTGACCACTGCGGCAACAATGGTGATGGTCAGCCAGGCTTGCCCCACGGGCAGCTCCGTCATAAAGAACACCAGCATGTTGGTGTATTCACTGTTACCGGTCAATGGGAGTCCGGAAATACTGGAATATGTCAGTACCAGCACGGCGATCGCGGAGATGGTCCAGACCCCGCCAGCCACCATGGCGAGCGTCATGGCCCGGGTAAAGGCAGGATGCTCGGGGACAGCTTTGCGCTTGGCAGCGTCTTCTTGTTGCCGACCGGAGTGCGGTCGGTGTTGCTTGAGATCCTTGGGCAGGATGACCACGGCGAACACGAGGGCACCAATGACCGAGGACAATGCCAAGTTGTGGATGGTGGTGGCCAACGGCAGGCCCCATCGTGTGAATGCCCCCGGATCGGCCAGTAGCTGGACGGCTGTGGCGCCTGTCCACAGGAGCGCCAGCACCACTGCGGCCATAGCTGTCGCGAGTCCGAGCCACCACCAATAGCTGGGAATTCCGTTGTCAAAAGTACCTCCGCGGGATGGCGCAGAGGTACGGACGGTGGTGGCGGGGGCAGAGTCTACGGGTGGCACCCCTCTATTCTCCTGCACCCAGTGAACATCGGGCGAATCAGGGATCTCACAGGAAAGCGCAAGAAGACCCCAGCAGAGCCTTGAAGAGTCAGGAGTGGACCTCCAGCACCGAGGCTGCCGTGCCTGCTACTGCACAGTGCTGAGATAAAAGCAGGGACAATGCGGAGAAAAATTCCAGACTCAGTGATGGCCCAAAAGGTGCTGGCCTAAAAGCTGACTTAAAAGCTTGAAGGCGGCCAGCTGATGCCGACCGCCTTCAAAGGAACTGTGAAGAAATTACTTCTTGACAGCAGCCTTCAGCTTGGAGCCAGCGGAGAGCTTCACGCTGTGGCCTGCTGCGATCTGGATGGTCTCGCCGGTCTGCGGGTTACGGCCGGTGCGTGCTGCACGGTCGGTGCGCTCGATGGAGAGCCAGCCCGGGATGGTGATCTTTTCGCCGGCTGCAACGGAGCTCTCGAAAACGGAGAAGAGCGCATCCAAAACAGCGTTTACTGCGGTCTGGCTGGTCTCAGCCTTTGCAGCAACTTCAGCAACCAATTCGCTACGGTTCTTAGCCATGTTTGTCCTCCTGGACGTAAAGTGAATCCAATTCCACGCGGTTGCGTGTCAACCACTGCTAGCGAACTTACCAGCAATTCCGCGGAAATCCGGCAAATTTGCCCTATTTTTGACGCAAATTTCCCGGATTCTAGGGTTATTTCGCTCTCAGCCGACACATTCGGGGCCAATTTGGGATCATTTCGGGCTGTTCACCCCGTCCCGTCGACACGGGCTGCGGCTCTTGAGACCGCCGTCGGGCACAGCGAAGGGTGAGGATTCCGGCGTCGCAGCTTAGGGAATGGCGCATCTTAGGCAATGCTGCAGGAAATGGGCGCCGACGCGACAGCAACTCTCGCAATAACGGCTCATCCAGCGCGAGACACCACAGAAATTACTGGGCCTGGACAAGCTCGACCAGCTGGCCCCGGCAAAAGGGCAGTAAAAAGGGCGGCGACCCGAAGGTCACCGCCCTATTTACAACCGGAAATCAGTGATTACCAGCTGGACTTCTTGATACCGGGCAGTTCGCCAGCGTGTGCCATCTTGCGGAAGCGTACACGGGAGATGCCGAACTTCTGGAGCGTTCCACGGGGACGGCCGTCAATGGCGTCGCGGTTACGAACACGTACCGGCGATGCGTTGCGGGGGAGCTTCTGCAGGCCCAGGCGGGCCGCTTCGCGCTCTTCGTCGGTGGAGGTAGGGCTAACGAGGGCCTTCTTCAGGGCGAGACGCTTTTCGGCGTAACGCTCGACGATAACCTTGCGCTGCTCGTTCTTCGCGATCATGGACTTCTTAGCCATAGTCTTAGCGCTCCTCTCGGAATTCGACGTGCTGACGGATCTTGGGATCGTACTTCTTCAGAACCAAACGGTCCGGAGTGTTACGACGGTTCTTACGAGTTACGTACGTGAAACCAGTGCCCGCGGTGCTCTTGAGCTTGATGATCGGACGTACGTCCTTGTCTTTTGCCACTAGAGCTTCACCCCACGAGCGAGAATTTCTGCGACGACAGCGTCAATGCCGCGAACGTCGATGGTCTTGATGCCCTTGACGGAAAGCTGCAACGTAACGTTGCGGCGCAAGGACGGAACCCAGTAGCGCTTCTTCTGGATATTCGGATCGAACCGACGCTTGTTGCGGCGGTGCGAGTGCGAAATGCTATGTCCGAAGCCCGGCTCGGCTCCAGTCACCTGGCAATGAGCTGCCATGATCACTCCTAATAAATGTATGAATACGGTTCACTGGTGTAAACCGTGCGAGTAGGCAGCGTCCGCCCTTGGACAGCATGATTCCCCGTCGTCATTTACATGATGATGAGGAGGTGACCGTCCGGCGAATACCCGAATGCACGCAACTTGAGCCCCTAACTACCGGCCCGCGGGAGGATAATCACCGCAAACCGGAGCAATTGCACACGCTCCGCGCTACCTAGCGCCTAACCAGTCTAGATGCAAGGGAGCGATTAACCCTAATTGGCCCATATCATGCCCTGCATTAAACACACACGCAGGGCGTGAAAGATGTTTTCGCGCCCCGCCTGTGCGTCCCCCAATGGCTCCGCACTGATTCTTTTCTGTATTCTCACTGCGCCGTCACTGCGTGGAACCCCACGAATGCACAACTGAATGCACGACGCCGTCCCGCCAGTCCCAGCCCCTTGGCAGCTTCCCGCCGCTCAGGTCTGGCCGTTAGTTTGGGAAGCTAAGTTGCGGAGCTTAGGAAGAAAAACTGAGCTCGATGGGCCAGATTCCACGAATATCGTGGTGAGCCGCCCCCGGTAGCTGCGCCTCCGAGCCGTTTCCCACAGCAACCAAACCGTGCTGCTGCGTTTGCTTTTGCTGCGGCGCCGAGTATCCAGACTCGAGATTTATCCCTTGTCCAGACTCCATCGCAGCTCCACCAAATAAGGCTCCACCAAATAAGACCATTTCCTGTTCCTCCCCCAACGCTCCCCCACTGTTTCCCCATGGGGTTTTTCGCAATGCCAGTGCTTCGAGGTTACGGATGGGTCGGTAGCAATACATCGGTAGTTACTACGTATCTTTAGGGACCGAGCTCTTGGGGGTCGAGGTCCGCCGAGCTCTTGGGGGTCGAGGTTCGCCGAGCTTTTGGGGATCCGGGCGGCTTCTAGACCAGCGGATTCTGGGCCAGCGGCTTCTAGACCAGCGGGGATCGCAGGCTTGGCCAGCGTGCGCTCAAGTTATCGCCCGAAGAGACCCCACGCAGTCGTCTACTGACCCACGGGCCCACATATTCTTTGGTCCAGGCGGCGTTGTCTTTGAGGGTCTCGCTGGTGGTGCGTACGGGGATGGGCGGGAGATCCGGCATGGGGAGGCGCGCGGTTTCACCGAGTTGTTCCAGCACACGGTTGGCCATGTTGATGTGGCCCGGTGTGGACATGTGCATGCGGTCGATCCCCCACAGGCGCCAGTCGTTGTACTCGCGGAACCGCCAGTAGTCCACGAGCTCGGCGCCGTGGGTCTCGGCAACTTCACGGACCAGTTCGTTGTAGACGGCGGTGCGGCCGCGAATGCTGGCGAAGACCTTTGACGAGCTGGCGTCATAGCCGGTGAAGATCAGGACGCGGGCGCCGGTGGCTGCCAGCTTGGCGATGCCCTCGGAATACGAAGCAACCATGGCGTCGATATCCACCTTGGGCCGCAGAATATCGTTGACGCCGGAGTAGATGGTGACGAGCGTGGGATTCAGGGTCACGGCGGCATCGATTTGCTCGCTCAGGATCTGCTTCATTTTCTTGCCGCGGATGGCCAAATTTGCGTAGCCCCAGGATTGCTCCGGGTGCGCCAGTGCCAGTTGTTCGGCCACCCTGTCCGCCCAACCGCGAACTTGGTTGGGTCGTGTATGGTCGGTGTCGCCCAGACCTTCGGTAAACGAATCGCCTAATGCCACGTACCGTGCTGAAAATTCCACGCCTACTCCTTGCCGCCAGCAGTCCCGACCGCCTCCAGGTGGCGCACGCCGTTGATGCGTGCCGCTGCCCAAAAGTGGCCGGATTTATGTACGCCAAGTCTATGTCCGGATCAAGACCGGACTGATCCGGAGCCATGTGAAGCATCGGGGACCGCTTTAGGAAGCCAGTTCCAGCTCTTCGCCGGCTGCGATGAGGGCCGCATAGGCGCCTCCCGCAGCTGCCAAGTTCTGTGGTGTTCCCACCTCAGCGAGTATCCCGCCTTCCAGTACGGCCAGCTGATCGGCGTCCTCCACGGTGGAGAGCCGGTGGGCGATGGTCAGCGTGGTGCGCCCTGTTGACAGGTGGTCCAGTGCTAGCTGAACGGCGGCTTCGGTGGTGTTATCCAGAGCCGAGGTGGCCTCATCGAGTACCAGTACTCTCGGGTTTCGCAGAATGGTCCGGGCAATGGCCAGCCGCTGCTGCTCTCCTCCGGAGAAGCGGTGACCGCGAGCTCCCACCAGAGTGTCCAACCCATCCGGCAATCCGGCCACAAGGTCTGCGATTTGTGCAGAAGCCAGGGCCTTCCAGAGCGTTGCATCGTCGGCATCCGGGGCCGCCAGCAGTAGGTTTTCGCGGATTGAGGCGTGGACCAAATAACTTTCCTGGGACACCACCCCCACAATGCGAGCCAGTACCTCCGGGGCAATCTCGCGCACATCCACCCCGTCAATCGTGACGCGGCCAGCGGTGACATCGTGAAGTCGCGGCAGCAATGCACCCAGCGTCGACTTGCCGGAACCGGTGGAACCGACCACGGCGGTGGTGGTGCCGGCGGGAAGCGTGAGGTCGATTCCGCGCAGAACGTCGGCCCCGCCGTCGTACGCGAAATGGATGTTTTCAAAGCGGACCTCACCACGCACCGTGGACGGGTCCAAGGGGACGGGGTTCTCCGGGGCAGTGATGTCCGGGACCAGGTCGAGGTATTCAAAGATGCGGCTGAACAGGGCCATGGCCGTGACCCACTGGACGCCGAGGTTCAGCAGCCCCATGATGGGGCGGAAAATGGTGGCCTGCAGCGCGGTGAACGCCACGATGGTACCGATGCTCATGGTGTTTCCGGGCAGTCCGCCGGCAAAATAAATCAGCGCCGGGATGGCAGAGAAGATGATGCCCATGGTGGCCATCCGCCAGCGGCCGGCCAGCTGCGAGCGCAGTTCCAGCCCAATGAGGCGTTCGGAACTTTCGGTGTAGCGGGTGGCGTCGCGGTCGGTGGTGCCGAGGGTTTTGGCGAGCCGGACCCCGGAGATACTCAGCCCCTCCTCCACATAGGTGTTCATGGTGGCGAGTTCGGCCTGCATGGTTGAGGTGATGTCGCGGCGCAGCAGGGCCACGCGGCGGGAAAACCAGACGGCCGGCGGGATGACGATCAGCGAAAGCAGCGCAAGTTTCGGGGACAGGACCACCATGGCCACGGCTGTGCCAACGGCGGTGGTGACGTTAGATGCCACGCCCGTTGCGGTTGAGGTGATGACCGATTGCATGCCGGAAATATCGTTGTTCAGGCGCGATTGCACCTCACCGCTGCGAGTGCGGGTGAAGAAGGCGAGCGATTGTTTTTGCAGGTGCGTGAAGAGCCTGGTGCGCAGGGTGTGCATGATCCGTTGGCCCATTTTGGTGGTCATCCACGTCTGCACCACGCCGATCAGGGCGGTGGTGGCGGCAACGGCGATCATGGCGATCGCCAGCCACGCCAGCAGCGGGACGTCCTTGGTGGGCAGCGCGGTATCGATGATGCTGCGGACCAGGAATGGTTGCGCCAGGCTGATGACGCTGGATGCGGTAATAAGAAGTACGACGACGGCTATTCTCACCTTGTGCGGTGCGAACAGTGCAACGATGCGTTTGAAGCTGACCGGGTGGCGCTTGATCTGCTGCTTGTCGGCCGGGTTTACGCGGGTGGGGCCGCGACCCTTGTGCTCTTGGGAGCCGCGAGAGTCTGATGAGCCGGAACTGTCACGGCCGGGTTTTTGTTTTTGTATGCGGATGCTCTCCGTCATGGGCGCCACCTCCAATGGTGTGCGGGGTGCGGGACTCGCACCAACTAATACAGAGGTTACCTCACTATGTGGTTACGTGTCAATAGTGAGTATGCTTAGTGCATGGCTTCCCTTGATGGCACGGCTTCCCCGGACAGTACGACTTCCCACGACGATGCGCCCGAGCTCGGCGAACTTTTTCACGCGGCTTTTCGCGGATTGCGGCGCACCTGGGCCGAACAACTCGCCCCGTGGGAGCTGACACCGCATCAGTGGCGTGCGCTGATGACACTCAATCGGCACAGTCACAGCCACAACCCCAGCACCAGCCCCAGCGACTGCGGCCCCGACTGCAACACCGGCGATGTTCGACTCAAGGATCTAGCCGAGCGCCTGCGCATTGCACCGCGCTCGGCCACCGAAGTGGTCGACCAGCTCGAGGCCAAAGGATTGGTGCGCCGCGACGCTGATCCCTCGGACCGACGAGCAACGCTCATTGTCCCCACGGATGCCGGGCGCCAACTGTTTACCGAGGTGCAGGCCGAACGCCGGGATAAATCCAAGGAATACTTTGGCCGCCTCAACGCAGAAGACCAAAGCGAACTGGCGCGGATCCTCTCCCAGCTCCGCGACTAGCCAGAGCGCACCCGCCGAGCCGAGCCGCCGGGCCGGGCCGGCGATCAGCTCAGATCAGGTCAGCCATGGCAGCTGTACGGACCACCATCTTGCCCGTGTTGGCGCCGCGCATCATGCCTAGGAACGCGTCCACTGCATGATCGATCCCGTCGACCACTGTTTCATCGAAGGCGATCTCCCCGGCTGCGAACCATGTGCTCATGTTCGCGTTGAACTCAGGAGCGAGGTCGAGGTAGCTGCCCAGGGTGAAGCCCTTGAGCGCGAGGCCGCGGGTGATCATATTGGCCATATTGTCCGGACCCACTTTGCGATCAGTGACGTTGTAGCCAGCAATGGCACCACACAGGGCAGCCCTGCCGCCGGGGTTGAAGACATCGAGCGCAGCCTCAAGGTGATCGCCGCCAACGTTGTCGAAGAAGACGTCAATACCCTCCGGCGCAGCGGCTGCGAGCAGCTCACGCACGGGCCCGGACTTGTAGTTGAATGCTTCGTCGTAGCCGTACTTTTCCTTCAGTAGGGCCACCTTCTCGTCACTACCAGCGGATCCAATGACGCGGCTGGCGCCCATGAGTCGCGCGATCTGGCCAGCGGCACTACCAACGGCTCCGGCTGCACCGGAAATAAAGACCGTATCACCGGCCTTCAGGCCCGCGATCGCACTCAGACCAACGTAGGCGGTCAAGCCCGTCATCCCCAGAACGCCTAGGTACACCGACAGCGGCACGCCGGGAATTTCCGGAACAATCCTGAACCCGGCAGCATCTTCTTGGACAACATCCCGCCAGCCGAACTGGTGCAGCACCACCGAACCTACCGGAATACTCTCGCTCGTCGACTCGACAACTCGCCCAATGGCACCACCAGTCATCGTTTCCCCCAGAGCGTAGGGTGCTGCGTAGCTCTTTGCATCACTCATGCGACCGCGCATGTACGGGTCAACGGAGATGTACTCATTGACCACGCGAAGCTGATCTGGCCCCAGCTCGCCTAGTTCTACCCGCGCAGTGGTGAAATCGGTGGCAGTGGGCCAGCCAATGGGACGGGCGGCGAGTTGGATTTGGGTGCTGACTGTGGTGGACATGGCGTGAACTCCCTGGGTGGTGCAAAAGTGTCTGCGCGGCATGTTCACACCGCGCGTGAACTATTATGGAATGAGTAATCCACTATATAGTGGACTGATCGGTTCACAAAATGAGGGGCTCACTTGGGACGCATGCAAACGTTTGATACGGATGATGCAGTTCGCTCTGCGCGGGCAGTTTTTTGGGAGCGCGGTTACGAGGAAGCTTCTCTCCCAGAGCTTGAGCGTGCTACCGGACTGAGCCGGTCCAGCATCTATCATGCCTTTGGCAACAAGCGCGGGCTTTTTGATGCCGCCGTGGCCAGTTATCTCCGCGAGATCATCCACCCACGGCTTCAGCCTTTGGAGGCCGCCAAGGTGGCCCCGGACGCGCTCACTAACTATTTCACCGGCCTGAGCGAAGCGCTGAGTCAACCCGATTCGCTGCAGTCCCACAGCGGCTGCCTGCTCCTGAATGCGGCCGGCGCGCCGATTTCGAACGAGACCGCCGTCAGCCAAGCCATCGCTGGATATCGGGAAGAGTTAAAGAGCGCGTTAGGCCGCGGTGCCGCTGCCCTTCACCCAGAAATGGACGACGGCGCCCGCCTCCAGTTGGCCACGGTGCTCAGCTCTCTGGTGATCGCAGCCATGACCTTGTCCCGCATCGATAGCGCTCAGGCGCTGGCCACCTTGGACACAGCGCTAGCACTACTGCAGGACTAAAAACGCTATCCCAGCTTTGGCACGTTTTTAGCGAACGCTAGCACAGCAAATGCTGCGGCTCCCGTAGCCAGGGCTGCACTAAGGCATATTGTGCGCTGCTACTAAGCCTTGGACGATCCGTCGATATTGACCATCCACGGCACGCCAAACTTGTCCGTCAACAGGCCAAAGGTGTCACCCCACGGCGCTTTCGTCAGGGGCTCGGCCACTGTTGCGCCGTCGACCAGTCCGTCCCACCAGCCGCGCAGCACAGCCTCGTCGTCACCGGAGAGGCAAACACTGGAATTAGCTCCAAGTTCCATCGAATTGGGCACATCTGCTCCCATGATGACCACATCGTGGTCTCCGGACACCATGCCATGCATGATTTTTCCGGACTCGGCGGGGTCTTCAAACAGACTAAATTCTGCGTAAGTCCTCATCGCTAGCGTGCCGCCAAAGACGGACTGGTAGAACTCCAACGCAGCCTTAGCAGTGTCGCGAAAGTTCAGATACGGGGTAAGACGGACTGTCATGGCATTTCTCCTAGCGTCAGGCACTGAGCACGGATGGGATAAGTGACAGTATCCACCGATCCACCCCACATGTCAGCAGTTTCCCGAGGGCGATTGCGCGAAAAGCATGGGCAAAAAAGCTTCCGCCGCCGCGCAGCAATTTCTTCTAGTCCAGCGCCTGCCCCTTGCGCCAGTAGCCCATGAACGCCACAGCGTTCCTGTCCATGCCCACATCGCGCACCAGGTAGCGGCGTAGATCGCGAATGGTGGCAGCCTCTCCGGCGATCCAGGCATACAAACCGTGGCCGGCAGTGCCAACCGGGGTCTCCCACAGGATAGAGGCGTCAATATCTACCTCTTCAGGCTCCTCGCCCACATCGCATGCCGCCGGGGCAATGAGCGATCGCACCGCTTCGGACAAGGCCTCACCGTGGACCATGCCGCCCCGAGCAAGCCACAGGATTTCAACGTTGGCTGGCGTGGAGATGTCCAGAAAATCTGCGGCCGTGGGAACTTCCAGCACGGCCTGACCGCTGATATGCGGTGGCAGGGTTTCCAAAATGGCGGCAATTGCAGGGACTGCCGTCTCATCTCCCACGAGCAGTACGCGTTCTGCCTCGCCGGGTGCAAACTCGATGCCCAAGCAGTCGCCCCAGCGCGCGCAAGGACCAACTAGCAGCAGAGCATCCCCCACTACAGCGGAGGCGGCCCACTCGGCGGCGGGCCCCGATCCACCATCTAAGTGCAGCACAAAGTCAATGTCCATCTCCGCCGGGACAGCAGGGGAATGCTCCGAGGCAGAAATAGCGCGGCGCAGGCTGCGGACCGTGTAGGTTCGCATCACCCCACGCACCGATTCATCCAGTCCACGCCACGTTTGGTACCAGTCATCCTGCAGCGAGCCGCGAATATTGCTGAACTCCGGAAGCGCATGGCCCGGCGACGGAATCATGATCTTAACGCGCAGATCCAGGGTTTCACCGTCGGCGTTGGAACCAAACAAATCAAGGTCCGGGCCAGTGAGGGTGATGCGCCGGAAATGCTCACTCAACCGCTGCACGGCACTGACCTGCAGATC
This sequence comes from Specibacter sp. NPDC078709, assembly GCF_040686795.1. Taxonomy (NCBI): domain Bacteria; kingdom Bacillati; phylum Actinomycetota; class Actinomycetes; order Micrococcales; family Micrococcaceae; genus Specibacter; species Specibacter sp. NPDC078709. The sequence goes on from NZ_JBFBLU010000008.1 coordinate 70,586, forward strand.
AAAGACCCGCATGGGCTTGATCGGATCCACTTCCGCAGAAACTGCGTTGTTCTCCAAGATTGCCGAGCTCATGCCTTTACTCCTTCTACTGCGGAAAATTCTTGTGCGGACAACTCCGAGACGGCCGGATCTGAAACTGCCGGCGCTGTCACCGCAGGTTCTGAGGCAGATAAGCGTTGCGCCGCGGCGTCAGCCAACACTGCCGCCCGCCGACCCACCGGAACCACCATGGGCGTGCCCACCACGGGATCGGGTACCACCACGGACTCGAGTCCAAACACTTCTTGGACCATTTCGGCGGTCAGTACCTCTGCCGGGGCACCTTGCGCCACAATGTCGCCGCTCTTCATGGCGATCAAATGGTCGGCGTAGCGTGCGGCCAGATTCAGGTCGTGCAGCACAATGGCCACCGTGATGCCGCGCCGGGCGTTGAGCTCGGAGACCACATCGAGCACCTCCACCTGATGTGCCAGATCCAGGTAGGTGGTGGGCTCATCCAGCAGCAACACATCAGTTTCCTGAGCTAAAGCCACAGCAATCCAGACCCGTTGACGTTGCCCGCCAGAGAGTTCATCGATGCTGCGATTGGCCAGCTCGGCCGTGCCGGTGACGTTCAGCGCGGCGGCCACGGCGTCGTCGTCGGCCGGTGTCCACTGGCGGAACCAGCCCTGATGCGGGCTGCGGCCGCGCCCCACAAGATCGGCCACGCTGATGCCGTCCGGCGCCGTGGGAGTCTGCGGCAGAATGCCGAGTTTGCGGGCCAGATCACGGGTGGGCACTTTGTGTATATCTGTACCGTTGAGATGGACGACGCCGGCACTTGGCTTAAGCAGCCGGGCCAAGCCGCGCAGCAAGGTGGATTTTCCGCAGGCGTTGGCTCCCACAATGATGGTCACCTTTCCGGCGGGCAATTCAACGCTGAGGTTCTCAACAATGGAACGGTCGCCATATCCCAGAGAAAGCTCCCGGGCAGATAATTCACTGGCGCATAGCTCAGTGGCAGACGGTGAAGCAGCGCGTTCGTGACTGTTCGCGGGGTGCATCTCAGCCTCCTTGGTTGGCACGGTTGGTGGAAATGAGCAGCCACAGCAGGAACGGTGCACCGAGCGCTCCGGTCACCACCCCCGCGGGCAATGACGTTCCGGGGATGGCATTGACGGCAATAAAGTGAGCGGCCAGCACAATGGCGGCACCCACCAGGGAGGCGAGCGGCAGGCTGGCCACTCCCCCGTTCAGCCGCTTGGCGATGGGTCCGGACAAGAAGGCCACAAAGGCGATGGGGCCGGCAGCAGCAGTGGGAAAGGCGGACAGCAGGACGCCGAGAATCAGGAGCAGAAGCCGAGCCCGCGGGACGTTAAAACCGAGCCCGGCCGCGGTATCGTCGCCAAGAGCCAGGCCACCCAGTTCGCGGGATCCAAAGGCCACCAATGGTGTCAGTACCAGCAGCACCACGGTCAAGAGGCCCACCCGCTCCCAGTTCGCGGAATTCAGTGAGCCCGTCAGCCACACCATGATTTCCGTAGCGTTAGTAAAATCCGCCCGGGACAACAGGAACGTGATGGTGGCCTGCATGAACGCGGCGGCACCAATGCCAATCAGAATCAGCCCCGTGCCGCCGCGCCCGCGAGCCAAAACGGAGATCAGCAGGGCCACGAGCAGCGCGCCAATGATGGCAGCTACCGAGAGTCCCGCTCCACGCAGTCCAAAAATGACAAACGCGGCAACGGCCGTGGCACTGGCACCGTAACTAATTCCAATGATGTCGGGGCTGGCCAGCGGGTTGCGCAGCATGGTCTGGAAAATGGCGCCAGCCGCACCGAACGACGCCCCAGCCAGCAGCCCAAGCAGCGCTTGCGGCAACTTATTTTCCATCACGATGAAGCTGGCCCCGGGAATGGTTTTCCCACCCAGCATGGCGAAGAAATCGGGGATAGTGACCGTATAGCTGCCCAGCAGAACGTTGATGGCCAGCAAAACGACGACCAGGAGGCTCATGGCCCCCATGAGTAATGTTCGACGGCGGCGAGGCGCCTTGCGCGCATCGCGCACCCAGTCTCCGGTCACCGCCGAGGCATTGGTGGCTGTGCCGCGCCATGTCTCACGCGCAGTGTCTCCCATGGCGCTCATAGCTCTGCCTGCTTTCCACGGCGCACCACGGCAATGAAGACGGGAGCCCCAATCAGCGCGGCAAGAATGCCAGCCGGCACCTCACCGGGGAGCAGGACCACACGGCCCACCACATCGGCCAGCAACAGCACGGTGGGTGCTGCCAGCAAAGACAGCGGCAGCAGCCAGCGGTAGTCAGGTCCCACCAAAGCACGCAGTAGGTGCGGAACCACCAGCCCGATAAAGCCGATGGGTCCAGCCAGAGCTGTGGCGGATCCGCACAGCAGGACAATGCCAATTGCTGAAATGGCACGGCCCAAACCCGGACGTTGACCGAGCCCACGGGCCATGTCATTACCGAGCGCCAAAGTGTTCAAGAGCTTGCCAGTACCGAGCAAAATGACGGCACCCACGGCCACAAAAGGCAGCACGGAAATAATGGATTCCCACGATTTCCCAGCCAGCGCACCCACCTGCCAGCTGCGGAACAGCTCCAGGGAATCCTGGCTCGTGACCAGCATGGCGCTCATGAGCGATCCCATGCCAGCGGCCACGGCGGCGCCGGCGAGTGCCAGCTTCACGGGAGTTGCCCCGCTGCGGCCCAAACTGGCCACCGCATACACAACAACGGCGGCAACGGCGCTGCCCGCGAAGGCGAACCACAGGTAGCTGGAGACTCCGGCGGCACCAAAAAAGAAGATCCCAGCCACCACAGCCAGGGCCGCTCCAGCGTTGACACCCAGAATGCCAGGATCTGCCAGCGGGTTACGGGCCACGCCCTGCATGGAGGTGCCCGCCAGACCCAAAGACAGGCCAACAATAAGCCCCGCCACGGTCCGCACGATGCGTGCAGAAACCACTGCGTGGTCTCCATTGGCTGGGTCAAAATTCACAAGTGCATCCACCACCGCAGGCAGCGGGATACTTCGCGCACCAACCGCGAGAGAAAGTAACACGGCTACACAAAGGGCAGCGACGAGCAACGCGAGCCACGCAAGACGGCGGACGGCACCACCTGCTGTCCTGCCTCCAACTGCCCCGCCAGCAGTCATCTCATCTGCCGTTACCCCGCCTGCAGTTACCCCGGCGGCAGCGAGAGAAGGCACTTTGGCCGTGACCGGCGTCGAACCTTCCCTCGCAGCGGCTGGTGCGTTAAACACAGAAACGGGACCTAGACCTTGTCTGCTGCGGCGCCGAGCAGAGGCAGGAACTTATCCAGAGCCCAGGGCAGGCTCAGCGGTGAGGCGGCAGAGATGGACAGCGTGAGGGTGTTGTCCGAGTCTGCAACGAAGGCCCCGGACTTGACGGCGGGGATCTGACCCAGCAACGGGTCGGCCACAATGGCTCCCTTGGTCTTCTGATCGGGCACCCAGCTGACAAACACCTGCGAGTCCAGCTCATTCGCCTTTTCGGCGGACCAAGGCATGAAGAACCCCTCGGCTTTCTTCTCCGCTTCAACCACAACTGGGGCAAGCTCCATGCCGATGCTGCTGAGGAACTTGGGGCGGTTGTCTCCGGAGAGGTAGACGTTCACGCCGTCGCTCTTGGCCGGCTCCAGATTTCCGTAAATGAAGGTCTTGCCCTTGATGGAGGGGTACTTGGCGGCCTGCTCAGCAATGGTCTTTTCGGTGGCCGTGATGAGTTCCTTGGCGGCGGCAGACTTGCCCAGCGCGGCGCCAATCATGGTGGTGGAATCCTGCCACCCTGTGCCATAAGCGGCCTCCGGGAACGCGATGACCGGGGCAATCTTGCTGAGCTTGTCGTAATCTTCCTGCGTCAGACCCGAGTAGGCAGCCAGAATGACGTCAGGAGTGGTCTTGGCAATCTCGGTGAAGTTCACGCCGTCCACCTCCGAGTACTGGACCGGGGCCTTGTCAGTACCAAGGCCTGCGCCAGCCTTTTCCAAAGCGGCGTCCTTCCACGGGGTGGAGCCCTGAGCATTTCCGCCCCAGTCATTCAGAGGCATTCCCACGGGGATGACACCCAGGGCAATGGCAACGTCGTCGTTGACCCAGGACACCGTGGCGACGCGCTGCGGGGCCTTGTCGATGACCGTTTCGCCGTAAATGTGCTTGATGGTGACAGGGAAGGTGTCAGTCGAGGCCTGCGTCTTCTGTGCTTCAGTTCCCCCGGTGGCGCCCGTGGCGCAGCCCGCGAGGCCAACTCCCAGCGCTGCAACGGAAGCAAACAGGCCCAACTTCAGACCCTGACGACGTGAAAATTCCAATGTAGTTCCTAACGGTGACCCCAGCGAACACTCACCCTAGTTAGGCAAGCCTTAGCTACATTACGGCACTAGAGGCTCATTAGGGAACATTTTACTACCCTATTTGACGCTGGGAGCAACATTCATAGGCAGTGGCACCGAAAGAATCAGGAAATCCACAGGTGGAATGTGGCTAGTATCACTTTTTACAAAGGAGCGTCCGGGGCGACTTAGGGCTGAACTGGCGGGCGGAGCGTCCAGTGCTGCTCATCCAAGCCTCGAACCAGCTTTCGTCCCACGCGCGCAAGGTCAGCTACGTCCTTGTGATCCAGTTGATCAAAAATAAGTTCCCTTACCGACTCCACGTGCGCAGGAGCCAGATCCCGGATCAACTTCAGGCCGACCCCAGTAATGGCAGTCTGCGTAACGCGCGCATCGCCAGTATGGACCGAGCGTTCCACCAGCCCGCGGGCGTGCAGCTTCTTCGCAACATGAGAAAGCCTCGAGAGTGAGGCGCTGGTTCGGGCGGCCAGCTCACTCATCGGCAAGATGCCATCCTCCGCCTCGGAGAGCATGGCCAGCACGTTGTACTCAAAAAGTGACAACTTGGCAGCTTGCTGGAGCGGGGCCTCCAAGGCTCCGGGCAGCAAGGTGGTGATGGCAAGCACCGCCAACCATGCGGAGCGTTCTTCGTCATTTAGCCAGCGCGGTTCCAACTCAGTCATTGCGCCATCTTTTCACGAATCCGAGCGGAACTAAGGGACTTGGATATTTTTACTTGACACTTCAACCAAATGCGCTTACGCTTTAGTTGTAGCTTCAAGTAAACGACTTCCAGCCATTCATTAGAAAGCAGGACCATCATGAACGCCATCACCATCATCGGTACCGGAAACATGGCACGCGGCATTGCAACCCGAGCCCTTGCGGCTGGACGTATCGTTGAACTTTTGAACCGCGACGCCGACAAGGCAGCCGCAGTGGCCGCAGAGCTGGGTACGAACGTCACCTCGGGCACCGTTGGCCAGGCTCCCGCCGGGGACATCGTGGTCTTGGCGCTGCCGTTCGACGCCGCCAAGGAAGTTGTTACCTCCTACGGCGCCACACTGGCCGGCAAGACCGTTGTTGACATCACCAACCCGGTGAACTTCGAGACCTTCGATTCACTGGTTGTTGCTCCCGGCACCTCCGCCGCTGAAGAAATCGCCGCACTGACCCCCGGCAATGTGGTCAAGGCCTTCAACACCACGTTCGCTGGTGCCTTGGTTGCCGGCGAAACCGAAGGCCAGATCCTGGACGGTTTCATCGCAGGAGACAATGCCGATGCAACTGCAGCCGTAGCCTCACTCATGACCGACGGCGGCATGCGCCCCATCGTGGTTGGTGCACTCAAGCGCTCACGCGAATTGGAAGGTTTCCAGTTCGTCGTCATGACCCTCCAGGCCAACCCCGCCTTCGAAACCTTCAACTGGAACACCGGCCTGAAGATCGTCGGCTAATACCGACCCATCCCGCGTAAAAACCGGGTGGCGGAGCCGGAGTTTCCGTAGGCGAGGTAGTAGGCGAGGTAAAGGAGAACTAAAGGCCGCCCGCGGCCGCAGTGCGGATAGTCGCCGAGGTGCGGATAGTCGCCGAGAAAATTCCGGTTCCGCCGGCAGCCCCTATGCGTCCACCGGACGTGTGGGGGCGCTTCCGTTTCCGAAAGGTGAGCCACCGAGTGACTGCCGGCCGTGCGCCGTCGTCCATCCTGAAGTGTCCGGGCCAAGCGGGACAATCTGAGTGGGATTCAGATCGGTGTGGACGATGTAGTAATGCGCCTTGATCTGCTCAAAGTTCACGGTGTCGCCGAAGCCGGGCGTCTGGAACAGATCGCGAGCGTAGGCCCACAGTACGGGCATCTCGCTGAGCTTGTTCCGGTTGCATTTGAAGTGCCCATGGTAGACGGCATCGAAGCGGACCAGGGTGGTGAAAAGGCGGACATCGGCCTCGGTGATGGAATCCCCCATGAGGTACCGCTGCGTGGCCAGGCGTTCCTCGAGCCAGTCAAGGGCAACGAACAGGCGCTCATATGCGGCGTCATAGGATTCCTGGCTGCCGGCAAAGCCACAGCGATACACGCCGTTGTTGACCTCGGTGAAAATGCGCTTGTTGACCACGGCCATTTCTTCGCGAAGGGCTTCCGGGTAGAGGTCCGGGGCGCCGTCGCGATGGAATTCGGTCCACTCGGTAGAGAAATCGAGCGTGATCTGCGGGAAGTTATTGGTCACGACGGCGCCGCTGGGCACATCAACGATGGCCGGAACCGTGATGCCGCGCGGGTAGTTGGGGGTGCGCTTGAAGTACGCGTCCTGCAAACGCTCAATCCCCAGAACGGGGTCAACACCGCCGTCATCGAGGTCAAAGGTCCAGGAGCGGACATCGTGCGTGGGTCCACAAACGCCAATCGAGATTGCGTCTTCAAGGCCCAGCAGACGCCGAACAATGGTGGAGCGGTGCGCCCACGGGCACGCCCGGGAAACTACCAAACGGTATCGCCCTGCCTCCACGGGGTAGCCATCCTCGCCGCCGCGCGTAATACGGGTTTCAATGTAGTTGGTGTCCCGCGTGTACTCGGCCCCGGTAACGTAGGCGCCCTTGGTGCTGAATTCCGAATTCGAAGTGTCCATAGGGTTAGCCTAAGACACTGCCCGCCGGCTATCCGCTTTACGTGACAAATAGACCCTGACTATGATCAACAGGCACCAGGTGAACGATTCACAAGAACGCCACCAACAGTGAGGATCCACACATGACGGACCAAAGACTTACCGTCACACGCCAGGACAGTAGCCGTTCTGACCAGGAATCGACTGGCCAGATTGGCAACGCCATGGTCCAGTTCCAAGGTGTCAGCAAGGTTTTTCAAACGGGCCAAGCAGCTGTTGAAAACCTCAATCTCAGCATTGAACGTGGCAAGATCACCGTCTTTGTTGGCCCCTCGGGCTGCGGCAAAACCACATCTCTGCGCATGATCAACCGCATGGTGGAGCCCACCGCCGGCACCATCACCGTGGACGGACGTGACGTCAGCACCATCCCCGCTCACGAACTCCGCCGTTCCATGGGCTACGTCATGCAACAGGCTGGACTGCTCCCGCACCGCACCGTGATCGAGAACATTGCCACCGTGCTGCGCCTGAACAAGGTGCCGCGCGCGCAGGCCAAGAAGCGTTCCCTCGAGCTACTCGCCACCGTGGGCCTGCCTGCCGCCATGGCAGATCGCTACCCCAATCAGCTTTCCGGCGGTCAGCAACAGCGCGTGGGAGTTGCTCGCGCACTGGCCGCCGATCCGCCCGTTTTGCTCATGGATGAGCCCTTCTCCGCCGTGGATCCGGTGGTCCGTGCCGAGCTCCAGCAGGAGTTGTTGCGGTTGCAGCGCGAGCTGGCCAAGACCATCATTTTTGTCACCCACGACATCGACGAGGCCACCATCCTCGGAGACCGGGTCGCCGTTTTCGCCACGGGCGGGCGCGTGGCCCAGTACGCTCCCCCGGAGGAAATCCTCCGTGCCCCCGTCGATGATTTCGTGGCCAACTTTGTGGGCCGCGACCGCGGTTTCCGGCGCCTATCCTTCAGCGGCGGCGAGTCCGTGCCCATCCATCCGGCCCCTCTGGCCCGCACGGAGAAGGCCTGCACGGAGAAGTCGGGCGCTGGGAAGCACGACGCCGACACCCACTTTGGCAGCGCATCGACGGCTTGGGCGCTGGTTGTGGACAGTGACGGCCGGCCGCTGGGCTGGCTCGCCCCCGGCGCCCCACTGAGCTCCGGCCCCAGCCCAGCCCAAGGCCTAGGCCCCAACCCAGCGCCGAGCCCCGCCACCACCTCTAGCCAAGCTGCGGACCAAGCTCCGGACCAGCCGCAGTTGATCCCCGGAGGGTCCCTCTTCCACGCCGGCGATCCTCTCCGCAACGCCTTGGACGCGGCGTTATCCTCGCCGTCCGGGCTGGGAGTTGCCGTGGACAGCGAGGGGCGAGTGACCGGCGTCGTGCATGCCCAAGAGGTCCTGGCAGCCATCGAGTCCACGCGTGAAAGCCGAAGCTGATGGAGTGGTTTCTGGACAATCGGCCGCAGGTATTCAACCTTGCCGGTTACCACTTGATTCAGGCGATCGTGCCGCTGGTGCTCGGCGTCCTCATCGCTGTCCCGTTGGCGCAGCTGGCACGGGTCAACAAGGTCGCTAGCGGCATCATTTTGTCAGTGGGCTCGCTGCTGTACACGGTGCCGTCGCTGGCCCTGTTCGTCATTCTTCCGAGCATCCTGGGCACCAGAATTCTCGACTTCACGAACATCATTGTGGCGCTGACCATCTACGCCGTGGCGCTGCTGGTTCGCTCCACCCTCGACGCCCTGAACTCGGTCGATGACAACCTCCGGCAGGCTGCCACGGCCATGGGATACCGCCCTGTGCAGCGCTTCCTCAGCGTGGATCTACCCCTGTCCATCCCCGTTCTTTTTGCCGGATTACGCGTCATCTCGGTCAGCAATATCTCGCTGGTCAGCGTGGGTTCGCTGCTCGGCATCCCCAGCTTGGGCTTCCTCTTCACCGACGGCCTGCAGCGAAACTTCCCCACCGAGATTGTGGTGGGCATTGTGGGCACCCTCGCCCTGGCGCTACTCATGGACGTGGTCTTGGTGCTGCTGCAAAGACTGTTGACGCCCTGGCTCCGCAGCAGTAAATCCGCCACCCGTTCTAGGGGTTCCTCACATACTGCAAGTGATTCAAAAACCTCAAGCACGACGTCGGAGGTGTCAGCATGAGCCTCTCCACGGCTTCTCTTCCACTCACCAGCCTGCCCCTCGCTGCGCAGCCACTCACGGCGCAGCCCCTCACCACCTACACCACCAAGGACCCGTTCAGCCAAGGTTGGCAGTGGCTCACTGACCCGACAAATTGGCAGGGACCGATGGGCGTTCCCGTCCGGGTCATGGAACACCTCGGCTACTCAGGGCTGACCCTGCTGATTTCCCTGGCCATTGCCGTGCCCATTGGACTGTACGTTGGGCACACGGGCCGGGGGCGCGGTGTGGTTGTTTCCCTGGCAGGCATGCTGCGTGCGCTGCCAACACTGGGCATCATGACGCTGTTTGCGCTGCTGGCCAGCTCAGCACTGTCCCTCATGCCAGCTATTTGGTCCCTAGTACTGTTGGCGGTGCCGCCAATTTTGACAGGCACCTATGCCGGGATCGCCGCCGTCGACCGTCAAATAGTTGATGCCGCACGCAGCATGGGCATGACCGAGCGGCAGATCCTTTTTAGCGTGGAGGTCCCCAATGGGCTCGCGGTCATGTTGGGCGGGCTCCGATCGGCCGTGCTGCAGGTCATCTCTACGGTGGCCGTGGTGGCCTTTATCAGCCTGGGCGGACTGGGGCGTTACATCATTGACGGCCTTGCAGTGCAGGATTACGGTCAAGTATTAGGTGGCGCCGTAGTGATTGCGGTCCTCGCCATTGCGATTGACGGCGTGCTAGCCCTGCTGCAGCGCACCGTGGTCTCACCAGGTTTACAGACGGTCAAGGCGGCCCCAGAGCACAACACCGCTGCTCTGCCCTGAATTTCACATAGTTTTAAGATTCCCCGAGGTACAGGAGAAACATCATGAAGAAGAATTCCATGCCGACCCGCCGCTCACTGCTTGGGGCAGCCGCAGGACTCACCGTAGCCCTCGCTGTCACGGCGTGTGGCGGCGGCGATCCGCTGGGCACAAACAGCTCCGCAGCCGGCTCTGGTGACGGGTCCGGATCCGTGGTGGTGGGCTCGGCGAACTTCCCCGAGAACGCCATCCTGGCCGAAATTTATGCTGGCGCGTTGAACGCGGCCGGCGTCACGGCCAGCACCAAGTTGAACATTGGCGCCCGCGACGTCTACATGAAGGCACTCGAAGACGGTTCCATCGATGTGGTCCCCGAATACACCGGAAACCTGCTGGGATACCTGGACACGAGCAACACTATTATTGACGGTCCCGGCATTCTGGCAGCGCTTCCGGGCAAAATGCCCGCTGGCCTGAGCATTTTGGATGCGGCCGCCGCAGAGGATAAGGACGCCATTGTGGTGACGCCTGAAATCGCTGCCAAGTACAACCTGACCTCCATCGCGGATCTGGCGCCGGTGTGCGGTGAGCTGACGCTCGCGGCGCCGTCGGAATTCCAGACCCGACCTTACGGTTTGCCGGGCCTGAAATCGGTCTACGACTGTGTCCCCAAGGATTTCAAGGCGTTCAGTGCCAGCACGGAGGCTCTGAACGTCAAGGCCCTGCTCAACAATGAAGTCCAGATTGCCGATATTTTCACCACCTCCCCTGAAATCACCGCCAACAAGTTGGTGGTTTTGGAGGATCCCAAGGGTCTGATCGGCGCACAGCAGGTACTGCCCATCATCAAGACCGACAAACTCAACGAGGCCGGCACTACTGCCTTGAACAACGTCTCCAAGCAGCTCACCACGGACGATCTGATCGCCTTGCGCACACAGGTTGAAGGCGATCAAAAGATGGACCCCAAGGCCGCTGCAGCCGCGTGGCTCAAGGACAAGGGCATCACCAAGTAAGGAGCTTTTTATGGCCGCCGCGAACAAGCCGGAGACTGTTGATGTTGTGGTGCTCGGCATGGGACCGGGTGGGGAATCGGTAGCTGGCGAGCTGGCCGCCGCCGGCCTGTCCGTGGTGGGTGTGGAGGCCAGACTGGTGGGCGGGGAGTGCCCGTACTACGGCTGCATTCCCTCCAAAATGATGATCCGAGGCGGCAATGTGGTGGCCGAGGCGCTGCGCATTCCGGGCCTCGCCGGCACCGTGGAGGTCACCCCGGACTTCACCACCGTGGCAGGGCGCATCCGTTCCGAAGCGACCGACAACTGGGATGACACCGTCGCCGCCAAACGCTTCACCGACAAGGGCGGGAGGCTGGTGCGCGGCACCGGCCGGCTCACCGGTCCCCGCGAGGTCACCGTTTCCATGCCCGACGGCGGCCCCCTCACCTTCCGTGCACGCCTCGCCGTGGTGCTCAATCCAGGCTCCAACCCTGTTGTGCCGGATGTTCCGGGACTGGCTGGGACACCGTTCTGGACCAACCGGGAAGCCGTGCAAGCGCAGACCGCACCAAAGTCATTGATCGTGTGGGGCGGCGGGCCCATTGCGGTGGAACTGGCGCAGGCGTTCACGCGTTTTGGGACCAAGGTGACCATGGTGCTGCGCGGCTCGCAACTCATTTCCAAGGAGGAGCCGGAGTCTGCCGAACTGCTCGCTGCGGTGTTCCGTAGTGAGGGCATCAAGATTCTGTGGAACAAGGAGGTCACGTCCGTTTCGCATTCACGCGGCCGTTTCCGAGTCCACTTGGAAAATTCCGAGAGTGAGCCAGGTGCCGGGACAGATTCTGGCCCGGACTCTGCCAGCGCAGCCGCTTCCGCCACCACATCCGCATCCACATCCACATCCACCGCAGCTGCAGCGGCCGGGCCCAGGCTGTCCGCCGAACAATTCTTGGTGGCAACAGGACGCGCCCCGGCGCTGGCCGAACTGGGGCTGCCTAAAGCAGGCATCAAGGTCAAGAAAAAGGGCGCCCCCACCGTTGACGAGCACCTGCAGCTGGCCGATGGCCTCTACTTGATCGGCGACGCGGTGGGGGCCGGCGCCTTCACCCACATGTCCATGCATCAGGGAAATATTGTGACCGGGCACATTCTTGCCCGGCACTCCGGAGCCCCGGAGCGGGGCGTTGTGGACAATCACGCGGTGCCTCGGGTGACGTTTACCGACCCGGAAATCGGTGTGGTCGGCATGACGGAAAAGCAGGCTCGAGACGCTGGGCTCTCGGTGCGGACCGGGTTCACTGCATTGGGCGATTCCACCCGCGGTTGGATCCATAAATCAGGCAATCAGGGCTTCATCAAGGTCGTGGAGGACGCCGATTCCGGTGTTCTGGTGGGCGCCACATCCATGGGGCCCATGGGCGGGGAGGTGCTGTCCATGCTGGCTCTAGCCGTGCATGCACGCATCCCTGTCGCCACGCTGCAGAGCATGATTTACGCGTACCCAACGTTCCACCGGGCCATCCCGCAAGCCCTGCGAGCGCTCAAATAGTCGCCAGCAACTATCCCCCAGCCAGAATCACATTTCGCACGGCGGCGCTGAGCGCCATGGCGCGGCCCGTGGTGGTTCCTTCTTCTTGGCGGGCTGGTACGTAGCCGAATCCGATCCCGTACAGAGGGTCAGCGTAACCCAGCGATGCGTTCGCACCCTCATGGCCAAAGGCCGCTGCGCTGCCAAAATCCATGCGCGGATGGGATTTCATGAACGTCACGGCGAAAGCACTCGTGTTGCAAAATACTCGATCGAGCCCCCACACCTGTTCTTCGCTCATCAACGCAATGGTCTCGGGTGTCAGGTAGGCCGGCATCTCACCGATCCCGGTGATGGCACCGGCGTAAACGCGGGCCAATCCGTCGGCGGATCCCACTCCGGCACCACTGGTACTGCCCCCGGCTCGCACACTGCGGAGGTTGGGCATGCTCAGTAGATTTCCGGCCTGGACATTCCCGGAGATGCCAGCAATAGAGAACGGATCAAAAAACGCCGGCGCCGGCTGCTCGTCAAACAGCACGGGGCGGAAGCGCGACTCCTCAGACTCGGGCAACCCTAGATACATATCAGCCGCAAACGGCTCACGGATGCGGCGGTTGTACACATCCTGCAGGCGTTCACCAGTGATCCGGCGGCACAGCTCTTCCAGAAACACGCCCATAGTCAACGCGTGATAGCCGAAAACACCGCTGCCAGGGCGCCACATCGGCGCCATCGCGGCCAGTCGGTCCGCCACCGTCGGCAGATCGTTGTATTCCTCCATGGCGAAACCGGCCGGCACCCCAACCAATCCGGCTTGGTGCGAAAGCAACTGACGAACACTCACGGCTTCCTTGCCCAGCTGCGCAAACTCAGGCCAATAGCTGGCCACGGTGGCGTCCAAATCCACCAGCCCATCCTGAACCAACAAGCTAAACGCCAAGGCAGCAACACCCTTGGAGCAAGAAAACACGCCGGTCAGCGAGTCGGGTGCGGAGTCGGGCCCGCCCGATAAGTCCAGCACCCGCTCACCGCCCACGTAGACGGCGAGCTGCGCGCTATAGCGAGGATCGGCGTCGAGCATGGTGTTGAAGAGCTCCCGGACGGGGGCGAACTGGGGCGTGGCGAAGCCTTGGGCGGGTGAATTCATGGTTCCACTCTAAGGAGTGCCCGGTGCGGTCTCGTGTATTTGCTCGCCCACGGCTCAAAAATTGCTACCTGATCCCCTGTTATCCAGCCGTCAACTGGGACACTGCTCCTTATGCCCCATGGATCTAGGCAGCCCTACTAGACTGACAATTCAGCTCCCCCGCCGTCCGCCATTGGAAGGTCCACGCACATGCATGACAAACACGGCCTGATTCAGAACCGTCTCAAACGAGTTTTGGTGGAACGGATCATCCCCGCCGTTCACACCCCCGTTGCGCCTCTGGAGCTGACAGCGTGGCATGTGGAAGGCGGGCAGGGCGAGCCGGTTGACCCCGCCGTGGCGCTTGGTCTGGCTCATGGGGCAAGCTCTCCTGTAGCAGCGGCTCCTGCGACTACCTCTCCTGTCTCGGCCTCTCCTGTCACAACCGCGGACGACGCCGGCACACCGGCAGGTGCCCCTCTCACCGACGTTGGGCTGATCCCAGCTCTCGCCAGTGATGGGGACCCGCTCTCGGCTAGCGCCGCCCCGGACTACCAGCCTTTCATCGTGGGTCAGCAGTGGGGACCGGCCTGGGGAACCAGCTGGATTCACATCACCGGCACTGTTCCGCCGGAGACTCGTGGGCACAAAGTTGAGCTGGTAGTAGATCTGGGCTTCAGCCAATCCTGGCCTGGCTTCCAGGCCGAGGGCTTGGTGTACCGGCCCGACGGGCAGACCGTGAAGGCCTTGAACCCGCTCAATACCTGGATTCCCGTATCAGCAGACGTGCCGGGTGACGCGGCGCAGGGCAGTACCGCGGAGATCAGCACCGCGCAGGGCGGGGAGACCATTGACTTGTATGTTGAGGCCGCCGCTAACCCGTTTGTCTTCACCGACAACCCCTTCATTCCCACGCAGCTGGGCGAAAAGTTCACGGCAGGGGATGCTCCGCGCTACACCATGGCCCGGGCCGACATCAATATTTTCAATACCGAGGTGTGGGAACTCGTCCAGGACTTTGAGGTGCTGGACCAGCTACAGGCCGAGCTGGACCTAGGGAATCCGCGCCGCTGGGACATCTTGTACGCGCTGGAACGTGCGCTGGACGCCGTCGTGCTTTCAGACATTGTGGGCACAGCCGGGGCAGCCCGCGCCCTCCTGGCTGAGGTTTTGGCCCAGCCTGCCAACGCCAGCGCCCACCAAATCACGGCGATTGGGCACGCGCACATTGATTCCGCATGGCTCTGGCCCGTGCGTGAAACGGTGCGCAAGGTGGCCCGCACTACCTCCAATGTGGTGAATTTGCTGGACGAATTCCCCGAGTTCCAGTTCGCCATGTCCTCTGCCCAGCAGTACGAATGGCTCAAGGAGCACCGTCCCGAGGTTTTCGCCAAGGTCAAGGCGGCCGTGGCCGAGGGACGCTTCATCCCCGTGGGCGGCATGTGGGTGGAGTCCGACACCAATATGGTGGGCTCGGAAGCCATGGCCCGCCAGTTCACGTACGGCCAGCGCTTCTTCCGCGAAAACTTCGGAATCGAATGCAAGGAAGTCTGGCTGCCGGATTCCTTCGGCTACTCCGCCGCACTGCCGCAGATCGTCAAGCAGGCCGGTGCCAAGTGGTTCCTGACGCAGAAAATCTCCTGGAATACCGTCAACAAGTTCCCGCACCACACCTTTAACTGGGAGGGGATCGACGGCACCCGCGTCTTCACACACTTCCCGCCCGCCGACACCTACAACTCCCAGCTCTCCGGTGCCGAGCTGGCCCACACGGTCAGCAATTTCCGCGACAAGGGTGCGGCCAAGAATTCACTGATCCCCTTTGGATGGGGCGACGGCGGCGGCGGACCCACGCGCGAAATGCTGGCCCGGGCCAAGCGCACCCGTGATTTGGAAGGCTCGCCGCAGGTCACGATCGCCGCGCCTTCCGAGTTCTTCACAGCCGCAGAGGCCGAATATCCCAACGCCCCTGTCTGGAAGGGCGAGCTCTACCTAGAGCTGCACCGCGGCACCTACACCTCACAGGCGTTGACCAAGAAGGGCAACCGACGCAGCGAACACCTCCTCCGCGAGGCTGAACTGTGGAGTGCCACGGCCGCCGCGAGAGGTCTCATCGACTACCCCTACGACGAACTGGACAGGATCTGGAAGCTGGTCCTCCTGAACCAGTTCCACGACATCCTGCCCGGCTCCTCCATCGCCTGGGTACACCGCGAAGCGGCAGAAAGCTACGCCCGGATTGCCAGCGATCTCGAGGAGATCATCAGCCCGGCGTTGCTCGCACTGACGCCATGGGTCGACCCGTTTGATCCTGGGTCGGAGGGGGACTTCGCGAACACTACGCACTTTAACGCCTCCCCTTACCCTCGCCGCGGCATTGCCCCGCTCAGCGCAGGTGTTCCTGAGGCAGCCGCAACGGAAGTGACGGTGGAGCGAGACAGCGACAGCGGAGAAATAGTCGTCCATAACGGGCTCATCACCGTGCGGTTTGGAGCGGACGGCGTCATCAGCTCCATCGTGGACGTGGCCGCCAACCGCGAACTCGTCCCTGAAGGTCAAGGCGCCAACCTGCTGCAGCTGCACGCGGACTTCCCCAACATGTGGGACGCGTGGGACATCGACGAGTTCTACAAGAACACCGTCACCGACCTCCGAGAGCTGGACTCGATGGACGTCACGATGCTGGGCACCCAGCCCGAGATCACCATCAAACGCAGTTTCCGAAAGTCGCACATCACCCAGCGCGTGCGCATTGCCCCGGATTCCAAGGTCATCACCGTCTACACCGACGTCGACTGGCGCGAGCAGGAAACACTACTGAAGGCTGCCTTCCCGCTCGATGTGCATGCGGATCATGCACGTTTTGAGACGCAATATGGGCATATCCAGCGCGCCACGCATGAAAACACCTCGTGGGACAACGCCCGCTTTGAAGTGTGCGCACATCGTTGGGTCCATGTGGGCGAGCCCGGTTTTGGTGCCGCCGTCATCAACGATTCCACGTACGGACACGACGTTTCCCGCCACCCCGGGGCCAACGGTTCCAGCTTCACTACCGTGCGGCTGTCACTGCTGCGCGGGCCGCGTTTCCCCGATCCCACCACGGATCAGGGCCACCATTCCTTCACATATGGCCTGGTGGTGGGCGCGGAGGTGGCGGATGCCGTCGCCGCCGGGTATGCGCTGAACCTGCCGTGGCGCGGTGTGCCGGCCGATGGAGCCATTCTCGCCCCCCTCGTCAGCACCGATTCGCAGGGCGCCATCATTGAGGCCGTGAAGCTGGCCGATGACCGCAGCGGCGACGTGATCGTGCGCCTGTACGAACCGTTGGGGGCGCGGGCAAAGGTGACGCTCTCGGCGTCGTTCCCTGTGGCAAGCGTGGTGGAAAACAACCTTCTCGAGCAGCCGTACGACGCCGGATCCCTCACCGTGGGTGCCTCGGATGCGACCGGCAATCCGACCATGTCGCTGAAACTGCGCCCCTTCCAAATCCTGACCTTGCGCCTGGCGAAAGGCAGCAAGTGATGTTCCCTGACCCAGTTCCTTCCGCGTCGGGCACCACCACCCCGCCACGACGGAATCCGCTGCGCTGGGGCGTGAACTACACACCGAGTGAGGGATGGTTCCACTCGTGGCAGGACCTTGATGTTGACGCCGTGCGGGCTGATTTTGAGTCAATCGCGGCGCTAGGTTTGGACCATGTGCGGATTTTTCCACTGTGGCCCTTACTGCAGCCCAACCGCTCACTCATCCGCCCGGCGGGCATTGCCGATGTGGGCAAGGTGGTGGATGCTGCTGCCGAGTTTGCTTTGGATGTTTCCGTGGACGGGTTGCAGGGGCACTTTTCCAGCTATGACTTCTTACCCTCGTGGGTGACCAGCTGGCACCGGCGGAATATTTATACGGACCCGCAGGTGGTGGAGGCGGAGGTTCAACTCATCAGGGCGTTGGCCACTGAGGTCACGTCCCGTCCCAACGTGCTGGGCATGACGCTGGGCAACGAGACGAACCAGTTTGCGGTGGAGCGGCATCCAGATCAGCAGCTGACCACCCCGGCGGAAATGGGCGAATGGTTCAACACCCTTTTGGCCGCCGCCCGGAAGGCCTGGCCCACAGGGATGCACCAGCACAGCTTTGATGACAACGCCTGGTTTGTGGACAGTTGCCCCGTCACGCCAGGACACGCCACGAGTCTGGGCGATGCCACAACGGTGCACTCGTGGGTATTTGTTGCCGTGGCGCACTTGTTCCCCGAAGGCCACCCGGCCCGCACCTTCTTTGCCGACTATTTGGTCCAGCTGGCCGACGCCTACTCGGATGATCCCGCCCGGCCCATTTGGTTGCAGGAGATTGGCGCTCCGCACCCGGCCGTTCCGTTCGACGGCGCGGCTGACTTCCTGGAGCAAAGCCTGCGCCCCGTATTGGACACCCCAAATTTGTGGGGCGTCACGTGGTGGTGCTCGCACGATGTCAGCCGCAAATTGGCGGACTTCCCCGAGCTGGAATACACCCTAGGACTGCTGGATTCCGAGCGCCGCCCCAAGCCCGCTGGCCTGCGTTTGGCGGAGATGATTGCCGCCGAGAAGGCCAGCCCCACGGCCCCGCTCCAACGCAGCACGGCACTGTCCTTTGACCCGGGAGATGAGGCCACGGGCATGGGCCGCTCGGTGGCAGACCCCTCCGGTGAGCTGTTCACATCGTGGTTGGCGCGGGCCGCCTCGGGCACCAAGCCTGCCCTGGTGCGTGCGTCCAAGACGTCCGACGCCGATTACCTCGCCGCCCGCGGCATCACCGATGTGGTCAATTAGGGTCGATTAGTGGTCGGTTAGAAGACACAGCCAATGAGAATGGGATAGCCATGTGGAATGAGGTTGTATTCAAGGCAGCCGACGGTGATTGGGAGCTGCTCGGTGACAATGGTTGGTTTGCCATGATGGCCTGGGCTGCCGGGCCGGACAATGTCCGCAAAACCGAGCAGTCGGACGTTGGCAGGACCGTCCGGGTGACGCACATCAGTGACGGCGTGGAGACTACTTCCTTGGTCCCGTTCACACCGGCTGATCGCCGCTACGTTGAGGATGACATCAATGAATACCTCCAAGCGGCTGGGATTCCCTCCCGTCCAAGCGGCTTTGACTGGTACCTGCGCGTCCCGTCTGGCTGGCGACAACGTAAAAGCCAGACTCAAGACCAACGGGGCTCTTCGGTAGTTCACGCGATAGGAACGCTCGTGCTCGGGGCCCAACAAGACCAGCAATCACCGGCCCAGCTCCGCCCTCACGTAGAGCGGATCGTCACCGGTTTCTATGCCGCTGCATAGCACTGAGACCGACAGCGCTAGCAAAGTAGCTTGTCACCGGAGTTCTCGCTGGAGTTTCCTCTTGGATCCTATGGACACCATTTGGTGCTCTCTGACTACCAAATGGTACTAATTTGGTACCATATGGATATGGCTATGAATCTGCGCGTTCCTGAAGACCTTGACCGCCGCTTGGAACAGTTGGCAGCCGATCAGCACACCTCAAAGTCCGCCCTGCTCCTCCAAGGTGCCGAGTTGATACTGCAGCGCCATGGCCGCCAGCGGGACATCGAGGCGGGCCTGGACTTCGTTATGAACCACGATGCAGAGCTGCTCAAGCGTCTTGAGGATGCTTGACTTCCTACCTGGAGATCGAGGATGCACTACGAGTAGTTGACCGTTTGGGATTCCATGTCCGAGACATCGGATTGTTGGCGTCAGCCTTGGCCCGACCGGCCACCACGGTCTTGGGCGCAGACGTTTATCCGTTGTTGCCCATGAAGGCAGCAGCTGTGCTGGAATCAGTGGCACGGTTCCATCCCTTGATTGATGGCAACAAACGGACCGCTTGGACGCTGATGGTGTTGATGCTGTGGATCAACGGATATAAGCACGACTTCACCGCGGATCAGGGCTTTGATTTGGTCCTGGGCGTCGCCTCAGGCGAAATTATTCTGAAACAGAGCGCGGCGCTGGTTTCCGTTCACATGGTTGCCAGGTAACCCGGCCCCACTCCGTCCTGCCTCGCCACCCACAACACCCAGCTTTAACCACAAAACCCCGCAGCATCAAGCGCTGCGGGGGTTTTGTGAACAGAAAATAATTAGCTGTCGGTCTTGACGATGTACACATCGCAAGGAGCGTTGTGTGAAACGGCGTTGGCAACCGAGCCCAGGACGCGGGCCAGGCCCTGCATGCGGACGTTACCGACAACGATCAGTTCAGCTTCGAGCTTGGCAGCTTCTTCCAGCAGAACGTCGGCCGGCTTGCCCAGAGCAGAGGAGTATTCGGTCTTCACACCGGAGATCTTCAGCTCTTCGGCAACGCGCTGGGCAACGCGCTCAGCCTCATCTGCCGTGGAGAGGAACCATTCGTCGTTTCCGATGGCAACCTTTTCGGTCTTGTCTTCACCGAAGGCGGTGACGACGCGCAGGGTGCGACCCGTAGCCTTGGCCAACTCGGCAGCAACGCGTGCAGCCTTCATAGACGTTGCGTTGCCGTCGACGCCGACAATGATGATTCCAGCCATTTGTTTCATCCTTATGGTTGTTACCCAAACACCAGCACCTTGCGCGCTGGCGCCAATCTTGAACCCTACTTTAGCCATAAAACTGCATAAATAGGCCTAAAAGTGGGCGAACTTACGCCCCTGTTACGGGAACTTTGCCCAAAACGGCATCGGCCAGCAGCTCCAAAACATGCCGATAGTCCTCCCCCGTAGCCCGGGTCATCCCCAACTCACACGTCCTGTTACACGATGCATGTGCGACGGCGTCCATCGCCACTACATCCGCAGCCTGCGCCGCCGTGGCCGATTCCGTGAGTTCCGGGTGCAGCATGCCGCGGTCGCCGGCGAATCCGCAGCAACCCCAGTTATCGGGCACCTGCACCGATTCCGCCACAGCTTCTGCCACCTGAACTAGCGCGGGATTTAGGCCCATGCGCGCCGATGAACAGGTGGGGTGCAGCGCCAGGGATTCCACACGCTCCCACTCCCCGCCCTGGCTGCTTTCCTGCAACAATGGCAGCAGCTTCTCGGCTGTAAACGCCACGGCATCCACCACGCGCAACGGCTTCTGTCCCGGCGTCAGCACTTCACTTTCAATGGCGTGCAACAGTCCCTCCGTGCAACTGGAAGCATCACAGATGACATCCAAGTCACCCTCAAGCGTGGCCTCCCGCAGCAATGTCAGCGTCTTGGCGTGCATCTCCGCCAATCCAGCGGCCATGCCCTTTGAAGACCACGGTGTCCCGCAACAAGCCTCCGAAATGCCCTCCGGAACCAGCAAGTGAACTCCGGCGGCAGCGCACAACTGCTCAAAACTCAGCTGCACACCGTCCGAGCCCTCCCCTGCCGGCCCGAACATGACGTTAACACAGGCGGGAAAATACACAGCCGTCGGAACGCCGGCGGGTGCGGGTCGGCGTCGTGCCTTACCTCCGGCGGGAAGATCGGAGGAGTAGAGGGGCAGCGTGTCCTCGCCGAGGATCTTACGTCCCAGCCTATTGACGGGCAGCACTGCGACGGCTGGCACCTTCGCGGCGACGCCCAGCGCCAGCCCGGCCCCTTGAGTGACGGCGCCCCAGTGCTTGGCGGCCGTACCCCACACGGCACTTTCCACCTTTCCTGCGTTCTTGGTGCGCAGGTGTTTGACCAGCGTGCCGGTGTTGATGTCCACGGGGCACGCGGTTTGGCACATGCCATCAACGGCGCAGGTGTCCACGCCCGAGTACTCATAGTCCTTGGCGAGGGCGTCGGCCAGCTCCGTATTACCTGCGCGGCGGGCCGTTTCCATGTCTCGCAGCGTGACAATGCGTTGGCGCGGGGTCAGCGTCAGGTTCTTGCTGGGGCACACTGGCTCGCAGTAGCCACACGAGACACAGCGGTCCACTTCGGGATCCACCTCGGGTGGCGCAGCTTTTATATGGCGCAGGTGTGCTTTTGGGTCTTGATCGAGAATGACGCCAGGGTTCAGCATGCCGGGCGGGTCGAATAATTCCTTGATTCGGCGCATCACCGCATAGAGTTCATCGCCGTATTGACGGCGCACAAAGGGTGCCATCACGCGGCCTGTGCCGTGTTCGGCCTTGAGTGAGCCACCCTCGCCGAGCACCACGTCCACCATGTCTTCAGTGAACGCGGAGTAGCGGTCAAGCTCATCCTTGCTGGCGAATTTATCCGTCAACATGAAGTGAATATTGCCATCCTTGGCGTGCCCAAAGATAACGGAATTAGCATAACTGTACTTATTAAAAAGAGTGTTCAGCTCGAGGCAAGTGCGGGCCAGCGCGGGGACTGGAACCACCACGTCTTCCAAGAGTGCAGTGGTCCCTTGTGGACGCGCGCCAGCCACCGAGGTGTATAGACCCTTGCGCAGGTGCCACAGTTCGGCCCGAACTTTGGCGTTCTGGCTGAACTCGGCCGGTTCATCCAGCCCCAGCGATCCGGCGAGGGTCATGGCGTTGGCATTGAGATCCGCGAGTTCAGCAATGCTGCCGCTTTGGTATTCCACCAGCAGCGCGGCGTGCTGATCTACGGCCAGATCGCGCACCACGGCGGGAACCTGTGTCAGACCCTGGCCAACCTTCAACGATAGCGCGTCCATTAGCTCTACTGTTGCGGCACCACTATCCACTAGTGCAGGTAGGGCGGTGTTGGCCGCTTCAAGATTTTTGAACACCAGCAACCCTGAAGTGGCATGGGCAAGGCGCGGAACGGTGCGGAAAACGGCTTCGGCTACGAACCCCAGCGTGCCTTCGCTGCCGATCACCAGGTGCGCCAGGATGTCTACGGGATCATCGAAGTCCAGGAGTGAATTGAGCCCATAACCCATGGTGTTTTTCATGGCGAATTGGCGTTCAATGGTGGCGCGCGAGGCCGGGTTGCTGCGGACCCTCTGGGCAAGCTCACCTAGCCCCTTGAAGAGCACTGGCTCGAGCTCGCGCAGGCGGGCCGAAGCATCCGGCGCACCAGTATCGATGACCGTGCCGCTGGGCAGCACGAGGGTCAGCGATTCAAGCGTGCGGTAGGCGTTATCCGTGGTTCCACAGGCCATGCCCGAGGAGTTATTGGCCACCACGCCACCAATCGTGCACGCAGCCTCGCTGGCTGGATCCGGGCCGAACTTACGGCCGAAGCGAAGCAGCCTCGCATTTAGGTCCCGCACCGTAACTCCCGGCTGCACGCGGACCCGGGCACCGCCGTCGAGCACGTCAATGCCACGGAAATTCTTGCGCACATCCACTAGTAGGCCATCGCTGACGGCTTGGCCACTGAGGCTGGTACCGCCGGATCGCAACGTGAGCGGCAGTCCACGGGCCGCACTGATGCGCATCAGATTCGCCACTTCGCCAGCATTGGTCGGAACCGCGACTGCTTGCGGGATCAGCAGGAAGTGGGAAGCGTCGTGCGCGTTGGCGTGGCGGTCCAGCGCTCCGGTCTTGGTCTGCTGTGGGCTGGCCATGGCTGCGCCCACTTCCTGCAGCAGCGCTCCTCCCAAACCGCCCAAACCGGATGTATCCCCGACAACTTCGCCTGTCTGCGCCGCCATCTTTGCCCCTTTATATTCCGTTTTGCATTCCGTTTTGCCGTCTTGCATGCTGCGCTTGAACCGGCCGCGTCTGAAGTCTCCGCGCCGCATTTCCACCGGCCGTAACGGCGCACGCGTTCACGCCCATGAGTATCCCACCATACGCTTGCCAGCATCGCTTGGTTCGGGAACGGTCTACGGCTTGAAGTTCTTGGGGCCCTGCAGTGTCTCCAATTGGGTCTTCTTAGCGTCATCTAAACGCACCAAGGTGCCACTGGGCTCATGGAAGAACGCCAAAACGGTCTCGGCAATGACACACTTTTTCTCCGTGACAGGATCAAAAATGGCATACGCAACTGTAAAACTGGCCCCCTTTATGGCGCTCACCCACACCTCCACCACCGCGGCAATGTTGCGGTAGTTCAAGGGCGACAAGTATTTAACTCGATGCTCCACCACGAGCGCCTGGGTGTTCTCTGGAAGATCGGAAAATATGGGCTGAGCTACTTCAACCCCAGGGAGCCCGGTGCCAGCCGGCGGGCCAAAGGCGTGTACCCGAGCCTCCTCCAGAATTCTCAGCACTTCCACATTGTTGATGTGCCCGTACGCATCCATGTCTCCCCAGCGCATGGGAACATGCAGCGTAAGCCGCCGTCCGGCGTCGTGCTTCCCCTCAGACTCCTTCACAGATGGTGCCACCTTCCAAATTTTGGCCATGCGCCTGGTCCCTAGATGGGCGTCCGCTCGTGTCCGCACGCATGATCAGATAATAGTGGGAAGCCACCACGAGGGCATTCGCGGCAAACAGTCAGAGTGGTTGGGTAACATGTGGCCATGCCTGTCGCCCCTTTCAGCCGTCGCCGCGTGGAAATTGTTCTGGTTCCCATCGTGGCCGCCTTTTGCATGGCCTTCATCATTAGTGCCATTGTGCTGGACCGCGACGCCGGACCCTGCCCCGCACCCAACTGGAACAACCAGCTCACGCTGTCCCTGACGGGCAAGGTCGAGGCCACGGCCGTGACCGCATGCGCCGGGGCGGATTGCGTTCCGGCACCCCCCACTTTTGCCAAGAATTCCACGGAAAGCTCGGGGCTGCTGACCCACCAAGAGGATGGCTCGTGGCTCTTCAACGTGGCCGCGAACCCTCCCAAGTCCGTCAGCTTCCGGGTGTACGACCGGAACTGGAACATTGTGGCCGCGCAGTCAACGGCCTTGAACTGGACCCGCGTATCCGGCAATGAGCGATGCGGCGGACGCATGTCGCCCATCAACGTAGTGCTTGACGTCCCCTAAAGCCTTTTCATGGGTGCTCTTTCTTGGGCGCGGCGCTATCTATTCAGACGCGGCGCTACCTGTTCAGAAAGTAAATTAGAACGCCCGCAACCCACGTTCCGGCGGCGAGTGAAGCGAAACCAAACTCTGCCAAGATTCCTAAGCCCGTTGCCTTCAGGGCTGCGACGGAGGACGACACGGCCGGTTTGAATTCTTTTTGGCGGGCAAATTCCGAAAGGAAAAGTCCGACGGCGAAACCCAGCAGGAGCCCCACCACCGGAACCACGAAGAAACCAACCACACCCAGAATCAGTCCAATGACCACAGAACGTCCGGGGATGGAGCGTTCCTTCATGGCCTTCCCCGTCAGTACTGCACTCGAGGCCATTCCCGCCGCCACGAAGACCAGACCCACACCGAATACGATCCAACCTAGGGGCCCGCCCACCACGATCGCCCACGTCAGCAGACTCGCTGCGATGAGCATGCTGCCGGGCAGCACCGGCACGATAATACCCACTGCGCCCACGGCAATGGCCAGTCCGCAAATAATGCTCCATACGATCTGTGTATCCATGCCGCAATTCTGCCATCTCTGAGTACCGCAAGATTTTGTTCGTATATATTTTTGAGTATCTATATCATATATATAACGATGGTAGTAATATGAAGGTATGAGTAATCCGGAGATTGTCCCCGGAGACCGGGGCGATGAAGCCACACAGGATGTGGCTACTCTCCTCAGCGCTATTACTCTTCCTTCCATTGAACCCTTTGGCACTGACAGTCATCGTCTTGAAGGGCTACCGAGTTCCGTTCCAGCATCATTGTCTTCCCCTGAACCGCCATCAAAACTGGGCGTGGCCCGGGCACATTATGATTCGGCGATAGCAGCCTTGAATGTCCTAAAACGACTAGAAGCTGGCGTCGCAGCGTGCAAGGCAGCCTTGGTTGCCCAGCTCATGGGAGCGGCCTCCGTTGAGGCGCAGGCCTCGTTCCTGGACTCGTAGCAGGCTGGCATCTACGAATCCGGTGCTCACAGCGAACTGGCGCTGACCCTGTGCATTCCCGAACGCACTGCCGCCGCCTTGGCGCATCACTCTACAGAACTGGTCAACAGCCACCCGCTGGCGTTCCAGCAGCTGCAATCGGGCGTCATTTCCGCGAGGCATGCGTGGACCATCGTGGATGAGGTAGAAACCCTATTGGAAACACCGGGCGTCACCTCCGCTCAGATCGCAGCCTTTGAACAACGTCTATTGCGTCTCGCCCCAGGAACTAGTGCCACCAGTTTTGCCCCCAAAGCTAGGCGCGCCAGGGAAGCCACGCATCCAGAAACTATCAGTACCCGTACCAAGGCGGCCCATGCCCAGCGCGCCATGACTTTGGGGCCGGGCAAGGATGGCATGTCCTGGCTGAGCCTCCATCTGCCGTCTGTGGCGGCAGAAGGAATCTGGGTCAAGTGCACTAGAACGGCCCGCGCCATCAAGAACCAACCCCGCGTCGGCGACAACCCTGACGGTCACCGCGGTCAGAACGGACAGAACGAGAACCGAACCCTGACCCAGTTGCGGGTGGACGTCGCAGCAGCCCTCTTACTAGGACAACAAACGCTGCCCGGCTTCACTGCGGAGAACCCCGGGGGCAATATGACAGCCAGCAGCAGCTCCGCCTCCAGCGACAAAAGCGCTACTGGCAGCAGCGGCCCGGTCGGCGGTGTCGCCGATCCAGCAGACACGAGGACCCCAGCCGAAACCGAAATCCGCTCAGGCGCAGGGATCTCGTCAGGCGCCAGTGGCCCATCCACGGCGTGGAAAGGGGACGGCTCTGGATACGCCAGGGGTTTGGTGGATGGAATCGCCGAGCACCCGGGTCAGGAATATATGGATCAGCTTGAAGCACTCCAGTCCAACCAATCGGTAGCTGATCCACCACTACCCGAGGCAACTATCTTGGTCACCGTGCCTTTGCTGGGGGCCTTGGGGATCACCGACGAACCCGCAGAAATGGCAGGTTCCACCACTTGCTCGGGGCCGGTCCCACTGGAGATTGCCCGCAGGCTCATGGCCTCGGCGGGGAGCTTCCTACGCGTCCTCACCGACCCCATCACCGGAGAACCTCTGGGATTGCATCCTGAGCGATATCAATTACGGGATTCAGACAAGGCCGTGCTGCGGGCTCTGACCGGTGGTTGTTATTTCCCGGGCTGCCCCAATCCGGTCATGGATACCGAAACGGACCACCTCAAGGCCTACGGCACCGGTGGGCAGACCATTATGGAGAACCTGCGTCCGGCCTGCAAGCGCCACCATGCACTCAGGCATTTCAAGGACGATAAGGACCGGCAGGGAATCTATCGCAGCAGCCAAGATCCGCTCCGGCACAGCCTTCGCCTACGCGGCTGGACTCCCGTTCTGGAACTCGATGGAACGGTTAGTTGGACCGCACCCTCTGGAGCCAAACACCGCGCTCCTAGGAAGGACAGCCGTCCGCCGACTTATCCCCCATGGCTCCAAAAGCGCGTTGACGCCGCCACCAGTCCAGCACCGCCCACGTTTACGCACGCCACCGAATCGACATCCACCTCGATGCCGGCGAAGCCATCAGATCCGGCGAAGCGCGCGAAGCATGCAGCGGTCCCGGACACCTCAAACAGCCCGTTTGAACAACTGCTCGTCAGCTACATCAAGAAGCACAACTGCTGAGAAGAGCTACACTGCAATGTTAAATATCGGGGCGGCTTCTGCAGATGCAGAAGCCGCCCCGATATTTAGTTACTACTATTCAATGTTGCCGTCGTTCAGGATTGCGGCTGCTCACCGCCTCCTTTTAGTACCGGCTAGTACCGACGACGGCGTACCAAGCGGTTGCTGACAATAACGCCGGAACCCAGCATCAGGATCATCAGCGCTCCAATGACAGAGGCATCCAATCCCATTGCTCCGGTCTTGGCCAAGGCACTTGAAGCCGCAACCACCGTGTTTCCTGCGCCTGTGTCCACGTTGTTCGTCACGGTACCTTCTGCGCAGCCCAAGCTGAAGCTCAACGGATCCATGTTTTCTCCTGCTGCATAGAAGTCCGCGAAGGGGGCAACCCCACTTGCAGCGAGTGTGACCGGGACTGCCGTACCGGAGTACAGGGTTTGTGCATCATTGAAGGCACCCTTAGAAAGATCCAAGTTTGCCAAGATAACCGCCTTGTAGGTGGTGTCTGCACCCGGCTTGGAGCCAACAGTTGCCGACTCCAGCGCACGGCTCTGCACATCTGCCTTCAACGTGCCGCTGTTGCCGTCCATCACCAAAGTGAGATTCTGCATGGTCACGGACAGAACTGAACCCGAGCCGTAATCGTGCCCTTGGAAGGTAACAACACCATCAAACGTCACTTCACCGGTTCGCTTCTGAGCATCGATGGTGCCGGTGCCCTTCGTGAAGGTAAAGAGTGTCTCCCACTTTGCGGGGATTCCGTTGAAGGTGATGGAGCCGTGGGAAATGTTGCCGGTCATGTACTTGCGGAATGATTCCTTGACGCCCCAGGTCAAGTTGCCCGCCAAGACGGTACCATTGGTGCACTTGGCGCCAGCATCCAAGTCGTTGTCTGGAGCATTGGAGACCGGAGCGGTTGGCTTCGGCGTTTCCACAACAACTGCAGGGGCAGTGATTGTCAGCTGTGCTGAGGCGCTCTGCACAGCAGAGACACCAGCCGTTGAATCATCCGCTGCCAACGCCTGTGCCGCGGCAGTTGCTGCAACAGCCGGGGCAGTTGCCGTGGCGGTGACCGTGTAGCTGCCGGGCTTCTGAGTGGCAGGAACAGCCCATGCCAAGGAGAAGGCACCGCCCTCATCAACAACAGCGTCTACCGAGGCTGCAACCACCTCAAAGCTGAGAGCGTCAAACGCATCGCCCTCATTGTAGAAACTGGCGAAAGCAGGAGCTCCTGCTGCCGTCAACGCTGTCGTTAGGTTCTTGCCGGAGATGCCATCAGCACCGCTGCTAACTGTCTTCGTGTCTACTGCTACCAAAGCAACGCCGGGATAGCTTTCCAGCTCAGCTTTTCCATCAAGTGATTTGCTGATGACATCGGCCAACAACCTCCCACCCTTGACATCAAGGCGGAGGTTGCTCAGGGTCACCTGAAGAGCCCCCTCATGACCCACCATGGACACCGAACCGGAATAGCTTGCAACCTTGTTCGTGGCGTCGAAGCTGACGGCAGGGAAGTGGTAACTACCGTCATCGTTAACCGTGGCACCACCATCTGTGGTGATCGTGCCCTTCGCAATGGAACTGCCTAGGTAGTTTCGGAACGATTCCTTGACTCCCCAGTCCAGGCTTCCCGTCGCCGAGGTGGCAGTTCCAACCTCGATGGCTTCGCCAGCGAGGTCAAAGCTCAGTTTGCTGTCCGGAGCAAAGCCACTGCCGTTGAGGGTGACGGTCTTGCCTGCCTCAACCTTGGCTGCTCCGAGAGTCAGTTCCGGTTTGACGGCGGGAACTTCAGGCTCCGGATCGGTGACAACCGGTGCGGACGCGTCAGCCCACGCAAGTTCCACAAAAGCGTCCTGCGATCGATCATTCGCGCGGTCAACCTCAACGTTGTCGATGTCCAGAGGTGAGTTGAACGTGGACACATAGAGGGTGTTGTCAACGGCGGTGAATCCGCCATTTTTGAAAATGGTGGTTACGGAGAATTCCAGGGGACCAAATGTTCCGTTGGCGTCAGTTTGCACGCGCACGGCATTCTCGTAGTCAGCAGGGCGTGTTTCACCGCCTGGCCCTTGTGCCACCTCTGCAACATAGATCCAGCGGTTGGCCGCATAACCGGAACCGGAGACCATGACCTTACTGTTGTGCTTCAGGCCGGTAGCCGGCTCGACGGTCAGAACAGGCTTGGCTACAGGCTCACCAACGGTGACAGGAGCGTACAGTTCCTGCTCAGCATTCACCGTGCCAGCAGCAGGGTAAGTGTAAACACCAAAGTTACCGGCCTCAGGCCACTCAACCTCAGCTTCCTTCACAACCTTCTTCTGCACCGTCAACTCAGCAGTGAAATCACCCTCAGGCGAAACCTCAACCCACTGACCACGAATCGCACCCTGGTAAGCAGCAGGAACAGCATCCAACGCAGCCTGACTCATAGCCCACGCCTGATCCCCCACCACACGAGCAGAAGACGAAGCACCCTCGGAAGGACGCCACTGATCAGCGAACTTACCAAACACCACATACACACCAGCCGGGCTACCCGCAGAAATCGGCGGACGCGCACCCTCAGGAACAACATTCGCAGCCGGATCAAAACCAGATCCACGAACAACAATCTTCGTACCCTCAGCAACAGGACCACTCAAAACAGTGACCCCATCAGCAGCAAACACCTCCAACGCAGGCGTAAACACAACAGGCTCACCAACGGTGACAGGAGCGTACAGTTCCTGCTCAGCATTCACCGTGCCAGCAGCAGGGTAAGTGTAAACACCAAAGTTACCGGCCTCA
>NZ_JBFBLU010000008.1:100530-177896 GCF_040686795.1 Specibacter sp. NPDC078709
ACAACAATCTTCGTACCCTCAGCAACAGGACCACTCAAAACAGTGACCCCATCAGCAGCAAACACCTCCAACGCAGGCGTAAACACAACAGGCTCAGGAACCTCTGGCACTACGGGTTCGGTGACCGTCAGAATTGCGGCTTCACTGTAGGCAGCGAGCGCCTCTTTGATGAACGCGGCACGGTACTGGTTACCGTTATCGGCAGTCGCAGCAGTAATGGTCAGCGAGGGGTTTGTGGCACCAGCAATGTCAGCCCAAGCACCCGCCCCGGCGGCAAGAACCTGCCACTGTACAGAGTCGTAACCGCTCGCATCGGCAGTAAACGTCACCTGATTTCCGGTTTCCACAGTCTGCGCAACAGGTGATGCGGTCACCACAGGAGCCTCAACCGGAACAACGTAGGAAACCGCAAAACTTACGGGATCAAAAGGAGCCCCCTCAGCGTAGAAAGAGGCAAACGCAGGAACGCCACCAGCAGTCAATCCTGTGAGCAGGCCGCTCCCGCTGGCGTTACCATCAGCGAAAGTTGCGCCAGCGCCCAGAGTGGTGAGGTCGACGTCGTCGTAGGTCACCATTACGTCACTGGCCATGGACTTGCTGGCCACATCTGCCACGAGCATTCCGCGAGCCAAGTCGATCCGGATGTCAGCGATCGTGACGGCAAGCTGCCCGGCGTGACCGGAGAAAGCTACCGATCCGGCGAAGCTGACGATCTGCGTTGCGGGATCCACGGCTGCTGCCTGAAACTTGAAGGTTCCATCAGGGTTAATCGTGGCGCTGCCGCCCGGCGTGGTGGTTCCCTTGGCAATAGGCGATCCAAGGTAGCTACGGAAGGAGGCCTTCACACCCCAGTCGAGGCTACCGGCACTAACAACGGGTACGGGCGCAGCAGAAGCCGCGGGGGCGGTCACCACGACGGCACCGCCTGTCACGGCGAGAGCGGCAAGAACAGCTAGGGGCCTGCGCCACCACGGTCCGCGCTGGGATGATGTCATGGTCTTCCTCTGTGATCGGGGAGAAATTTTTATGGGGGTTGGCTGGCTCATTTTCCACCTCGACGGCGGGCGGTCATCAGCACTGCTCCGCCACCTAGAGCCAGCAGCACCGCGCCACCAGCAATGTAAACACCTGTCGTGGCACCGGTTTTCGCCAGGCCATCCTTGGTTGAAGCATTAGCTGAACCATTGGCTCCACTTTGGTCCGTGCCGGCACCTTCGAGGGCAGCAGCACCAAAGCTGATCGGAATCATGACGTCAGCAGTGCGGTCGCCACCGCGGGTGTGATCGGCACGAGTGGCAATGACACACCCGTTAGGCGCGACTGCCGGATCCTGACAGTTGGTCAAAGAATCGGCGGCGCTAACACTGAGAGTGACAGCGAATGAGCCCTTACCACCGCTCTGCGCGAACGGTTGTGCCAGACCCTGGCCGTAGGAAGGCGGGTTGGAGGAAATCCACAGCGAGCTACCGCTGCCACCTGTCATGTCAACACCACCAAGGCACGGGGAAGCCGCCGCACCCGGACCATTGTTGACGCAGACACCGAGGTAGATGCCCTTGCTCAGATCGAAGCCAGCCCCGCTGACCTGCACGGCGTCGCCTGCAGCAGCCAAGCCAGTGGCCCTGTCTACTGTCAGCGACTGGCCGGTGGGCCCGCTGCTGGACGCCGCGAGCGCACCGGCGCCTGAAACCAGCACCAATCCCCCTGACAAGACCACGGCACCCAGCATGCGAATCAGGCCAGTGCGCCCGCCCCGCCGTGACACCTTTGCCGCGTCGCGGCTGGTGATTCCCTTCATGATCCTCCTTGTTGGGTGACCACCCCGGGGGTGGATCACCATGCACGCAGGGCAATGGGCCCATGCGGATGCTCTAACTAACGCGTCATCGCGCTGATTCTTTGGTTTTCTCGGCATATTTGCAGCTGCTTTTCAGCGGACCGTATTACGCAACAAGAAACTGACCTAAAGATAACCTAACCTAGGGTAGGCTTAGTTAAGAAAAATGGCGGTTTTCGGGGTACTCCCGGCCGACATTTACACCCTTGCCGCTTCTCTCTGGGGAATCCATGTCTAAGACTTTTCAGCAGCCCGCTGCGCCCACCCGTCGCTCACGAGCCACGGCGAGAACCTCGGTGGCACTAGCATCGTTGGCAATCATTTCTTGGTTGGTCTCCGGGTGCGCTCCCGCCGTTCCCGGAACTGGCGATCAAGACTCCCCCCAGAGCTCAAATAGCACTGCGGCAACCACTCCCGCCGGCCCCGTTTCGGCCTGCTCCGACGGGACGGCAGGCAAACTGCCCCTCCCTGCCGACTGGCAAGCAACAAACAACTCAACGGACACCGCATCAGCTGAACCTTCAGCAGTTGCCGGCGCCGCAACCAGCGCCACTGACGGAACCACAGCCACGAAACCCACCGGCCCCGCCACCGCTGAAACCTCCGGGATCACCCTTCCGATCGTGGCTACGCCACCAACTCCAGCCCTGCCCACCACCGTGATTTCCTGCGACGATGAAGAAGTCACTGTCACCGATGTCAGCCGCATCGTCACGATCGACCTACATGGCACCCTGACGGAGATCGTGCATGGTCTGGGTCTGGGCGCCAATGTGATTGGTCGCGACCGCGCCGCAGACTTCCCCGAAGCCGCAAACGCCACGATTGTCACTCCCATGGGTCATGACCTCAACGCCGAGGCCATCACAGCTCTGAACCCCAGCGTGGTTCTGACTGACACCACTATTGGTCCGGTGGAAGTCCAGGAACAACTGCGCGCTGTGGGTATCCCCGTGATCTTCTTTGACTCCGCCCGCACCATGAACGGGATCAGCCACCAGATCAGCGCCGTAGCTGGCGCCTTGGGTGTGCCCGAAGCGGCCGTTGAACTCAATAAACTGGTGGGCGCTGACATGGTCTCCGCGCTCAGCATGGTTCCCCAAGACGCCAACCCGGTACGTATTGCTTTCCTTTACGTCCGAGGCACCGCCGGTGTCTACCTCATGGCGGGGCCCGGTTCCGGTGCCGATGACATCATCAAGGCAGCCGGCGCCGTCGACGTCGGAACAGACATTGGTTTGAAGCTCCCCTTCACCCAACTAACCTCGGAGGCACTGATCAAGGCTGCCCCGGACGTGCTGCTGCTGATGTCCGGGGGACTCGAAAGCGTTGGCGGCCCAGAGGGGCTCTTCAAGATCCAGGGTATTGGCCAGACGCCCGCCGGGGCCAACCACCGCGTGGTTGACGTCGCCGACGGAACCCTCCTGAGCTTCGGCCCGCGGTCAGGCCAAATCATCAACGCTTTGGCTAAAGCTGTCCATGGGCTCCCCGAATGAGCACTACGGCCTCATCCCGCACCACAGATTCGACAAATTCGGCAGATTCCACGGCAACAGGCGGCACAGCAGCTGAAACGACGGCGGACAACGCAGCCACGCTGCCCAAGAGCGCCCGTCGCAAAGGCGCCAAGCGCACCAAGCCCGCCAATCCTTCCCGCCGCACCACCAAGGACCGTCTCATTTTGGGCGGGCTATCGGTAGCCTTAGCCATTACGGCCGTCATCGCCGCCGGAACGGGTCAACTACACGTTGCCCCCATGGAGGTCATTGGCAGTATTCTTCACGGCCTCAATAACTGGTTGCAGGGCTGGCTGGATTATTTTGGCACCGGCCTGCGCGCACCCTTTGGCGCCGCGCCGCTTCCAGAACATGCACGTGGTTACGAAACGCTCTGGTCGGTGCGCTTTCCGCGCGTCGTTCTTGCCATGATTGTTGGGGCAGCACTGGCCTGCTCGGGCACGGTCATGCAGGGCGTCTTTGGTAACCCTTTGGCCGAACCTGCTGTTGTGGGCGTGTCCTCCGGCGCTGCTGTTGGCGCCAGCACCGCCATTGTGACCGGCGTAGCGGCCCACGGAAACTGGGTTGTGGCCATCTTCGCATTCGCGGGCGGACTCATCACCACGCTTCTGGTGTACAGCCTTTCGCGCAGCAAAGGCCGCACGGAAGTGGTCACTTTGGTACTGACAGGCATCGCGGTCAACGCTTTCACGTTCGCCATGATCGCCTTCTACACCTACGTCGCCGACCCCAATGCCCGCGATCAATTGATTTTCTGGCAGCTGGGCAGCCTCAACGGTGCTGGCTGGATCAGCGTCTTTTCCGTGCTGCCTCTCTTGGTAGCGGGCCTCTTCATGGCCTTTTTGGCGGCAGGAAAATTGGACTTGCTGGCACTGGGGGAACGCTCGGCCCGGCATTTGGGTGTCAACGTGGAGCGCCTGCGTATGGGCATGATCGTCACCGTAGCCCTGCTGGTGGGCGCGGGCGTCGCCTTCACCGGCATCGTCAGCTTCGTGGGACTAGTAGTGCCGCACCTGCTCCGGATCGTGGTTGGCCCGGGACACAAACTACTCTTACCAGCCAGCGCATTGGGCGGCGCCTTACTGGTACTGCTGGCCGATCTGGCCGCCCGCACGCTGGTCACCTACTCTGACCTCCCCTTGGGCATGTTGACCGCGCTGATCGGCGGACCATTCTTCTTCTGGCTACTGCGCCGGACCCGCAACGAACAGGGAGGCTGGGCATGAGTCTGCTCGACGTTTTTCGCGCCCCGCCAACTGAGGTTCCCGAGCCCATGTCACCGGGCGACACGGCCGTTTCCTGCGCCGGAGTGTCCGTGGAGCTGGGCGGCAAGAGGGTGCTCAGCGATGTCACCCTGCCCGTAATAGCAGGCGAGGTGCTAGCCCTTGTGGGCCCCAATGGCGCCGGGAAGTCCACCCTCTTGGCCGCCATGGCCGGTGATATTGAGCTGAAAAGTGGCCAGATTGAGCTCTCCGGCCAGCCGCTGCAGCACTGGCGGGCGGAGGAGTTGGCGCTGCGTCGAGCCGTGCTGTTGCAGCAGGTTCAACTCAGCTTCCCCTTTAATGTGCTCGAGGTGGTTCAGATGGGCCGTGCGCCCTGGTCCAACACCGCAGCATCCACGCACGACGACGAACTTGTCTCCGCTGCCATGGCGGCAACGGATGTGACTCACTTTGCCGGACGACGTTTTTCCTACCTTTCCGGCGGCGAAAAGGCCCGCGTGGCTTTGTCCCGGGTACTCGCTCAGGACACCGGGGTGCTCATGCTCGATGAGCCCACCGCGGCGCTCGATCTGCGGCACCAGGAGCTGGTTCTGCAAGTGGCCAGGACCAGGGCCGCGGCTGGCCGCGCCGTCGTGGTGGTACTCCACGATCTGAACCTAGCCGCCGGCTACGCCGACAAGGTGGCTGTTCTAGAGCAGGGTCAACTGGCCGCCCTAGGCACCCCGGAAGAGGTACTGACGGAGGAACTACTCAGCCGTGTCTATCAGTACGGGATCGATGTCATGGCCCACCCCGTCACGGGTCGCACCGTGGTTTTGCCCCGCCGCTAGAAACTCACTGCTAGTTACTCGCCGCTAGGAACGGGCAGCTAGCTATTAGCCAGCAGCCGGTATCTCGCGACCAGCGGCGTTAGGCAAGAACGACGGCGGCACTGAGCTGCCGCCGTCGTTCTTCCCCAAAGAGGGCCAAACCCCAAAGAGAGCCAAAGGTTTTTAGCCTCTAGGAGCGCTCAGGCAGCGGCCTTACGGGCAGCGCCCAGGTCCACGAAAACAGCACGGTTGAGCTCAAAGGAATCCGCGGCATGGGCCAAGATGGTGTCCTTTTGCTCGCGGGTGAAATCGGTGGTGTCCATGAGGTTCCGGTAGCCGTCCTTGTAGGGCTTGGGCTTCTCGATCTCGGGGAAGGTGTAGAAGTTCAGGCCCTCATCGGCAATGCCGTAGTGGCGCTGAACGAGGCGCTGGATGATCTGACCGCCGGAAAGATCGCCCATGTAGCGCACGTAGTGGTGGGCCAACAGGAACTCGATGGACTCGGCGCCCAAGTTTTCCAGAGCATCGGCGTAGGCGCGGGTGGCCGGCACAATTTCGATCCGGCCATCAGCAAGCTGAGCTTCCCAGTCGGCGCCATGATGGAATGCCATATCGGCCTCCAAGGCTGCCACGCGGGCAAGCTTGGGATCGATGAAGGCGCCCAGCTGGGGGTGGTCAGCATGTGCTGCCAATGCATTCTCCAAGGCGCGGTAAATGACCAGGCTCTGGTCCAGCAGGCTGACCAATGCCGCAGCATCCAAGGTGCCACCCATCAGCTCTGCCACGAAGGAGGAATCCTCAGCTGCCGAGTGTGCCGCCGCGGTGTGGGTCTTGAGCTCCTCCGACAGGGCGGCAGGGGTCTCGGAAAGGACGGATTCAACTGCGGGTGCAGACATGGCAAACTCCGTAATTAGGTAAAGGTAACCTTAGCTAATCAAAGATAGTGACACTCTGTCAAGGTCTTAACGACACTGTGTCACTAGATTCTGTGTCACTCGATGCGCTTCCTCTAGTCGACACCCTTGATCTTGACGACAAATACCGCACCAAGCAGTCCGATCACGGCGGCTGCCACATAGAGAGTCACATAGCCACCAAGGAGAGTGACCAGCGGCCACGCGATGATGGGCGCAATGACCTGCGGCAGTGAGTTCGCCACATTGATGACGCCCATATCCTTCCCCCGGTTGGCGGACGACGGCAGTACCTGGGTGAGAAGAGCAAAATCCACTGCCAAATACACGCCGTAACCAATGCCCAGAACTGCGGCTCCGGAAAGTGCCCCGATCCAGGTGGGGAAGAACGCCAGAATCAATGCGGCCAAGGCGATAATCGCCGATGAAGCAATGACAAAGGGCTTGCGCTTACCCACCTTGTCGGTCCAGCGCCCGCCAATCACGGCAGTGATCAGCGTCAAGACTGCGTAAATTCCGGTGAGCACCAAGACACCGAAGGCCGGATCCTCGTGGCGCACGGAGTCGGTGAGGAAAAACAGCAGATAGAGCGTAACTAGATGATTGCCCACATTGACCAGGAAGCGGGTAATCCAGGCCCAGGCGAAGTCAGGGTAAAGCCGGGGCGAGATCCAGAACCCGGACACGAAGTTCAACCATGTGAACGCGGGTTTATCCTTTGCATCCAGCACGGGGTCGTTGGCGAAGAACAAGTACGGCACCATGCCCACCACCAGGCCTACGGCACAGATGATGAAGCCCAGTGAGAAGTTCCCGGAAACCACGGCGCCAATGGCTGCGCCCATGAGGATACCCAACACGGTTCCCATGGATGCCAAGCCACCAATACTGCCACGCTGACGTACGGGAACCTGGTCCGGGATGGCGGCCGTGGTGGCTGCGAGCGCCCCGTTGCAACCTAGTTGCACCAAGCACCAGAGCAGTGTCATGGCCGCGACGCCCGGTGCTCCTGCCAATCCCACGAGGCCAATGGTGCCCAAGAGTGCACCGATAAAAACCCAAGGCACGCGCCGGCCAAATCGTGAGGTGGTCCTGTCGCTGAACGTCCCGAACAGCGGATTCGCCACCAAGGAAACCGCGGCACCGGCGCCCGTCACCAGGGCCAGAATGCCTTCCTTCTCATCGGCGTTGAAATGCATGGCCTGCTGTCCCAGCAGAACCTGGATGGGACCAAAGAACGCGGCATTGATGCCCACGTTGACCAGCACGATCGAGGCCGTCCATCGATGCCGGACATTGACGCTCGGCTCAGCCAATGCCGCGCTGCCGTGCACCGGCGTTACCTGCGCCTTGGCTTCTTCGAAACTCACAATCGAGCTGCCTTTCCGGTAATACTGCCTCTTGCTGGCCTATTTTTCTGTCCTAGCCTACGTGGCGTCCTAGCTTACGAGGCGGTACGACGAACTGCTTCGATAATTCGCAACCCTTCCACGGAATCGGCTGGATCCACTGGGACCGGACCACCATGGAGAATTGCTTCGGCGAGGAGCTCGTGGAAACGTGAAAAATTACCCGGCACCGTTGGTACGGCGCTGCTCCGCCCGTCCCGCCACAAAGTGCCCCATTGTTCCGGGGATTCCACGCCGTACTGAGGGTCGGTGGGGAGCACACCAGCCTGAATCTGAGCTTCTTGCATGTCCCCATCCTGCTTGATATAGGCCGCATTGGAGCCCGAAACGCGCAACCGCGGCCCCTTGTGGGTGGCGTTGAGGTTCATCCACAAGTGCGAGATCACCCCGCTGGTATGTTCCAAGGCCACGAAGGCATCGTCTTCCGCCAGTTCCGCTGGACGGCGTGCGGCCAGTTCTCCATGCACACGAGTCACGGGACCAAAGAGCTGCAGCGCCTGGTCAATGAGATGTGAGCCCAAATCGAACAAGATCCCGCCACCGTCCTTCACAGTGGCCTGCGCCTTCCACGCCTTGGTAATGGTGGGCTGCCAGCGCTCAAGCCGGGATTCAAAGCGCCGAACCTCACCCAGTGCACCCTCGGCAAGTAAGTTCTGCAGGGTCAGGTACTCCCCGTCCCACCGCCGATTCTGGTACGTGGTGAGGAGTTGGCCCTTCTCCTGCGCCAGAGCGATCAAGGCCTCACCTTCCACACTGGAGAGCGCAAACGGCTTATCCACCACCACGGCGCATCCGGCACCTAGTGCTTTGGCCGCCAAAGGCGCGTGGGTGGCCGGTGGAGTTCCCACTACCACTAGGTCAAGCTCACCATAGCTGCCGCCCCTCTCCCATTCGTCGCGAGAGAGTATGCGGGTCCCGGGGTATGCCAACTGCGCCGCGACCTGACGCGCTGGATCCGAGGTCACAATGACATCCAGGCTGAACTGTCCCAGGGCCGCAATGGAAGGGGCGTGGAAGACACTTCCCGCCAAGCCGTAACCGAGGACCGCGGTGCGGATTATTTGCGTCATGGATCACACCCTACAGTCCGGGCTAGCATGTGTTGCATGACCTTCCACGCTCCCAAAATTACGTCCCCGCTAGAACCGGCACAACAAGCCTCGCTGGCGCGCACCCTTGCGGACAGCGATGACGTCACAGTGTTCGTGGACGGGACCGCACACCGCCTCGACGCCGGCGCCCGGGAGGCAGTGCTCGATGTCCTACAGCGGCTCTCCCGCGGGGACGCCGTGTCAGTGGCTAGCATCGCGGATCTGCTCACCACCTCCCAAGCTGCCGAGTTGGCTGGCATCTCCCACACCTTTTTGCGTAACCTCACCGACCGTGGCGAGATCGCCGCTGAGTACCGCGGCTCGCATCGGCGAATCCGCCGCCAAGACATCACCGCCTGGCTGGCCCAACAAAAGAGTGCAACCACCGAGTAACAATCGCATCAATGCTGGACACCCCGTGACAATAGTGAATAGCGCCGTGACCGTGCGGCGATGTGATCACGGTTGAACACCCTTTGCCCCGCCACCCTTTCGCGCCTCCACATTCGGCCATAGCTTAGGTTAACTGGGACATGCGGCCACACCATACGGTCGCCTGAATGAACATACGGAGGCAGCCATGCGTAGCACCGGCAGAATTTCATTCTTGGCACTGCTAGCCGGAGCGGCCTTCATGCTGGGCAGCTGCTCCACCCCTCCGAACAGCCCAATAACATCACCAATGCCTTCCACGGCTGTAACATCGCCCGCTCCAACACCACCCGCTCCAACATCGGCGGTGCCAGGGGCCACCGCACCAAGCACCACCACAACACTGCCAGCCACAACACCTAGTGGCGGGGCGAGCGCAAGCCAGCCTCCGCCGTCGGACCAGCCCGCACCCACCGTCATACCCACCTCAGCCTCGGTGACCCTGTTCTTCATTGCCGAAGGGGACGCTGGCATTTCCGGACCCCTGGTGGGCTGCGGGGACAGCGCCGTGGCGGTCTCCAGCCAAACCATCACCTACACCGACCCTGTGGACGGCGCCCTGCGAACACTGCTCAGCAACCATGCTGCGCACATTGGCCAGTCGGGCCTACGGAACGCACTCTCAGATTCCCGGCTCAGCGTAGACTCCGTTGACAGGACCGGAACCACCGTCACGGCACACTTGAGTGGCACCATAAGTCTCGCTGGCGAATGCGACACTCCCCGCTTGGAACAGCAGCTACTACTCACGGCACAGCAAGCAGCAGGAACCCCCGTGTCCATAACTATCAACGGGAAGACGTTGAGCGAAGCGTTGAGTTTGAAATAGCCCAGCTGTTTGAAAAACTTTTGATGCCTATTTAGCAACTTTGGTTATATCCTGAGCACGTGAATACTCCAGCCTCGAGCGCCAACGCCGCCGCCGAATCCCTGTCCGAAGAAGCCGTCGATGCCTTGAACCGGGCCAGCGCGGAAAGCCAGCCTGTCACGCCGCACAGACACGAGGCGCTGCTCTCGGCACGGGCTGCGAATATCAAGCAGTCGGCCGTGCGCGATGTTTTTGAGATTTCCATGCAGCCGGGACTTGTCTCCTTGGCCGGCGGAAACCCGTACCTGCAGTCTCTGCCTCTGGAGAGGCTGGCTGCCACCGCCGCGTCCATCATTGCCGAGCACGGCCTGGAGGCGCTGCAGTATGGCGGCGGTCAGGGCACGCTGGAACTTCGAACCCAGATTTGTCAGGTCATGGCCGCTGAGGGCATTCTGGATGCGGATCCTGAGAATGTGGTCATCACCGCGGGTTCACAGTCCGCGCAGGATGTAGCCGCAAAAGTTTTCTGCAATCCCGGCGACGTGATTCTCCTCGAGGACCCCACTTATGTGGGCGCCCTGAACACCTTCGAAGCCTATGAAGTTGATGTCCAGCCGGTCATTGGCGATGAGCAGGGCATCATTCCGTCATTGCTGCGTGAGCGGATCTCAGCGTTGCAGGCTGCTGGCAAGAGCATCAAACTGCTCTACACCATCCCCAACTTCAACAACCCCTCGGGCGTCATGCTGGCTCCGGAGCGCCGTCAAGAGATCGTGGACATATGCCGTGAATCGAATATTTTGGTGCTGGAGGACAACCCCTATGGCCTCCTGAAGTTCGACGGCGTTCTGCCGGAGCCCCTGCGCGCGGCCAACCCCGAAGACGTGCTGTACCTTGGCTCGTTCTCCAAAATCTTCGCCCCGGGACTGCGCATTGGCTGGGCACTGGTTCCGGCCCACCTCAAGCAGCGCTACTACCTGGCCAGCGAGGCCGTGACCCTGTGCCCACCCACCTTCAACCAGCTCTTGGTGAGTGACTACCTAGCCAACTACGACTGGCAGGGACAGATCAGCACCTACCGCGCCCTGTACGCCGAACGATGCGCCGCACTGCTGGCGGCATTGGAAGAATTCATGCCAGAAGGCGTCTCATGGACCCGCCCCGAGGGTGGTTTCTTTGTTTGGTTGACCCTGCCCGAGGGCATCGACACGTACCCGTTGTTGCATCAAGGGATCGCTGCCGGAGTTGTTTTTGTTCCGGGCGCCGCCTTCACCGCCACGGCCGGTCCCAGTAACAAGCTGCGCTTGGCTTTCAGCGCCGTCCCGCCCGAAACTTTGCGCGAAGGGGTCAAGCGGCTGGCCCCGGTTTTGGCCGAGGCCATCGCGGCGGTGCAGTAGTCGCGGAGTAGCAGAAACACGAAAAGCGCTGGCGTTTGACGGTTTCGCGGTGGTTTGAACCATAGCGAAAACGTCAAACACCAGCGCTTTTACGTAGCGGCTAGTCCAGCAGCAGCGCGGGCTCTTCCATAATGGCGGCAACGTCAGCCATGAAGCGCGCCGACAGGTCTCCGTCCACTACGCGGTGATCGAAGGATCCGCCCAGTGTTGTGATCCAGCGCGGGATGACTTCCCCGTCCAGCACCCACGGCTTTTGCTTGATGGTACCGAACGCTACGATCGCAACCTCACCCGGGTTGATGATGGGCGTTCCGGTATCGATGCCCAGCGCGCCGATGTTTGTGACGGTCAGTGAGCCTCCGCGCATGTCAGCCGGCGACGTCTTACCGGCCCGAGCCGTCGTGGCGAGAGAGTTCAGCGCAATGGCCAACTCCTTCAAGGAGAGGTTTTGTGCGTCCTTGATGTTCGGCACCATGAGTCCGCGCGGGGTGGCGGCGGCAATACCCAGGTTCATGAAGTGTTTGATGATGATCTCATCACCGGTCCACGTCGCGTTGACGGAGGGGTTACGCGCTGCAGCCCAAATCACGGCCTTGGCCAGGATCAGCAGCGGTGAAACCCTAATGCCCTCGAAGTCGCGTGAGACCTTCAACCGCTTGACGAATTCCATGGTGCGCGACGCGTCGACGTCAACAAAAATGCTCACGTGCGGGGCGGAAAAAGCACTCTCAACCATGGCCTTGGCCGTTGCCTTGCGCACCCCCTTGACCTTGATCCGTTCAATGCGCGGATCATCCTCGAGCCCGGTGCCAGTGGCTGGCGCCCAGAACGTTCCGGCGCCGTCGTGCTCGGCTGTGCGCTGGTCCTGGTAGCTGAGGAGGTCCTTTTTAGTGACCTCGCCGCGCAGCCCGGTGGCGGAAACCTCGTTCAGGTCGATGCCCATGTCCTTAGCGGCCTTGCGGACCGGCGGCTTGGCCAGCGCGCGGTTGGCCCGTGCCACCATGCGGCCAGCCGTCGCTGCCGCCTTAGTGATGATGGTCGACGCCGTCTCTTGCGTAGGTGCACTAGTTACGGCGGGCGCTGCGGGCGCAGTTGCCTGCGGTGCGGCAGGGGCGACTGGGGCCGGCTCCACCGGAGTAACAACAGGCGCAACTGGCGCTGGGGCGGCTGCTCGGGTGGGCACGGCGGCGGGTGAGCTGATCCGCGGTCGGCGCTTGACGGCGTCGGCTATGGGGCCAGAACCCACCAGCGGCTTGGGCGCTTCCTCCTCAGGTGCGGCGGGGGCCTGCGCAACAGGCGCAGGCGCGGCAGCCCCCGAAACGTCGGAGCCGATGGCGATGATGGGCGTTCCCACATCCACCGTTTCACCCTCAGCAACCATCAGCTGAGCCACTAGGCCGGCGTAGGGCGAGGGTAGTTCCACCAGTGACTTGGCTGTTTCAATCTCCACGAGGACATCATTGACGGCGACAACATCGCCCAACTTGACCTTCCAGGAGACAATCTCGGCCTCGGTCAGGCCCTCGCCGACGTCGGGCAGCTTGAAGAAGTTCAGGGTAGACATGGTGGGCCTTCCTAGTATGCGAAGGCGCGTTCCAACGCCTCCAGCATGCGGTCAATGTC
Source organism: Specibacter sp. NPDC078709 (assembly GCF_040686795.1). Lineage (NCBI taxonomy): Bacteria > Bacillati > Actinomycetota > Actinomycetes > Micrococcales > Micrococcaceae > Specibacter > Specibacter sp. NPDC078709. The sequence continues at coordinate 113,591 of NZ_JBFBLU010000008.1, forward strand.
CGGCAGGTAGTGCTCTTCCACGCGGGCTATGGGGTAGGGCATGTGGAATCCACCGACGCGGATGGCCGGGGCTTCCAACGAGTAGAAGCATCGTTCGCTGATGCGCGAGGCGATTTCGCCGCCAATGCCGCCGAAGGTGGGGGCCTCGTGGGCCACTACCAAACGTCCGGTCTTGTTGACGGAGGCTTCAACGGTGTCAAAGTCGATCGGTGAAATGGAGCGCAGGTCGATGACTTCCACGCTGTGTCCGTCTTCGGCAGCGGCGTTGGCGGCTGCCAAAGCCACCGGGACCAGTGGGCCGTAAGCCACCAAGGTCGCATCAGTACCTTCACGCACCACATGGGCCTTGAAGGGATCGCCCGGGCTGTTCTCGGTGTCCACTTCACCCTTGGACCAGTAGCGGCGCTTGGGTTCAAAGACGACCACGGGATCTTTGCATTCAACGGCTTGCTGGATCATCCAGTAGGCGTCGTTGGCGTTGGACGGGGTGATGATGCGCAGTCCCGCCGTGTGTGCAAAGAGAGCTTCCGGGGATTCGGAGTGGTGCTCAATGGAGCCGATGCCGCCGCCGTAGGGAATGCGGATGACCACAGGGGCGCTGAGTTGGCCGTCGGAACGGGTCCGGATCTTGGCCAGCTGGGTGGTGATCTGGTTGAAGGCCGGGAACACAAAGCCGTCGAACTGGATCTCGCAGATGGGGCGGTGTCCGCGCAGTGCCATGCCCAGGGCCGTACCGATAATCCCGGATTCGGCCAGCGGGGTGTCCATGACGCGGTGGGTGCCAAATTCCTTTTGCAGACCTTCGGTGATGCGGTAAACGCCGCCGAGAGCACCAATATCCTCACCCATGAGGAAGCTCTTGGGGTCCTTGCTAAGCGTGGCGCGGAGGCCTTCATTGATGGCCTTGGCAATGGTCATTGTGCTCATGCGGCACCGCCTTGTCCGTTGTCAGTGTCAACGTCAGCAAAGGACGCCTCATAGTTTTCAAACCATGCCAATTCCTCGGCCACGAGCGGGTGGGCCTCGGCGTAAACCGTGGCGAACTTGTGGCGGATATCCGCGCCACCCAACGCCAGCGTGGCGCGACGTACATGGGCAGCGAGCTCGTCGCCGTCGTTCTTCACCTGCTCGAAGAACGCGTCATCGGCCAAGTTTTCGGCGCGCAGGTAGGTTTCCAGACGCGCCAGCGGATCCCGTGTTTTCCACAGCTCTTCTTCGGCCCTCATCCGGTACTTGGTGGGATCATCCGCCGTGGTGTGCGCGCCGACGCGGTAGGTGGAGGCCTCGATGAATACGGGGCCGTGGCCGTTGCGGGCATGATCGAGCGCCCACTGGGTCACGGCGTAGACGGCCAAAACGTCATTGCCGTCGACGCGAATACCGGGAATCCCGTACCCTGCGGCTCGGTTGACCAGCGGAACCTTGGACTGAACTTCAAACGGGACGGAGATGGCCCAGTTATTGTTCTGGCAGAAGAACACCACGGGGGCGTTGTAGGAAGCGGCGAAGACCATGGACTCGTGGACGTCACCCTCGCTGCTGGCCCCGTCACCAAAGTAAGCTACGACGGCGGCTGGCTCGGTGGTGGGGTCGGCCACCAGATCGCGTGAGATTCCCATGGCGTACCCCACGGCGTGCAGCGTCTGCGCAGCCAAAACCAGCGTGTAGAGGTGAAAGTTGGTCTCGCGAGGATCCCAGCCGCCATTGGTCACGCCACGGAAAAGTTTGAGTAGATCTGCCAGATCCAAGCCACGCGTCAATGCTACGCCGTGTTCACGGTAGGTGGGGAACGCGTAATCGGCCTTGTTCAAGGCGCTGCCGGAACCAATTTGCGCAGCTTCCTGACCGATAACAGGGACCCACATGGCAAGTTCGCCTTGGCGCTGAAGTGCCGTGGCTTCGGTGTCGAAGCGACGCACGGTAGCCATATCGAGGTAGAAACCACGTAGAACTCCAGGATCCAGCTTCTCGATGTAGGGGCTGAAGGTGGCATCGTGATGGGCGCCGCCATGCTCATCAAGGAGCTGGACCGCGTCATCCGGGCCAACTCCGGTGATGCGCAGCACGCCTGCGGATTCTCCTGCTGGGCTCGACGGTTGGACAGCTGCCTGGCTTCCTGCCTGGTTCCCTGCCTGCGGGCGCGTCGATGCCTGGGCACCTGTCTCTGATGTGCCTGTGTCAGCTTGCTGGGCGGAGCCCATGCTGTCTCCTCGTCTGCCGAATCCCAGGACTTCAACCGCCCCGCGTCGACTCGTTGGTACCGATATATGCCGCTTGCGGAATGCATTCCGCGGTGCGCATATATATACGTTTTCGATTTACAACTGTATCGGTACAGCCCGGCAAATACTGCCTTTGTTAACCGCTAGGAACGTCGTGGCTCTTTTGTATAGGACGCACAGATTTCAAGGAATCGGGTGTTCGCCGCCACCTCACCGATGCTGACCCGGACGCCTTCTTCGCCAAAGGCACGCACCGAGAGCGCTTGGCTCTGCGCCAACGCCGCAAATTCTTGGCTGTTGCTTCCCAGTGCCAGCCACACAAAGTTACCTTGGGCGTCTGGAATGTCCCAGCCCAGATCCTTCAGACCAGCCATAACGCGATTGCGTTCATCCACCAGACTTTGTACTCTTTCCACAACTTGGCTGTAGTTTTCCATCGAGGCGATCGCGGCCGACTCCCCGATTCCAGAGACAGCAAACGGTGTCGCTGCTGCGCGCACATGCGGGGTGATCTCGGGCTGCGAGAGCGAGTATCCAACGCGCAAGCCGGCCAGTCCATGCGCCTTGGAGAATGTCCGCAGGACCATGACGTTGGGGTACTTGCGGTAGAGATCCACGCCATTGACAGCGTCCCCTGCCCGTACGAATTCTTGGTAGGCCTCATCAATAACAACGACTACGTCGCGTGGAACGGTTCGGATGAACTCTTCGGTTTCCGCGGCGCCCAGGGCCGGCCCTGTCGGATTGTTCGGGGTGCACAGCAGCACCACCTTCGTGTTCTCCGTGACAGCGGCGGCCATGGCGTGTAGGTCGTGGCTGCCATCGGCGCGTACTGGAATCTGGACACTTTTTGCTCCCGCGAGACCTACACAGATGGGGTAAGCCTCGAATGAACGCCAAGCGTAGAGGACCTCATCCTGGACGCCGTTGTCATTCTGGCCTGCGAAGGCCGCCAGAATCTGGTTCAGTGCGCCGAGGCTTCCAGCACCGGGAACAATGTCACTCGCTGGCACGTCAAGGAACTCGCCGAGGGCTGCGCACAAGCGGGCGCTGCCCGAGTCCGGATACCGGTGTATATCTACCGCATTACGCAAGACTTCCATAACGGCCGGAACGGGACCCAGGGGATTCTCGTTGGACGACAATTTGAAGCTTTCCAAACCGGGGATATCCACCGGCGGCTTCCCCGCAACATACTTTGGCAAGCGGTCCACCGCAGGACGGGGCCGTACAGCTGACTTTGCAGGACTATTAATCTCGGTCATGAGCTAAGCCTAATGGCCGAGGGGCCCCGGGCGAGCGGAGCGAGACCCGGGGAGGACATTAGGCGCTAATGGCCGAGGGGCCCCGGGCGAGCGGAGCGAGACCCGGGGGTGAAGTGTGGATGGTTGACGCATGCCACAGACGCTGGACTGTGGAACTATGGAGCCATGCGAAGAATCGTCATTCAAGTTGTGATCAATGCCGTTGCCCTGTGGATCGCCAGCTGGATCCTGCCCGGCATGCAGATTGCCTCCACGTCAGTTCTCGATTCCAATCTGGGCGGACCATCAGGCACGGCCGATACCGTCAACACGGCGTTGGGATATTTGTTTATTGGTTTGGTTTTTGGTGTGGTCAATGCCTTGGTGAAACCGATTGTGAAGTTACTGTCGCTGCCAGTGACCATCTTGACTCTGGGCTTGTTCACCATCGTTATCAATGCTGCCATGTTGTCACTGACGGCCTGGCTCAGCAGTTACACACCGGTGCAGTTCACCATTGATAATTTCTTCTGGACAGCCATTCTGGCCGCCTTGATCATCAGCGTTGTTTCCTTGCTGACGGGGAACTTGGGAAAATCGAAGTCCCGACGCTAGGAATCAGCGGTTGCTGGCGAGTGCCAGTGTTGAATGATCCGCCCATACCTGCTTTCTTGGCACGATCGATCGTTGGATTGGGTTTGGATTTGGGTTGAGCTTTGGTTTCAGGCTGAGAGTTAACGTCCCTCCCCTGATACACCCACTTGGTCCCGGCGACAGCCGCACCTGCGCCCCCTGCTCCCATAATTGTTCTGAGGATCTCCCGGGACTCTTCGACCGCAGGGTCCTGAGACTGATCAAGTGTGGCGGCATCCTTTAGATAGTTATCTATGGCGTGAGCTTCCTGTATCACCTTGCCCAAATCCGAGCCGTTCCCCGACGGCGGGCGGTGCGATGTCGCTGTCACCCAATTGGGTGCCGCCGCTGGTGGGCCAAAGTCGGTGGCAGTGACGATGTCGTGCTCATTCTGTAGATCTAGCACCGACGTCCCCTCATCGACGGCGGCGTTTTTCGCCGGGGATCCGGCAATGATAATCATCTTCACATTGACTTCCGCCAAGAATGCCGGATCTGCCGCTGCCGCAGCAGCGTGGATGCCGCCGCCACTGTGCCCGGTGAGGAGTACGTCATCTCCCGGTAAGGCACCTGAGGCTCGCAGCGCTTCCTTAATAAGTTCTTGCACCACCACTTCCTGCTGCTGGAAAGCTTCTCGCTGGGCCGCCGTCAGGCCCTCCAAATTACCTTCCATGTCAAAGGGATTTTTACTGTCAATCGTGGACCAGTCTTCAGTTCCGGGAAGGTGCACTATCCACGCGTTGCTGCCGTCGGGACGTTCAATCCGTACTACCCCGATGGACCCAGGCGGGTATTTGTAGGCATCGGAAGTGCCAGCCAAAAGGCCCTCAATACTGGCTTCCACTTTCCATGGCACACCGTCTGCGTACGATGCGTGGCCCGGCGGGTAGTAGGGGTCTGTGGGGTCCCATTCCCGTACCGGAACCGCCCGAACCGCCACCTGGCCGGGCCGAGCCAGTCCCGTTCCATCAAAGGCCTTCCGAAGCATAAAGGCTGGCTGGACACCTGAGGCGCCGAGGTTCTGTCTGCGGAGCTGGGACAGTAGATACAACACCCCGGCACCTGGGCCCAGCAGACCTGCCCCGTAAGCACCGCCGTCATTGAGCATCTTTTCCGTCAAATCGCGCAGCCCCATGCCTGGTTGCCGCGACAATGCTGCTGCATCGAAGATAAACTGCAGCGGCGCCAACGGACCCAGAAGCCAGGTGTTCAAACCCTTGTGAAGGGCAGAAAGTCGATTTATCCGGGCTATGAGCGCAGCATTGCTGGCTTCAACGTCCGCATAGTTTTCACCTGCCCGGCGTGCTTTGTGGGCGAAGTTAGCTATCTCCTCTTTTCCCCGCCCAGCAATCCACACCGCGTTACGTACGGCGGCCAGCGGACCGTAGGGATAAGGCAGTGCCCCTACCGCGGCTCGGCTTAACCAGTTACCTTCAGACTCGAGGGTGTCAATAAGCTGACCCATACGCTCGGACAGCATGCCCACCGTGTGTCCGGCAACCGTGATCTCCTCCAGCACGTAACTGATGGAGTTGAGGCCGCCCGCAACGGTGAACTCGGTCCCATCCCCTCGCCAGTCGCTCATGTCAGCACCTTTCCCATAATATGGTTCACCACTGAAACGGCCCTCCCGCCGTGCCACCATAGGCTGGGCGAGGCTGCCACTGAAAAGCTGGGTTTAGGCATTCCGTTGGAGCAATGAGGTTGCCGGGGTTGCTGCTTAGAAAACGCCCATAGGCGTCGACCTCAGTAACTGCTCTTTCAATGGCACGAATAGCGGCGGTCATAGCTACATCCCGTTCGGCAAGCTCCTCTCGGAAGGCAGCAGCGGCCGGGGATTTCCAGTTCACCAGTGTTACCTGGGCCAATTGCAACCGCAAGGACGCCATTTCCTGGCAGATTCCAGCGAGCCGCAGGGCCATGGCAGCTACGGCTTCTGGTGCCGGCCCAAAGCGTGGTCCAGCAGCGGCTTGGAAGGCTCCTTCTCCTGCCATGTGCTGCACCACCTTCCCTAGCACGTGCTCGTGACACCGCTCTGAAAGCCACCCTAGAATGCCAGCTAAAGTTCGCACCACACCGCTGCCCCGGATTGTGGCTTGTCCAGATGGGAGCCCCCACTGTGGAGGAATTGGCGGTTCATGAAAGAATTAGGCCATGTCTGATTCCGCAAATGCCACAGCCCGCATCCCTTCCGGCCGCAAGTCATTGGCCGCTTCCTCCGACCGCATCGCTTTGGGGCCCCTTGATGGCCGTTACTCCGGCGCCGTCGCACCTCTGGTTGACTACCTTTCTGAAGCTGCCCTGAACCGCGATCGCGTAGCTGTTGAAGTTGAGTGGTTTATCCACCTGACCAACAACAACGTCTTGCCCGGCACGGAGCCGTTGACTGCAGATCAGCAGGCTGGCCTGCGCGCCATCGTGACCGAATTTGATGCAGAATCCGTCAAGGAACTGGCCGACATTGAAAAGGTTACGGTCCACGACGTCAAGGCTGTGGAGTACTTCATCGGTAACCACCTTGCCGCACTGGGGCTGGAGCGCCTGAAGCCGCTGGTTCACTTTGGCTGCACCAGCGAAGACATCAACAACCTCTCCTACGCCGTTGGTGTTAAGGGCGCCGTTGAGGATGCTTGGCTTCCCGCCGCACGCGCGCTCGTAGCAAAAATCGCTGAGATGGCGGAGGAAAACCGTGCCGTCCCGATGCTCTCACGCACGCACGGCCAGCCCGCAACCCCCACCACTTTGGGCAAGGAGCTGGCTGTCACGGCTTTCCGCCTGACCCGTCAGTTGGACCGCATTGCCAAGACCGAATTCCTGGGTAAGATCAACGGGGCCACCGGAACCTACGCCGCACATTATGCCTCCGTCCCGGAAGCCAACTGGGAAGACGTTGCCAAGAACTTCGTTGAAGCCCTGGGCCTGACCTGGAACCCGTTGACCACCCAGATTGAATCCCACGACTGGCAGGCCGAGCTCTACGCCGATATGGCACGCTTCAACCGCATTCTGCACAACCTCTGCACGGATGTCTGGAGCTACATCTCCATCGGCTACTTCGCGCAGATCCCGGTTCCGGGCGCCACGGGTTCCTCGACCATGCCGCACAAGGTCAACCCGATCCGCTTCGAAAACGCTGAAGCAAATCTGGAAATCTCCAACGCCCTGCTCGACACTTTGGGCGCAACCCTGGTCACCAGCCGCTGGCAGCGCGACCTCACCGACTCCTCCAGCCAGCGCAACATCGGCGTGGCATTTGGTCACTCCCTGCTGGCCATCAACAACGTTCTGGGTGGCCTGGGCCGTCTGGATACCGCCGAAGCCGTTCTGGCCTACGATCTGGACCACAACTGGGAAGTACTCGCCGAGGCCATCCAGATGGTCATGCGCGCTGAGGCCATCGCCGGCGTCGAAGGCATGGAAGACCCTTACGAACGCCTCAAGGACCTGACCCGCGGCCACCGCGTGGATGCTGCGCGCATGCAGGAATTCGTCTCAGGCTTGGGCCTCTCGGACGGCGCTCAGGAGCGCCTCTTGGCGCTGACCCCGGGCAAGTACATCGGCATCGCCGAGTCACTGGTGGATCACTTGAAGAAGTAACCTCCCAACAGTCCCCATTCAGGGAAAGTTCGACGGCGGCACCCGGCTTGCGCATCAGGCGCAGCTCGGGTGCCGCCTTCTTTTTCATCCCGGCAGCGCCGCCCTGAGCAGCGCCTCCCTGAGCAACACCGCCCTGAGCACAGCCGCCCTCAGTAGCGGCGGTCCAACCAGTCATCTAGTCGTTCTGCTATGGCGTATCGGCGCCAGGTCCACAGCTCACAGGGCTGCGTGGATCCCTTTCGCACACCGAAACAATAGGGTGCTCCTGCTGGAACGCCACAATCCGGGCAGCGTTCCACCTCCCAGATGTTCGTATTAGCAACCACCCCGGCTTGGAGCAGTTGCGCGTCACCACTGATGCCCAGGGACTTTAAGCGATCACCAAGCTTGATGGCACGCGGAGCATTATTATCCCTAAACCTACGAGTCATGGCGAACCCCAAAGGTTCAAGCATTGGCACAACTCGCAATAAGAAACACACTAGACATTCGTTGTCGTGAGGCTTCACGAGCGGAGTCGTCAGCTGCCTAAACTGTCGATCCACAGCCTCGTCTATGTCCCTCTCGCCCGCAAACCAATCATCATCGGGGCCACAATAGTTATCCATGGTTGATCCTTTCCATGGCACCACACTTCTCGTTCCGCGTCCCGGAAAAAAGGGCGGCAAACGCTTTTGTGGACAGCGTTCCGTGTGACCGTGTCTATGGAGGAACAGATCCCTCAAACCGAGGAGCTGTGGCACAACACATGGTGTGTTTCCGCCGACAAACCGGGCCCAAGCCGCACTGCTCACCGGTAAGTTTGTTTCATGAGCAACGGCGATATTACCTTCCACACCCGCAAATGGGTCCGCCCCGAGGACCTGAATGCCAACGGCACGCTTTTTGGCGGCAGCCTGCTGCGTTGGATCGACGAGGAAGCGGCAATTTATGCCATCGTCCAGCTCGGCAACGGCATGGCCGTGACAAAGTACATGTCTGAAATTAACTTCGTCTCGTCTGCTGTCCTGGGGGACCTCATCGAGATGGGCCTGACCGCAACCCACTTTGGCCGGACGTCGCTGACCATGCGCGCGGAAGTGCGCAACATGTTCACGCGCGAGTCCATCCTCACCATTGAAAAGGTGGTGTTCGTGAACCTGGGGCCGGACCACAAGCCTGCACCACACGGCTTTGATTCCATCACCTACGACCGCGACAGGGTGCCCACCACCCACCTGAAGCCGGCCGAATAACTACTCCGCACCCGCGTTACCCCGCCCCGGTGCGTCACACTGCCTGAGCCGCTTGGAACCTTTCGATCCGCACCAAGGCCTCACGGACGGCGTCGTACCCTGCGGCAAAGCTCAAGCGAACTGTGGCCAGCCCGCCAACCCCGTCAAAGTCGGCGCCCGGCACCAGCGCCACGGCCTCGGATTCCAGCAGTGCCGCGCAGTATTCCCGGGAGTCGGCGAAACCTGCGAGCGCTGGGCCGAGGTTGGCGTAGAAGTAGAAGGCGCCGTCGGCCGGTGCCGCATCCGTCCAGCCCAGGCCCGCAACGTTGGACAGGACGTAATCGCGGGTGCGGGCGAACTCCGCAACAGCCGCGTCGGCCTCCGCGTAGGCCTGCTCACTGAACGCCGCAAGGGCCGCCATTTGCGCCGGCGCGGGCGGGCACAGGGCCACGTTGCCAGCCAGCGCGTCCACGCCTTGGAGCAGGTCGTCGGGCACAATCGCCCAGCCAAGCCGCCATCCCGTCATCCCCCAGTACTTGGAAAAACTGGAAATCACGACGCCGGACCGGTCCAGTTCCCAGGCGCACACGCCCTTGGGATCCTGGTTGCCTGGGGCTGGGTAGGTGATGCCGTGGTAAATTTCATCGCTGATCAGCCGCACCCCGTTCTCGCCGCACCACCCGGTGAGGGCGGCCAGCTCTTCCCGGGACACCATGGTGCCTGTGGGGTTGGCTGGCGAGGCCAGCATCAAACCCGCCAGCGGACCATGTTTGGCGACCGCCGCGTCGAGGATCGCCGGGGTGGGCTGGAAGCGGGAGTCTGCTCCGGCGTCGAGCTCGATGACCTCAATGCCCAAGGCTGTCAGGATGTTTTTGTAGGCGGGGTAGCCGGGACGGGCCAGCGCCACCTTATCTCTTGGGTTGAAGGCGGCCAGGAACACCAGCATGAACGCCCCCGAAGATCCGGTCGTGACGGCAACGTTGCGAGCGGGAACATCCAGACCGTACCAGCGTTTGTAGTGCCCGGCGATGGCCTGGCGTAGCTCGGAGATGCCCAGAGTGGGCGTGTACGTCAGCGGCGTTCCGGCGGCGTGAAGTGCTGCGGCCGCTGCCGACACCGCGCTGGGCGCTCCGCCGCTCGGCTCACCGGCGCACAGGGAAATCACGTCGCGTCCGGCAGCACGGAGATCGGCCACCCGCTGGAGAATGTCCATGACGGCAAAGGGCGCCACCTTGGCACGGGCAGCAACGGTCAGCGGACGGTTCATGGCAGGCTCCTGGTGGCAAGCTGGACGGCGGCATTCACCGTCCAGCCTGCCACAGTTCGTGCGATGTTCCGGCCAACAGCCGGCCAGCAGCGGGCCACGCCCTCCCCCGGGTCGTGGCGGCCGGGCAGGCGCGGGGCCGGCCCGGGAAGGTGAGGACTCGTCCGTTCAGTAGGCCAGGTTGAGGTGCGCCCGGTGGTGGTTGCCCTGTTCGATCACGTCGAGAAATCCGAGGGCAAAGTCGGCGCCGGAGATTTCCCCTCCGCTGTCCGGATGAAGCGCGACGTCGCCGCCGATGCGATAGCGGCCGAGCTGCTCGCCGGGGACGTGTGCACCAAATTTTCCGGCCGGGCTCACGAACACCCAGTCGAGTGTTGTGGGCGTGGCTGGGAGGTCGTCGGAAACTAGCGCAGCAACCGTGGTCAATTCCGCGTGATACTCCGCAGGGGCGTGGCTGAGGTCGCTCACGAAGCGCGGCTCCCCTGGCGCGGGGCGCAGTGACGAGTACCCGCCCACGATGAACAGCGGCACCTTCGCAGCGTCGGCCAGACGCGCGATGGCCCGGTACACATCGCTATAGCTCTCGGCAAGTGCCCCACGCGGAGAAAGTGCGCCCACGACGATATCCGTGTCTTCAAACAATGCGGCGAGTCCGGGCTCGTCCGCGGCGTCGCCTTGGACGTAGGCCACGTTCGGGACTTGCTTTTCCGGCAGTGAACGGCTGTAGGCCGTGACCTGGTGACCGCGGGCAACGGCCTCTGCGACGATGGCGGATCCGGCGTAGCCGGAGCCACCGATGATGGTGATGCGGGACATTGAATGCCTTTCGTTAAAACGATGGATTGAAACGTTGCGCCTAGCTACAACTGGCAACTACTGGTTACTATAGGAGAGCAAGTCTCCATCGGGAAGAAGGCACTTTGTGGTAACCATGGGCTTTGATCCCCCGCTTCACGGCAACCCGTACCAGGCCGACTGCCCGACGCGTGCGATCCTGGACCGCATCGGCGATCGCTGGACTGTGCTCATCGTGGGGATCTTGGGGCAGGGCGATGCGCGCTTCTCGGAGCTGCGCCGCCGGATCGAGGGAATCTCACAGAAGATGTTGACTCAGACCCTGCGCAGGCTTGAGCGTGACGGGCTCGTGCTCCGCACGGTTTACCCGGAAGTGCCGGTTCGGGTCGTGTATGCGCTCACCGACACAGGCCGCACACTGCTGGAACCTCTGCGCGCGCTCCAGGACTGGTCGATCGAGCACTTGAGTGCCTTGTCCGCGGCGCAGGAAGCGTATGACCACATCGATCGATGAAGGGAACTGGCGGCGATACGCTTGTGGTGTGAGTGAATTTACCGAACACATCCAGCAGGAATTAATCCAGCCCATCATCTTACTCGTTGACCGAGAGGAACCAGCCGGCGAGCAGCACGGCATTGCTGCAGCGGCGCTGGCTTCCGTCCAGGCTTTCCTGGGCGACCCTGAAAACCCCGACTGGCGGGAGTGGGCATCCGGACATTTCGGCAAGACTGTCCGGCGTGCGGACGCCAAGATGTTCGCCAAGGTGCTGGCAGCCTTCCCCGACCACGTGCTGGCGACGGCGGGTGAGGCGTCCGCCGTCGGACTGCCCCCCATGCCCGCCGCCGAGCTGCCCAAGCTGTTGGCCAAGCTGCAGGTTTCCGGCACGCAGCTCCCTCCCGGAGAGCCGCTGCCGCCCCAGTCCCTGAGCATTGTGTTGAACGCATCCCTGGAAATGTCCACGGGCAAGGCGGCAGCCCAGGCAGCGCATGCGCTCTTTGCTTGGCTATTGGAGGCCAAACCCGCCGTCGCGGAAGCATGGGCGGCCGACGGCTTCCCCCTCGGCATCCTCGAGCTGCCCGCGAAGGAGTTCCGCAAGGGTGCGCGCAAGTCGGCCGGTCCCGTCATCCAGGACGCCGGCCGCACGGAAATTGAGCCGGGTTCCACCACCGCCTACGTCATTGTGGCGAAGGCCAAATAGGCACTAACTCCAAGGCGGCCCCTGGTGGGGAATGACCCGTGACCACATTCCACACGGTTTCTCGACAGCGTTCTTCACCCCGTAACAGCGGCGAACTTCCGGCAGTGCACGAGGCGGAATAAGCAACCCGTCATCGGTGCGAATCTGGAAAATACAAGGCTCAAAAATAGTCGTCACCACCTCGCAATCGCAATGGGCCCCTTGCCGGAGCATCCGCGCGACTAGCAGGTTCATCCCCTCCCGAGCCAGGTCCCAACACTGCACCAGGCCCAGCGTGCCGCTGCACCCGAAAACAACAGTGCGGCGAATAAAGCAGGCAAGGCATTCCGCGGGCAGTGGTTCCATAGCGTTGGACAGGGTCCTGGGCACAGGCACTTGTTGTGGAGCAACAGCCATCACGGATCCCTTCCTCGAAATCCGAGCATGACCCATGCCGCTGCCGCACACCATAGGCCAACAGCCAAATGTGAACAAGCCACCCACCAGCCCCTGCTGTGGACAACTTATCCCCTGTCGAGGCGCTGTTCACAGCACGCGCAATCCCCTGACCCAACCACCGCTTAACCCAAGAACGACGCCGGAACCTGAGTTCCGGCGTCGTTCTTGGGTAAGTGCCGCTTAGGCCAGGCGCGCCACAGTGGGGCGGCTGGCGCTACTCGGCTGCGGCGAGCTGGCCGCAGGCGCCGTCAATTTCCTTGCCGCGGGTATCGCGCAGGGTAGTCGGCACACCGTTCTCGATCAGCGTGTCGATGAACTCCTGCATAACCTCCGGCTCCGAAGAGGTCCAGATGGAGCCCGGGGTGGGGTTCAGCGGGATCGGGTTCACATGGACCCAGCCGCGGCCGCGCTGATTGAGCTTCTTGGCCAGCAGCTCGGCACGCCAGGGGTGATCGTTCATGTCCTTGATCAGCGCGTACTCGATGGAGACGCGGCGGCCGGTGACCTTGTAGTAGTTGTACGCGGCGTCAAGAACCTCGTCCACCTTCCACTTGTCGTTGACGGGGATCAGCTCGTCGCGGAGCTCGTCGTCCGGTGCGTGGAGGGACAACGCGAACGTGATGGCCAGGCCTTCCTGGGCCAGCTTGTTGATGGCCGGGGCCAAACCGACGGTAGAAACCGTGATGCCGCGGGCGGACATGCCCAAGCCCTCGGGACCATCGGCAACCATGCGGTGCACGGCGTTCATGACACGCTTGTAGTTGGCCAGCGGCTCACCCATGCCCATGAAGACAATGTTGGTGACACGCTCGGCGTCGTGTCCACCGTCGCGGCGCAGGTTCCCCAACCCGCCCTCGGCGATGACCCGGTTGGCCTGAACAATCTGGTCCAGGATCTCCGCGGTGGACATGTTGCGGGTGAGCCCGGCCTGGCCGGTGGCGCAGAACGGGCAGTTCATGCCGCAGCCGCACTGGCTGGACACGCACAGGGTCACGCGGCCGGGGTAGCGCATGAGCACGGACTCCACGAGCGAGCCGTCGAAGAGGCGCCACAGGAACTTCACGGTATCGCCGTTGTCCGTGGTGAGCCGTTTGACCTCGGTCAGCAGCTTCGGGAACATGGTGTCCACGATCTCGGCGCGGCGGTCCTTGGGGAGATCGCTCATCAACTCAGGATCGGTGGTGTAGTGCTGGAAGTAGTGCACGGAGAGCTGCTTGGCGCGGAATGCCGGCAGGCCCATCTCCTTGAACTTCGCCTCACGCTCGGGCAGCGTCATGTCGGCCAGGTGTGTGGGCGGCTGCGAAACGCGCGGGGACTTGAACTGCAGCAGCGGCCGGCCTTCCGGGTTCTTGGCCTGATCCCAGCCCTCGGTGGCAGGCATAACCTGTGCCGGGCGGGCCGGACGGCGCTTCGGTGCGGTCGCGGAAGGGGCGACGGCGGGGCTGGGAATGTTTTTGGGGGAAGTCATCCTTTCCATCATCCCTTACTTACCCCAGCCTGTCCCGTCTTCGCCGCCAAGATCACATTTTGGCTTTTCATAACACGGATTTTCCTAGGACGGGTACGACGCCGGCCCCTCCTCGCGCCACTGGCCACATCCCCCGCCGCGGTGGCGCATGAGGCTGCGCAACGTCCGCCCCTGGCGGCATGCGGGGGCGGCTGGGCTCCCCTAGGCTGGAGGCATGTTTTCCATAATCTTGGCTCTCATCCTCGGGGGCAGCTACCTCTACCTTCGCCGTAGGGACGCCCGCATGCTGCGCAACGGGCTGGTCCTGGTGGCGGCCTGCTGGTTTGCCGTGACCGGGGTCTCCCAAGTGCTGGCCCAATGGTTCCCGTGGACGCAGTGGATCACGCTCGGAATAGTGGCCCTGACACCTCTTGCAGTGGTTGTTCTGGCCGGATTCTTAATTAGTAATGGCCTGCGCATGATACGCCGAGAGGGCCGCAGCCTAGGGAACCTGCTGTCCCTAATTGCGGGCCTTGCCGTGTTGGTACTGCCCGTTATTGCCGCACTGCTGGTGATTACGCATAATCCGGTGGCCATTGGCCTGGCCGCGTTGCTGTTTTTCTTGTGTAGCTACTTTGGTGTGGTCTTTGTGGTTTTCCTGGCCTATGCCATGGTGTACGGGCGCATGAAACACACAGTCTCTCCGGCATCCGTGGTCATCTTAGGCTCGCAAATCATCAACGGGAAGGTGCCGCCACTGCTGCGCTCCCGGCTCGACAAGGGGCTGGAAGTGTACCGACGGGCCAGCGCCCAGAAAGAGCTCGCTCCACTACTGATTCCGTCCGGCGGTCAGGGAGCGGATGAGTCCAGACCTGAGGGTGCCGCCATGGCGGACTACCTGGTGGCAGCTGGCGCGCCCTCCGAGCACGTGGTGGCCGAGGAAAAGGCCACGACAACGGCTGAGAATCTACAGTTTTCAGCCACTATTGCCCAAGACCAGGGACGGGGTGGCGCCATGGTGATTGTCACCAACAATTACCACGTTCTCCGTGCCGCCCTGCTTTCCCGCAAGCTCGGGCTTGAGGCCCAAGTAGTGGGCTCCCCCACGGCCCGATACTTTCTTCCGAGCGCGTTCCTGCGTGAATATGTCGCCATCTTGACCGAACACAAGGTGCTTCACGCGCTTCTGTGCCTGCCATTCGTGGCTTTGACTCTATTTTTGACCGCGGCGCTGGTGCTGGCCAGCAGCTAGCGGCCAGTAGATGGTGGTCAGCAGATTGTGGTCAGCGGGAGCGTTCGCCCAGTCCGCAGCCACATACTTCGCAAATCGACAGTCCGTAACCCATCAGAGCGCAAACGCTCAGTCCACAAATTCCGACTGGGTCACGATGAATTCCCACTCCCGATCTGTCAACGATCCGTTCGTCATGGTGCCGCCGGCCTTTTCCACCGCCGCCACCACATGACTGGGTACCTGATCGGCGCCCGTGTTCTCACGCAGCCATTGTTTAGCCGGTAGCTCGGTCTCCAGCCACCACAGATGAATTTCCACTCTGGCCACCCCCTTGGATGTTCTTCAACGGTATGCCTGTCACGGCAGCTCTTCAATGGTTAAAGTCCCGGCTTAAAATCATGGCTTAAATCACAAGGTCCTGTTGCATTTATCAATGTATTTATCAGCTAGGCTGGAGGCATGACCTCATCATCGAATATCGCCCGGTACTGGTCCTGGCACCCGGAGCCGACGCAGGCGAAAACGGCTGTGGAACGCGTCTATGGGAGCGTCAGCGCCGAGATCGTGGGCGGTGATCTGGACGGGGGAACACTCATTACCGAGGGTGACGTTGCAGAACAGTTCAATGTCAGCCGCACTCCCGTCCGCGAAGCGTTTCTCCTCATGGAAGCACAGGGACTGTTGCGCCTTTTCCCCAAAAAAGGTGCTGTGGTCACCACGCCCAACGCACGGGAAGCCGCTCATCTGCGCCAAGTTCGCGTCATGCTTGAGTCCCGAGCGGTTGAACTGCAGGCCGCCAGTCAATCCGAGCAGACTGACAGGGATGCCCAGGCTGCCGCTCTCGCCACCGATCTGGACACTCTGATCGCCGTGCAACGTGACGCTGCACGGCGCTCCGACGTGCCTGCCTTCGCCCGGGCGGACCACCAGTTCCATGCCCGCGTGGTGGCAGGATCAGGCAACCCCATCATCGATGATTTCTACGCTGCGCTGGGGCCACGGCTAGCTCGTCTCACCTGCTTGACGGTGCGCGCCAATCCCGCGGAATTGCAGCGCTTCGTGGACGAACATACCCAGTTGGCCACAGCGTTGGCCGCTGGCGACCATCGCGGCTATGAGCGCCTCCTACAACGCCACATCGGCGCAACTTAACACCTCGGCCGGCAAGCAGCGCACCCACCTGCACGCCCACGACAACAGCAACCAGCGCACCTCACACAAGCAACCTCAAGGATAGTGATTTTCATGCGCGCCGCCCGCGCCGCATTCTGGCTTCGTGCCGCCCCCGCAGTTTTCGTCCTGGCCTGGGGAGGGAACCACTTCACCCCTCTCTTGAGCCTGTATCGCGACGTTGGACACTATTCCGAGCTGAGCGTGGATCTTTTTCTGGCCACGTACGTTCTGGGTTTGATCCCGGGGCTGCTGATCTCCGGTCCGTTGTCGGACCGATACGGGCGCAAGCCGTTGACCGTCATTGGTGTCCTTGTGGGCATCGCCGCCAGCCTCATTCTGGCCGTCAGCTTCCGCAGCGAGGCGCTCATGTGCGCCGGGCGCATGCTGGCAGGAGCCGGAGTGGGAATTGGCATGGCTGTGGGCACTAGCTGGCTCAAGGAACTCTCCATGGCGCCGTTCGACAAAACGGCCGATTCCACCGCTGGGGCACGGCGCCCCTCCCTGATCCTGACCCTGGGATTTGGACTTGGCGCTGGCGCGTCAGGAGTTCTGGCGCAGTGGGGTCCATGGCCCACAGCTACCCCTTATGCCTTGCATGTCCTTTTGAGTCTGGCCGCGCTGGCGGCCCTGATCAAGGCCCCCGAGACGGTACGGCCGGAGATTCTGGCACCCGGCCAAAGGCCCGCCTCTCTCCGCGACGATCTTCGCGTCCCCTTGGTTTCCCATCGACGGTTTCGCCGAGTCATCTTGCCCGCCGCACCCTGGATATTTGCCACGGCCGGCGTCGCCTATGCCGTCATCCCCATGTTGGAAGGTACCCGGTTGGGTAGCATGACGCTCGGTTATGCCACGCTTTTGACGGTTTTGACCCTGGGCACCGGCGCGCTGATTCAACCGTTCGTGGCGCGGATCAACAGGGCCACGAGGGGCCGGGCGCTGCTGGTCGGCATGGCTGCCATGATCATTGGACTGGGTGTCGCCGCCGTCAACGCTCACTACCTCTCGCTCGTAGCGGGCGCCGCGGCCGCGATCATGCTGGGCGCCGCCTACGGGATCGCGCTGGTCTCCGGGCTTGTGGAGATCCAACGCATCGCCACCGGCCGGGATCTGGCCGGGTTGACAGGTGTTTTCTATAGCCTGAGCTACCTCGGTTTCCTGCTGCCCGTGGCACTGGCTGCATTGGCCTCATTTGCCAGCTACACTGTGCTGCTGGGCATTGTGGCAGTGGCCTGTCTTGCCAGCCTTGCCGTGGTGTCCACGGGGCATCGCCGCACATCCGCATAGGAACAGCGCAATCCAGGCTCCGGCGTCGTGCGTTAACGCTTTAGAGCAGCCACACCACCGTCAGCACGACGGCGATGAGCGGGAAGGTGAGCTGCACCAGTGCCGCTTTGGCCTTCTTGGGGGATGAAAAAAGCAAGACCAGCCCGGCCAGCAGCATGGACCCGCAACCGGCCAACACCAGGGCAGCACCCACTTCGTGGTGGCCCGTTGCCGCGGCAACGATTCCTACCGCGGCCAAGACCGCTAGGAACAAGTTATAAAAACCCTGGTTGAAGGCCAGCTCCTTCGTGGCGAGGGCCTCACTTTCGCTGGTTCCAAAGGTTTTGCGGGTCGAAGGGTCCGTCCATCGCAAGGATTCCAGCACAAAGATGTAGACGTGTACCAGGGCGGCCAGTCCAGCAAAAATAAGGGCAGTGATCAGCATGGGAATCCTCGTACTCGCTGTGGAAGTTAGGGGTGGAAGCTAGCCGCGCGGAATGTTGCGCAGATTCGATCGCGCCATACTGACGGCCTCGCCAGCACCCTTGTTCAGGACGATCTTGGACATGGCCGTGGCAAAGCCAATGACCTGCCCACCCTTAATCTTAGGCGGAATGGAAAGCGCGTTGGGGTCCGTGATGAGTTCCACCAGCGATGGCCCGTTATGGGCAAAAGCGGCACGGTAGGCATCAGCGATCCCGGCAGGATCAGTGACTCGCACAGCATGGAATCCCATCGCCGCGGCAATGGCTGCATAGTTGGTATCCGGAACGTCAACACCAAAGTCCTGAAGACCGTCCACCAGCATTTCGAGCTTGACCATGCCCAAAGTGGAGTTGTTGAACACCACAACGTTGACTGGCAAATTGTGAGCTGCCGCCGTAATCAATTCACCCAGCAGCATCGAAAGCCCGCCATCGCCGGAGACCGAGATGACCTGCCGCTCAGGATAGGCAGCCTGGACGCCAATGGCCTGGGGAAGGGCGTTCGCCATGGAGCCGTGAAGGTAAGAACCAATGAGCCGGCGGGTGCCCAGTGGGTTGATGTAGCGGGCCGTCCACACATTGCACATGCCGGTGTCCGCCGTGAAAATTGCGTCGTCGGCAGCAATCTCATCCAGCAGGGACGCCGCGTATTCCGGGTGAATTGGCACCAATTTGTCGGCCTTGCGGGTATAGGCGCCCACGGCCTTGTTCATCAACCGGTCATGCTTTTTCAGTATCTGGTCCAGGAACTTTGAGCTCTTCTTGGCCTCAACCAGTGGCATGAGTGCCTGCAGGGTCGGCAACACGTCCCCGTGGACTGCGATGTCCACGTCTGTGCGCCGCCCTAAATGTTCCGGGGCCCGGTCCACCTGTGCGGTGCGGGTGTCAGGCAGGAACTGGTCATAAGGGAAATCGGTGCCTAGCAAGATCAACAGATCAGCATCTTCTATGCCTTCGGCCGCGGCACCATAGCCGAGCAGCCCGGTCATGCCAATGTCATAAGGGTTCTCGTATTGAATAAAGTCCTTGCCACGCAGACTGTGGCCAATGGGTGCATTGATGAGTTCGGCAAAAGCAATCACTTCGTCGTGAGCGCCTTGGACGCCGGCTCCGGCAAAGATGGCCACCTTCTCAGCTTGGTTGATGGCCGCAGCCAGCTCCGCGACGCTTTCGGGGGCCGGGACAATGGACGCCGGATTGGGCGCCCGCCACAGTGGTGTGGGCGCACTGGCCGGAAGGCTGGCAATGTCGCCGGGCAACGTCACGACAGCCACACCGCCTAATCCAACAGCATGAGAAATGGCGCTGCGCATGACGCGAGGAGCCTGCTCCACAGTGCTCACCAGCTCCGAGTAGACCGAACATTCAACAAAGATTCGGTCAGGGTGAGTCTCCTGAAAGAAGTCACTGCCGATCTGCTTGCTGGGAAGGTGGGAGGCAATGGCCAGCACGGGAGCTCCTGTGCGGTTCGCATCGTAGAGCCCGTTCATGAGGTGGAGGTTGCCGGGGCCGCACGAGCCTGCGCACACGGCCAATTTGCCTGTCAACTGCGCCTCGGCCCCCGCCGCGAACGCCGCCGCCTCCTCGTGTCGAACATGAATCCAGTCAATACCGCCTTTGGCGGAACCTCCGGTTTTCCGGACCGCATCCACCAGTGGATTCAGGCTGTCGCCCACAATCCCGTAAATGCGCTGCACACCAGCAAGTTGGAGTTGCTCTATTAATTGGGCGGCCAGATCCTTGGGCACGGGTACTCCTACGGCAGTTGGGTCATTCCACAGTTACACGGCTACTCGCCAATATAGTCCCCACTCCCAGCGGGGACTACTGCCGTGAAGGCTGGAAATGTACCCCAAAACAAATTCGCTCATTTGAGTGGTAAAAGTTCGCTCATTTGATATAGTGGGACGAATATCACGTCCAAAGGAGAGCCACCATGCCGCAACTCACCGCCGAGAGTCTGGCCTATTTGCCTGCTTCCGTTGCCGTCCCCTCCTATGACCGGTCCAAGGTCACCACGGGGATTGTGCACTTCGGCGTGGGCGGCTTCCACCGCGCCCACCAGGCCATGTATATCGACCGGCTCATGAACGCCGGAAAAGCACTCGACTGGGGCATTTGTGGTGTGGGCGTGCTGCCCCATGACGAGAAGATGGCGCAGGTCATGGCCGAACAAAATTGCCTGTACACCATGCTGCTCAAGCACCCGGATGGACGGCGCGAGGCCCGGGTGATCGGCTCCATCACCGAATACCTTTTCGCCCCGGCAGACCCCGAGGCTGTCATTGAAAAGATGGCGTCCCCCGAAACAAGGATCGTCTCGCTGACCGTCACCGAGGGTGGCTACAACTTCCACCACGTCACGGGTGAGTTCGACGCCGAAAACCCCGACGTCGTCCACGATCTGGGGCCCGGAGCTGCCCCGCGCACCACCTTCGGCCTAGTCACGGAGGCGCTTTCCCGCCGTCGTGCACGTGGCATTGCCCCGTTCACGGTCATGTCCTGCGACAACATCCAAGGCAACGGCGATGTGGCCAAGAAGATGTTCACGGCGTTCGCCGAGCTGCGGGATCCAGAACTCGGCGCGTGGATGCGCCAGAACGTCCCTTTCCCCAACTCCATGGTGGACCGGATCACCCCCGTCACCACGGATGAGGATCGCAGCGCCATTGCCAAGGAATTCGGCATTGTGGACCAGTGGCCGGCAGTCTGCGAGCCCTTTGAGCAGTGGGTTTTGGAGGACCACTTCACCCTGGGCCGCCCGCCCTATGAGGATGCTGGCGTGCAGTTGGTTCAGGATGTGGAACCCTACGAATTGATGAAGCTGCGCCTGCTCAATGCCACGCATCAGGGCATGTGCTATTTCGGGTACCTGGCCGGTTACCGCTACGCTCACGAGGCCGCGCAGGATCCGCTCTTTTCCACGTTCCTGCTCGATTATATGGATCTCGAGGGCGGGCCAACGCTTTCGCCGCTGCCCGGCGTGGATCTGCCGCTGTACAAGAACACGCTGATCGAGCGCTACTCCAACGAGCACGTTCGCGACACCTTGGCCCGGCTGTGCGCGGAAAGTTCGGACCGGATTCCCAAGTGGCTCCTGCCGGTCGCGCGGATCAATCTGAAGAACGACGGCGAGATCGCCCGTACCGCCGGCATCGTAGCCTCATGGGCGCGCTATGCGGAGGGGACGGACGAATCGGGTGAGCCCATCTCCGTCGTTGACCGTCTCAAGGAACCACTCATGGCCGCCGCAGCACGCCAGCGCGAGGACAAGCTCGCTTTCCTGCGCAACCGCGATGTGTTTGGCGATCTCGTGGATAACGATCGTTTCACCACCGCCTACCTGAAAACCCTCGACACACTGCACACCAAGGGTGCCCGGGCGGCTGTGGAGGAACTCGTGGCACTGGGACGGTAGTTGCGGGCAGCTCGCAGTGGGCCGACAACTCCAGGCAGCGCAAATGTAGGCCGGTGCAACGTGTCACTAATCCGGGTTTCGTGTCACCAACGTGTCACCCGTACGGATTCCGAGTCGCCAACATGTCACCAGTCCGGATTCCGAGTCACCAACATTGGCCGGGTTTTGGTTGACTCGGCGGCTTGGACTCACCCGTAAGTGGTCGTTTGTGTGTCCCGTTTGAGGAACGGTAAACGGGACAGAGGGGCAACAAAACCCGAGGCTGCCCCGCACAAGGATTATCCCGCTGGATCTTGCATACGTTCCGGCACCTCTTTGTGGTCCTCTGGAGAGAGCATGGTTAGACTCGGTCTTTAACTACATGAGGTTAGGGGAACCAATAATGAGTGTATCTGCGGCGTCAGCTACTGCCACGAAGACTGGTCCGCTGAACAAACTGGCTGTGGCAGCCGTCATCTTGGCTGTAATTGCCTTTTCGGGTCTGTGGCTGCTTGGGATAGGAGTTCTTGCCGTTTTCGCGGTAGGAGCTGGTCATGTCTCTCTGGAGCAGATACGCCGGACGGGTGAGCGGGGGCGTTGGCTGGCCATTGGTGCCTTGTGCATCAGCTATGCCCTTGCAACGTGGGCACTGTTCTCAGCGCTGACGTATATTCCGGCACTTTTCCAGCAATGACGGTCTAAGGGCAGGCCCACGACGGCAGTCAACGCCTGACCTGTCCTGTCACTTAGCGGTGATACAGGGACAACTGCCGGCAATGGTGGCCTGCAGCCCAAGACCCCTGATCCATCCAGGGCAATGTGGCCACGGGGGAACGCTCTGCGGGACATTTAGGGCAATAGAAACGATCGTAACGCCGCGATCCAGTCTTCGAAGGCGTCAAGGTGTGCGTCATGGGAGGCTCCAGCTAGGTCGATTCGCACGGCATTGCGCCCCCGCCTGACAAATTCAGATTTCTCATCGGGGGTGAACATTCCGTTCTCTCCGTACGCGACGAGCGTTGGCCCTTCTACGCTCTCCCATTCGTGCCATCTCGGCTCCGATACCGCGTTGATTGCCGCGACCATGACGTCAGCATCGAACCGTGGCCACAGGCCATCGCTGCATTGTTCAAGATCATCCACCCACGCTTGTTCTAGTGGACCGTGGCCAATATGCGCGCGGGCAACCTCACGATTCGGGAAAGGCAATGGCCACGAACGAAAGAAGTCACCCATGGCCTCGTTCTGGGTGTGCGTGCCACTACCGGGGCCGGTTTCCAGTAGCACCAGCCTAGTGACAAGATCTGACCGGCCTGCCGCGACGAGCATTGCCGTGTGCCCACCCATAGACTGCCCGACAAGCGTCACAGGTCCACCTACGACAGCCTTGATCACGTAAACGACATCGTCAACGAAGGCTTTCCTAGATAGATCACTCGGGCGTCGAGTGCTTCGCCCATGGCCGCGGAGGTCAATGAGGATGGTCCGAAAATCAGGGAGCGCATCCGCAGTTGGGAAGAACTCCCTGGCACTGCCCGCAAGCCCATGCAAAATGACCACGGGAGGGCCATCGCCACCGGAATCAAAATAGTTGATACGCACGCCCGTTCCCACATCGATAGTGGATCCTTCGAGGGCGCCCTGGTGAAATGCCATTGCACAAGGCTACGTGCGGACATCTGTGTTCATCAATAAATCCCATACATGGAACATCCTGCGGGACACTTTCTCGGTAGCCTCCGCGCACGCCTCAGATGCATAGCTGGGAAGTCGAGAAACTTTGACTCTCATCGCCCAAGTGAAACGCGAGGGGTCCCAGCCTTTTCGCTCAAACGGGCAGCTGGCCGTTTGAGCGAAGGGGAGCGGCTGCACACTCGGGCTGCCGAGTGCAATACTTTCCAATATGGCAACCGAACCGCGGCGTTGGCGCCGAATCACCGACTTCATAGGCATCACAGAATCTGAAGAGGCTATACGCAATCGGCCACGGCCATGGTCCGGGCGGTGGTGGCTTCGCCTGGTTCCTATAGCGCTCATTGTCATTGTGGTCGCAGTGGTTGGTCAGGTGTTGCACCTCTGAGAAGGCGCCCTTGCTTGAAGAAAGCGTGGTGGCTCGCCCCTGCAGATGGATTGCACCGAGGGCGGCATTAACCTCATGTCAACAGTTGCACGGGGCGTTTGCAATGAATGTGCCAATCTGGGGCACGTAGCGGAATTCCGAAGGAGACCCTCCTGCGGGACAGCGTTCGAGAGCGGATCGCTAAGCGGGTGCTCAGGTCCTCGGGTCGAGCCCCTGCGAGTCGGTGCCGGTTGGTGGCGAACCCTCGCGATGGGATTTACTTAGGGATGCTCAACCGTAAGCTGCGCTCTGTGAGCCTTGTCGTGACCCTACTCCTTGGCGCTCCAGTCGTCGTGCTTCTTGTGTGGCCGCAGGCTTTCAGCACGCATACGGTTCTGTTCGTTGCTCAGCTCATTGCATTCCGGGCTCCGCTCGCACTCGCCCTTGGGGTCGGTGCGGTTCTCTCCGCGATAGTGGCTCTGTTCAAACGACGGTGGGGAATTGCCGCGGGAGTTGCGATTGTTCTCGGCATAGCATCGCTCGCTAATGGCGGAGTTCTGCTTTCCCGTGGGGCAGCGGGTGCGCTGCCTGACGGTGATCTGACTGTCGTTGCGTGGAACACCCAGGGTGGCGCTACATCGCCCGAGAGCGTCGCGCGACTCGTGTTGGCCACCGGCGCCGACATCGTGAGCCTGCCCGAGATGGATGATGTCGCCGTGGCTGAAGTGGCACGTTTAGTGGCATTGGAGGGGCATCGGATGACGGCAGCGACTGCGTACGGTGAAACGGGTGAGTCTTGGATTCCTACGTCCGTGCTCATCGCCGATGGGCTCGGCGAGTACCGAGTTGACACTTCGGCGGGCTCGACGCCTGGCTTACCGAGTGCCGTGTGGCGTTCGGTGGACGGAAGCGGGCCGACAATAGTCGCCGCGCACACCTCACCCCCACTTCCCGGGAGCATGGACGAATGGAGGGCTGGCCTGCAGTGGATTGCCGAGCAGTGCGACGCTCCTGACGTGATCGTGGCGGGTGACCTCAACGCGACGGCCGACCACCTGTCCGGGTTAGGCATCGGCGATGCGCTCGTCGGCGGATGTCTGGATGCGGCGATCACCACGGACGTCGGCGCGATAGGGACCTGGCCTACTTCAGCGCCAGCCTGGCTCGCGTCACCGATCGACCACGTCCTCTTCGGAGCCGCCTGGACCGTTCGCGGTGTACAGGTCCTCACATCATTGGACCAGACAGGAAGCGATCATCGCCCGATCGTTGCCGTACTCGACGCGCGATAACAGACAACGCCGCCAGGCGTTGGTATCCGCTATCCAAGCCGGCCCGTTAGTGCAACGACATAAGTCCCGCAAACCGAACCCTAAGCGCTACGCCCGCCAACAATTCATGGGCGTGAAAGCGAATCCGGCATTTTCATCCATCTCCATGTAGTTCGAGAGGTTCTCCGCCGAGGCCATACGCCGTTGAGAAGATTCCGGATAATAGAAAATCGGTTGAGTGCCGCTGTTAGCCTTGCATGATGCGGATACTGCTTACACTCCTCGGAATCGTTGCGATCATCGTTTACGCCCTGTTTGGAGCGGCATTGATGAATGATTGGGCAGTGGTCGCCGCGAGCGGGATGCCGCTTGAAACGACGATTGCTGACATGCATGCTGCTGGTCAGAGCTACAGCACGATTCCGGGCTTCGTCTTCGCTGCTCTCGGTTTATTGCTCGGTCTGCTTTGGGGCGTGACGACGCTTTTCCGCCGAACGGCACTTCCGAACTGGGCAGCAGTGTCACTGTGGGCTGGAATCATTGCCCTAGGTGCGCCAGCATACTTCTTCTTGTCATTTGGCAATCTGAACTCCGTGGGCGATACCTATTTCGATTGGAATTCCGAGGCAGCGTTCGCGTTAGAGGCACCTCTGTACATAGCCAGCGGGCTCGCATTCCTTGTCGTCGTTGCGATGATGGTGACGGCGGTGATCAAGGCAACGGCGCGGAAGAAACCGTCGCCGGTTACCTAGCAAGACAGTAGCAAATGCGCGTAGCCTCATTGCCGCTGGCCATGCGAGCGGAGCAGCGGAGTCCTCCTGATGATGCGGTGGGTGATTGTTCTCGGTGACCCAGTGTGGAAACATCGTTCCCGCGATCGTAGGTGTTCAGTGAGTGTGCGAAATATCCTGATTCGCCATCGCCGTAAGTGCCGCAGATGGGTAACAGATCTCGTCGCAAACATGCGTATAGCGACCCGCTTGGTTTTTGGCGGCATCCTGTCAGAGCGTTGTTCGGAAAGTCTTTTGGAAGCGTTCCGTTTGACGCTCCATGACTGGTCCAACGAGGCCCAAAATCCCCGGAACACCAATGTCATTTTCAGACGACGTTTGCACAGCGCTCTCCATGCCCGCAGGGGGAACCCTCACCGGGCGGAAAAGTGGTTGGTTGCGAGGGTGACCGGAATTGGCAAGAAACGAGCAGCCCCTTTGGAAAGCTACCGTCACAACGCTGTGTCGGGGCTGTCGCCAATCTTGGCCGGGACAGGATTTCGTCGGCCTAGACCCGCTCTGCCAACCGTTTGATCGTGACGATTGCTTCCGACCACATGCCGCGCATGTCGTCGGCCCACTCGTCAGGCACTTCGAGCTCGACGACGAGATTCGTCACCCCTTCGGTCTCGCTGAACGAGTAGCTCTCGTGCAGCCCGACGGCGGGCCCTTCGCGGTTCTCGATGCCTTTCTCGATATCGCCGAGATAGCGGATCAACACGAACTCGTGGGGCCGGTTCTCGACGATGGTGCCGAGGAGACCGCTCGCCGTGCCATCCTCGTTCGGACCGAGGAAGCGGATCTCGTCGCCCTCGTTCCAGCCGCCCTCGTAGGTCGATCCTTCGCTGAAGGCACCTGTCCATTCGCGGTAGGTGTCAAGGTGGAGCATGACGTTCCAGACGTGCTGCGCGGGAGCGTTGACATCGACGCTGAATCGAAGATTTTCCATGCTCGATTGTAGACCGAGGCACACTGACGGCTCAAGACCGCCTGCAGGGCCGGTTCGTCGACGAGATCCGCAACCCCGCGTCGTGGATTGAGGCGATCGAAATCTGCCAGCGGTATTCGCTATCGCTGTCTGGTACACGATTCCAAGTGGATGACTACGCCTGTCACCACGGGCCGAAAACTTGCCGTCCCATGGCTCTCACCAAACTGGTGCACGGGATGAAGCTGTCATTTTCCTCTATGACGAATGCACTGGTCG
Organism: Specibacter sp. NPDC078709; assembly: GCF_040686795.1. Lineage (NCBI taxonomy): Bacteria > Bacillati > Actinomycetota > Actinomycetes > Micrococcales > Micrococcaceae > Specibacter > Specibacter sp. NPDC078709. The sequence goes on from NZ_JBFBLU010000008.1 coordinate 140,503, forward strand.
TCCAAAGTCCTGAGCACTGTGCCGGGGCGTCCGTAAGCGGAACATCTACCGGGACGTGCACTCTTCCGCGCATCGGCAGGCGCGCGCGTGGTGCTGGTGCGCCGCGAAGACTACCCTAAAGGGCATGGGCCGTTCGACGAAGTTTGGGAACTACACCGAAAGGGCTGTGCGGGCGGTGGTCATGGCTCAGGAAGAGTCAAGGTTTATACATGACCGGTACATCGGTCCCGAGCATCTGCTGTTGGGGCTTTTGCACGCTGATCCGGACGCGGTGCAGACGGCGCTGGGGGTCTGGCCGGATGAGGTGCGTGATGCGATAGTAGGTTTCGTCCGCTCTGGTCTGCCAGACTCCTCAGAATCATTCCCATTCACCAGCGAGTCTCTGGACGCCCTCAAGGCGGCGCAGCGCACCGCGCGGGAGCTTCATTCCGATCACGTCGGGATCAAGCACCTATTGTTCGGGGTGCTGAGTGTTCATAGCGACCGCCTGGATCGGGCGCTGGTAGATGCGGGTGTGGATCGAGACAGTGCGCAAAAGCGGGTAATGGCGGCGCTTACGCAGGGGTGATCGGTGGGTCAGGGCTGGGCAACAGGCAGCGATCACCCGCCCACATCCGGCTGACCTGATGTTTATTCAGGAAGACCTGATGTTTATTCAGGAAGCAGGAGGGCTAGTCCGTCGCTTGGGGAACCTTGAATGGGTCGCGCGCCCTAGACCACACCGAGCCCGTCGAGAGGGCGCCTGATCTCTAATCTTCCTCGGGAGACGTGCCAAACAATTTCATCATGCGAGGGACCTGGATAATCTCGTAGTCGGGTGCCCTCAATGCCGTCTCGAACCATTTGACGAAGAATTCCAATGGCCGGCCTGCAGCCTCTGTTTCCGCCCAGGCAATCGCTTCTCTGACCTCTGAGGCGTTGGAAATTTCATACTCATCAACAGCCCAGGCATATCCGGGCTTGATGGGCCCAGACCAAATGCGCGCCCTATATGTGGGGGCATCGAAATCTTCTCCGACATTGTGCTCTGGCATCCACTGAACATCCATTCCCTCACAGTAGGGCATTTTCGCAAGACAAGAATGGAACTGTGAAGGACCTGATCACACATGCGGTCGGACCCTATGCGCCCATAGAAAAGCCGTTCCGTCGTGTTGATTGGTCTAGAACGTGACCGCACGGACCGACAGAAGTAGACCTCAAGGTGCAGACAATCTCACCGGACCCCGAAGTGAAGAACTCAGCGTGATTTCGATACGCGACCTGACGATCAAGTGTCCGCAGGGGGTATCCCGTATAGACTCCGCCGAAGTCCGGTAAGCCGGTCCCTCACCGGAGCAAATGCCGTAGATGTCGGAGATTTTCGAAACTGCGTGTTTCCGCAGGTGCCAGATTCCCGTAGACCCCGCCCGACTTAATGCCCGGTGAAGCGTTCCTTATACGGAATAGTGCTTCGAGCGCCTATAGAAGACCATAGGAAAGTGGCTCGGAATTGAGAATTTCCGCGATCGGGGCACAGGAATCGTCGCAGGCCAGCGCTTTCGCTGGTGACAGTCAGCTCGGAGTCATACAGCAAGCAGCACACAGTGATCTGCCGCCCGCTCAGCACCCAGCGTGCCGAGGCTGGTAGCCAGGACCAGCGCGCCCGAACCAGCGCGACTGGACCTGCGCACCAAAGCTACACGCCGTAAACGGCCTTCCGCGCCGCAACGTACCGCTCGCGCACGGTGGTGCCCCATCCGCCGTCGGGCGTGAAGGACTCCTCAATCCGACGGCCCCACACGGGAAGTTCGCCCGTGGCGGCCCAAGCAGCCTGACGTGCGGCACCGAGGGCCACATATTCGCGCTGCTCGGGCACCTCGACGGGCACTCCAAACACGGTGGCCGCAGCCTCGCGCAGTGCACGGGACTTGGAGCCGCCACCAATGAGCAATACACGTTGCACCGGAACGCTAAACGTGGTGAGGGCGGCAAGCGCGTCGGCCAGTGAATTCAAAACGGCCAGAACTGAGGCGCGAGCCAGGTTCTCGGGCGTCATATTGGCCCTCGTCATACCCACCAAGGTACCTGTGGCATCAGGCAGGTTAGGGGTGCGTTCGCCGTCGAGGTAGGGCAGCAGTGTCAGGCCACCGGCATCGGGCGCGGCGGCGAGCGCCAACCGGTCAAACTCGGCCAGGTCAACGTTGAGCATCGCCGCACCGGCCGCCATGACGCGGGCCGCATTGATCGTGGCCAACAGGGGCAGGTGCCGCCCGGTGGCGTCGGCAAAACCGGCAAGCTGGCCGGAGGTGTCATGCACGGGGGCATCGGAGACGGCGAAGACCGTTCCGGAGGTACCGATCGACACCACGATTTCACCAGGAGCGATCTCCAAACCCAGCGCCGCACCGGCGTTGTCCCCCATGCCGGCACCGACGACGGCGGCACTTGTGCCCCAGCGCGAATCCAGTTGGCCGGCGCTCTCGTTGGGTGCCAGCACCCGGGGCAGCGTGGGCACAGCGCCAAAGAACTGCTCCAACAGCTCGGGGCGGTATTGGTTCGTTATGGGATCGAAGTAGGCCGCCCCGGAAGCATCACTGCGGTCCGTGGACCACTCGCCGGTGAGCTGTAGGTTCAGCCAGTCATGGGGCAGGCCCACTGTTGCTACCCGGGCGGCAATTTCTGGCTCATGGCGAGCCAGCCACGCCAGTTTGGTCAGCGTAAAGGACGCCACCGGAAGGACGTTGACCGCGTCAATCCAGGCTTCGGCACCGAGCTCGGTAACCATGCAGCGGGCTTCCTCGGCGCTACGGACGTCATTCCACAGCAGCGCCTCATGAACCGGTTCGTTGGCCTCATCAACGGCCACCATGCCGTGCTGCTGGGCGGCTACGGCAACGCCAACCACCCGCTCGCCCAAGGCGGGAATGCCAGCTGCGTCCCACGCTTCCTCCAGCGCAGTGCTCCAGAGCCTCGGGTCAATCGAAGTACCATCAGGATGTGCTGCGGAAGCGGCAGCTACCTGCGCTCCCGTGGCCAGATCGATCGCTACCACCTTGCAGGACTGGGTGGAGGAATCGATGCCCACCACCAGCGATGAGGGATTTAGCGGTGTACTGGGCGCGGCGTCTGCGCCGACGTCTACGCCGGTATTCAATGCGGTGCTCATGCGAGGACTCCCTGCCCTTCGTCGGTCCCCTGCAAAGCGCGGGCCAGCGACTCATCCATAACCAGTGTGTTAACAATTCCGGCGGCCAGGCAAGCCCGCACAGCATCAGCTCGCGCCTCGCCCTGCGCCACGGCGATGACCTTGGGGGTGCGTTGGAGTTGCTTGATGGTGACCGAAAGAATCCGCGCGTCGAGTTCGGCGCTTACGGCACTCCCATCCGTGGCAATCAGACGGCCGGAGCACTCAGCCACAGCACCTTTGGCGATGCCGTCTTGGCGCACGGCGTTATCCACGCGGTTCCAGACGGTTGAGAGGTTTGGCGCCCACGCTCCAATGGCAACCACGGCCAAGTCAAGCGAATCGCCCATGCGCATGGCGTCAGCAATTTCTGGTTGGCGGCGCAGACCTGATGCCGTTGCAGCACTGTCCACAACCAGGGGAGCCCACATGGGCCAGGTACGCCCACCACCCATCCGCCCCAAACGCTGAACAAGCTCCAGCGGGTTCCCAGCTCCGGGCACAGGCAGGGCGCCGGCAAGCTGGACAATATTGCATTTGGGCAGCTCAGTGACGTGCCGCGCAGCTAGGTCCAGTGTGCGGGACCAAGAAATGCCGATGGTCATGCCTGTGCGTGCCGCAGCCATCAGCTCGTCGGCCACCGCATGGGCCTGCAGGTCACGCTGGCGGAAGTCGTCGTCGATCGTTTTGACAACCACTACGCGGTGCAGGCCAAGCGCGGCCGCGAGCGCTCCGGCATCGATCTCCACCATGGCCCCGGGGCGGCGAATTTCAATATGGACAATGCCTTCGGCCCGCGCTTCATCAAGGAATCGTGCCACCTGGAACCGCGAGATTCCATGCTCGGTGGCAATTTCCACCTTGGACTGGTTGTCCAGATAGTAGGCCTGCCCAATGCGGGCAAGCAGCTCCTCGTGGGATATTTCCGGCACGGTGCGCCTTCCTAAAAAGAGACATTTGAGCAATTGCTCTTGCTCAAATGAGTATATATGACTAGAGTCACTTAACAAATGAGCAAGATCATGTTCTCAAATGAGCGACGAGATTGAGAGTGACCAATGAAGTTCCCACCCTTCCGTGCCGCAAAAGCGCATCCGCCCAGAACAGGCAAAAAAGCCGCTGCCTGGCTCGCCATCGCGGCCGCAGCCACCCTGGCACTCGGCGGTTGCGCACCCGCCGGATCAGCCAAGGACACCCTCGTGGTGGCCATCGTTGCCAACCCGCAGATGAAGGACGCCATCTCCCTGCAGGATGATTTCAAGGCCAAACACCCCAACGTCGACGTCAAGTTTGTGACCCTGCCCGAGAATGAGGCCCGCGCCAAGATCACGGCCTCGGTGGCCACCGGCGGCGGCGAGTTCGACGTCGTCATGATCTCCAACTACGAAACCGAAATGTGGGCGAAGAACGGCTGGATCGAAAACCTCCAGCCCCTCGCAGACGCCACCCCGGGCTACGACACCAACGACTTCATCCCCACCATCAAGGACGCGCTCAGCTACCAGGACGACATGTACTCGGTTCCGTTCTACGGTGAGTCTTCCTTCCTCGTATACCGCGAGGACCTGTTCAAGGAAGCCGGCATCACCATGCCGGAGCACCCGACCTGGGACGAGATCGGCGCCATTGCCCGCAAGCTCAACAACCCGAAGGACGACTTCGCTGGCATCTGCCTGCGCGGCTTGGCCGGCTGGGGCGAGGTCATGGCCCCGCTGGACACCGTCATCAACACCTATGGCGGCCAGTGGTTCGACATGGACTGGAACGCCAAACTGAACACCCCCGAGGTCAATGCCGCCGTCACCGATTATGTTGACCTGCTGCACGACGCCGGCCAGCCCGGAGCCGCGACCAGCGGCTACGGCGACTGCATAACCCGCTACAGCCAGGGCAAGGCGGCCATGTGGTACGACGCCACTGCCATGGTCTCCAGCATCGAAGACCCCGCATCCTCGCTGGTGGCCGGCAAGTCACAATACGCCCCGGCGCCCGTGAAAAACACGGAGTCTGCAGGCTGGCTCTACAGCTGGTCATTGGCCATCCCCACTACCACCCAGCACAAGGACGCCGCCTGGGACTTCATTTCCTGGATGACCAACAAGGACTACATCAAGCTGGTAGGCAACAAGATCAGCTGGGAACGCGTCCCTCCTGGCAGCCGCCAATCAACGTATGAGATCCCCGAATACGCCGCAGTCGCGAAGGCCTATGCCAAGCCCACCCTTGACGCGATGTATAGCGCCAAACAGGCCACCAGCATGGTCAACCCCGTGCCGTACCCCGGCCTGCAGTTTGTGGCCATCCCGGAATTCCAGGATCTGGGCACCCGGGTCAGCCAGCAAATCTCTGCGGCCATTGCCGGACAGAAATCCGTTGACGACGCCCTGAAGCAGGCCCAGCAGTACGCAGAACCCGTCGCCAAGTCATACCAAGAAGGAGGCAAGTAATGGCTACCACGCTGGTTGACAAGCACAACCTCAAACAACACAACCGCAAATCCGCCAAGGACAGCTCAGGCATCTCCAAAGCCGAAGGCTGGCGCCGTCGCGGCCCGCTGCTCCCGGCCTTGATCTTCACGATCATCATCACGCAGCTGCCGTTCCTTGTCACCATCTGGTACTCGCTGCGCAACTGGAACTTGTTGCGCCCGGACGGCAACCAGTTCAACGGCCTGCAAAACTATGTGGACATCTTCATGGACTCCACGTTCCGCAGCTCGGCCCTGAACAGCATCGTCATCACCCTCGGCTGCGTGTTCTTCGCCATGGTTCTGGGCATCATCTTCGCCCTCATGCTGGACCGCAAGTTCCGCGGCCAGGGTGTGGTGCGCACCATGCTCATCACCCCATTTTTGATCATGCCCGTCGCAGGCGCCACCTTGTGGAGCATCTCGATGCTGAACCCGAGCTTCGGTCTGGTCAACTGGGTCATCTCCCTGGTGGGCATCCCGCCGGTTGACTGGACGTCGCAACACCCGATCGTCTCAATCCTCATGGCGTTGGTTTGGCAGTGGACCCCGTTCACCATGTTGCTGGTGCTGGCCGGCCTGCAGTCCCAACCGAAGGACGTTCTGGAGGCCGCGCAGATCGACGGCGCCGGCTGGACCAAAACGTTCATCTGGGTCACGCTTCCCCAACTGCGCCGCTACATCGAGCTGGGCATCCTGCTGGGCACCATTTACGTTGTCAACACCTTCGACCAGATCTACCTCATGACGGCGGGCGGGCCCGGCACAGCCAGCGCTAACCTGCCGTTCTACATCTACCAGCGGGCCTTCCTGGGCTTCGACATTGGCCAGGCAGCAGCGATGGGCGTGGTGGTCGTTATCGCCACCATCATCATCGCCACCTTCGCCCTCCGCCTGATCTTCCGCAGCTTTGACGCAAAGGACTAAGCCGTGACCACCACCATCACTGACCCCACCCCTGTTCCCCTTTCGGCTGAGCGGAAGTCCCGTGAAGCACGACGCCGTTTCTCCGGTTCCGCGATTACCACCGTCACCTGGCTGGTTGCGTTTATCTTCTTCGCCCCCGTGATCTGGCTCGTCATGACGGCGTTCAAGCCCGAATCGGCGGCCGCCTCCAACCCTCCCGTGTTCTTCTTTGTCCCCACCTTCGAACAATTCGAGGCTGTGCTGGCCAACGGCGCCGGAACCTACTTCCTGAACTCGTTGATCGCCACGGGCGTGTCCACCGTCTTGGTGGTCCTGCTGGCCGTGCCTGCCGCCTATGCGGTGAGCATCCGCCCGGTCAAGAAGACCCAAGACGTGTTGTTCTTCTTCATCTCCACCAAAATGCTGCCCGTGGTGGCCGTCATCATGCCCATCTATGTCATCGCCGGACAGCTGAAGGTGCTGGACAACATTGGCACGCTCATCATTTTGTACACGGCCATGAACCTGCCGATCGCCGTGTGGATGATGCGCTCCTTCTTCCAGGAAGTCCCTGCTGAAGTTCTGGAGGCCGCATCCATGGATGGTGCCGGGCTGATCAAGACCCTGCGCACCATCTTGATCCCCATGGTCACTCCCGGCTTGGCCGCCACGGCCCTGATCTGCGTCATCTTCGCCTGGAACGAGTTCTTCTTCGCACTGAACCTGACCGCGGCCAACGCCGCTACGGTGCCTGTCTTCCTGGTCTCCCAAATGACCAGCGAGGGCTTGTTCTTGGCCAAGTTGTCCGCCGCATCGGTACTGGCGTCCCTGCCGGTTGTCATTGCCGGCTGGGTGGCACAGAAACAACTGGTTCGCGGACTCTCGATGGGTGCGGTGAAGTAAACCCATGACACCATCAGCTTCCCAAAAACCCGCAGCGGAGCTTCCCGAAAGCATGACCGCTTCGGTGCTTGTGCGCCAAGGCGAGCTGCGGACCGAACAGCGTCCGGTGCCCACGCCTGGCCCGGGCGAGGTGTTGGTGCGCATCACCTCAGTGGGCGTGTGCGGCTCCGATACCCACTACTACGCAGAGGGCCGGATCGGCACGTTTGTGGTGGCGGCACCTCTGGTGCTCGGTCACGAACCCGCCGGCGTCATTGTGGCTCTGGGCGAGGGAGTGCAGGACCGCACCGTGGGCCAGCGCGTCTCGCTGGAGCCGGGCATTCCGGACCCGCTGTCGCAGCAGACACTCGCTGGCTGCTACAACTTGGACCCGGGGGTGCGGTTCTTTGCCACCCCTCCCATTGACGGGGTGTTTTCCGAATACGCCGTTCATCCGGCCGTGTTCTGTCACCCGGTCCCGGACAGCGTTACCGACGATGCCGCCGCCCTCCTTGAACCACTCAGCGTAGCCCTGGCAGCACGGGCCGCAGGAAAAATCCAGCTTGGTGATTCAGTGTTGGTGGCTGGGGCTGGCCCAATAGGGCTGCTTACTTCCAAGGTCGCCCAGTTGGCTGGTGCCACGGTCACCCTCACGGATGTGCGACCCGAGCGTCTCACTGATGTTCACGCATACGGCGTGAGGCATACCTTCACGGCGTCCGAGCAGCGGCCCGTGGTGCCCGAGTTCGATGTCTTCATTGACGCCAGCGGTGCCGAACGTGCCATTCTGGGCGGACTCGCCCGGCTTGCCCCGCGCGGCCGGGCGGTGCTGGTGGGCATGGGAGCCGACACCATCGCTCTGCCAGTACCTCTGCTGCAGGGGCGCGAGCTCATGATCACAGGTACATTCCGTTACGCGAATACATGGCCCACCGCCATTGCCTTGGCCGCCTCCGGACAGGTAGACCTCGACGGTCTTGTCACCTCAACCCACGGCCTCGACGATGTGGAGGCGGCACTATTGGCGGGCACCAATCCGGGGGCATTGAAGGCGATGGTCCACCCCTAAGCCCCGACGCTATCGCAGCAATGGCGACTTCCTCCCCGACGCTAGTGCAGCAATGGCTGGATTTTTAGCAGCGCTATCGCAGCGCCTCTCAGCCGCCGGCCACCGACTGAATAACCATCAGTTCCTGGCCGGCGGCTACGCGGGCATTTAGTCCGTCGAGCCGCCGCACGTCCTCACCGTCAAGATATATATTGACGAAGCGGCGCAGCGCCCCTGTTTCGTCCCGCACCCTGCGGCCGAACACGGGATACTCGGCGGCAATGGCGTCCAGCAGCTGAGCCACAGTTGCCCCGTCGCCAACATCCAGATGCAGCTCAGAACAGTTACCCACCAAGGGCTGGAGCAGTCCGGGCACCAGCAGTGTCACTTTCTCCGTCATGAGAACCGCCGCTATAAGAGCTCGACGGCGGCGGCCCGGACACACAAGACATCCGGCAGTTGCTGCAGGATGGGGACAAAGTGCTCACCTTCATCGGCGCTGGCGTAGACCGTGCCGCCTCGGGTACCAAAGAACAGACCCACTGGCTCCGCGGTGTCCACAGCTGCGGCATCCCTGAGCACCACGTTGTACTCTGGTTGCGCCAGACCGGTGGCCAAACATGTCCATGACTGACCGGCGTCGTCCGTCCTATACACGCCCATCTGCCCATCGGGTGGGATCCGCTGATAATCGGCAGTAAGGGGAATGACCCAGGCCGTGTCCGAGCGCCACGGATGCGTGAGGATGGTGAAGCCAAAGTCTGCGGGCAGGCCAGCGGCAATGTAGTCCCAGGAGTCCCCGTTGTTGGCGCTGCGATACACGCCACCATGGTTCTGAGCGAAGAGCACCTCCGGATGGTTGGGGTCGCGAGCGATTTTGTGCACGCATTGACCGAATTCCGGGGTTTCCACAGGCATGAAGGTGGCACCAATTCCCTTGTTGCGCGGCATCCATGAGGCCCCCGCATCTGTGCTGCGATAGACGCCACCGGTGCTCATCGCGATATGAATCGTGTCCGAATCGGCGGGACTGGGCAACACGGTATGCGCTGCTGCACCGCCATAACCGGCGCCCCACTCGGTGCGGTGTGGATGGTCCCAGAGTCCCCGATTGAGTTCAAAGTGTTCGCCTCCGTCGGTGGATTTCCATACGGAAATCGGTTCGCAGCCCGCCCAAACCACACCCGGCTGGGCGGCACTGTCCGGCTGGATCTGCCACACACGCTCCAGTGCCGCATCAGTGTCCGGCGGGAAAGTGATGGCGCCTTGTTCTGGCTCCTGCCATGTGGCACCAAAGTCATCCGAATGCGCCACTGTGGGACCCCAATGTTCGCTTCGCAGGCCCACCAAGATGCGTGTCCGCCCTCCACGGGTGTCGATGGCGATGCTGGGGATCTCCTGCATCAGAAAATGTGGCCCGGTGAAGACGTAATTCTGACGGTCACTACTGGTACCCAGCCACAGTCCTTTTTTCGTACCCACGGCCAGCAGATGCATGGGATCAGAGCGTGCGGCACCGGCTGCTTCATTTTTTTCCATGCACTAAAGTCGACCACCACGGCGGCGACACAGCAAGGGTTACCCGCTGGTAACTTAACCCGAGAACGGCCGATTCCTACCGCCGAGCATACCCCCTGGGGGTAATTGACTTATACCCCATGGGGGTATAGGTTGAGAGTATGGAAACAGAAGTACACACCCACGGTTACTCAGAGGAAAAGCAGGCCTACCTGCGCCGCCTCAAACGCGCCGAAGGCCAGGTTCGCGGCATCGCCCGCATGGTGGAGGAAGACAAATACTGCATCGATATCCTCACCCAAATGGCTGCCGTCAACAAGGCCCTCCATGCTGTCAGCATTGGCCTGCTCGAGGACCATATTGCCCATTGCGTGGTCAATGCAGCCCACGAATCCGCCGAAACCGGCAACCCGGAGATCGTCGCCGAGAAGGTTTCCGAAGCAACATCAGCCATTTCACGTCTACTCAGGAGCTAATCATCATGAGCCACACCATCACCGTCAACGTTTCGGACATGACCTGCGGCCACTGCGTCAGCTCCGTCACCGAGGAACTAAGCGAACTCAAGGGCGTTGAAAACGTCGCCATCGACCTCAATTCCGGCGGCACCTCAGCAGTCACCATCACCTCGACCCTGACCTTGGACCCGGCAGAAATCTCCGAAGCCGTCGCCGAAGCTGGATACCTCGTGGTCTCCAACAACGCCTGATCCGGCAGCGCCTGAACCACATCGCCTGACCCACACGTAATCTCGCAACAAGAAATTAAGGAGCGCCATGAGCGCCTCAGACATTTTGTCCCAAACCACCAACCCTGGCCCCCGCATGGTCGAGATCGACATTGAAGGCATGACCTGTGCCTCGTGCGTCAGCCGGGTTGAGCGCAAGTTGGGCAAACTCGAAGGCGTCAGCGCTTCCGTGAACCTCCCGCTGGAAACAGCCCAGGTCACGGTCCCCGCCGGCATATCCGATCAACAAATCCTCGACACCGTCAAGGCCACCGGCTACAAGGCGCGGCTGAAGAATTCTCCAGCCTCGCCCGCCATGAAGCACGACGCCGGCCCGCACCTTGCGCACGACTCCCACCTCGGTGCCGCGCAAGCAGGCGGCCCTGCGCGGGGAGACCACGCGAACGGCGACCACGCCGGACACGGCGAAAGTCATGAGGACCACAGTCATGAGGACCACATGGCACACGGTGGCACGGCAGCCACGCTGCGTCCACGCCTGATACTGGCCGCGATCCTGACCGTTCCGGTCTTTCTGGTCTCCATGTTTCCGGCCTTACAGTTCCCGCACTGGGGATGGGTCGCCGGCGTTCTGACCCTGCCCGTGGTCACATGGGCCGCTTGGCCGTTCCACCGCGCCGCGGCCATCAACGCCCGCCACTTCGCCTCCACCATGGACACCCTAGTGTCCATCGGCGTCAGCGCAGCATTCCTGTTTTCCGCTGTGGAACTGGCCATGGACCCCATGATGACCGAACATGGCAACGCCATGGCTGGTCATGCACCTCTTTACTTTGAGGTCTCCGCTGTGGTGGTCACCTTCCTGCTCTTGGGCCGCTACTTGGAAGCAAAAGCCAAGGCCAGGGCCGGAGACGCGCTCAAGGCGCTGCTGAGTCTGGGCGCCAAAGAAGCCACTGTGCTCCGCGACGGTGTTGAGGTCAAAATCCCGACGGCAGCAATGGAAGTAGATGAGATCTTCGTGGTCCGCCCCGGCGAGAAAATCGCCACGGACGGCGTAGTCACCGATGGCACCTCCGCCGTGGACACCTCGCTGATCACGGGCGAATCATTGCCCGTAGACGTCACACCAGGCGACAGTGTCACCGGCGCCACTATCAATACCTCGGGACGATTGCTGGTCAAGGCCACCCGCGTCGGGAGTGAAACCACGCTGGCACAGATGGGCAAGTTGGTCAGCGCTGCGCAAGCGAGCAAGGCACCAATCGCCAGGCTGGCAGACCGGATCAGCTCCGTTTTCGTACCCATTGTGCTGGTCATTGCCGTCATGACGTTCGTCCTCTGGCTCCTGCTCAGCGGTGATCTCCAAGCTGCGTTCACGGCCGCCGTCGCCGTTTTGATCATCGCCTGCCCCTGTGCTCTGGGACTGGCTACACCCGTCGGACTGCTCACAGGAACAGGCCGGGCCGCCCAACTGGGCATCCTGATCAAGGGCCCGCAGGTTCTGGAAGACACCCGCACGGTGGACACGATTGTGCTGGATAAGACCGGAACCGTCACCGAGGGCAGGCTCTCAGTGGTCGAGACCATACCCCTCACCCAAGTGCCGGCCGACGAACTCCTGCGCCTGGCTGGAGCCGTGGAGTCCCACAGTGAGCACCCCATCGCCCACGCTATCGTGGAGCACGCCCGCAACCGCGGCTCACTTCCGGAAGTTCTGGACTTCACCTCCTCCCCCGGGGGCGGCGTACGTGCACTGATCGAACGCCGCATAGTTTTGGCCGGCAGAGCAGGCTGGCTAAAAGAGAACGGTGTCGAAATTACCGCGGCCGCCAACGCCGAGCTGCTCACGCAGCAACAACGCGGCACTACCGCTATTTGGGTTGCCGTTGATGGCGAAGCCGCCGGGCTCATCGCCCTGAAGGACACCATCAAGTCTGGTTCAAAGGCAGCCATCGCGAAGCTGAAGGAGTTGGGCCTGCGTCCCATCCTGCTCACGGGCGACAACGCCTCGGTCGCCGCTCAGGTGGCGGCAGCTGTGGGTATCGCGGCCGAGGACGTCTTCGCCGATGTGCTGCCCGAAGGCAAGGTGGAAGCCGTCAAGAAGCTGCAGGCTGCTGGTGCCATAGTGGCCATGGCGGGCGACGGTGTCAACGATGCTCCCGCCCTGGCTCAGGCAGATCTGGGGATTGCCATGGGATCCGGCACGGATGTGGCTATCGAGGCCGCGGATCTGACGGTCATGGGTAGCGATCTGGGCCAGGTCGCCACGGCCATCGCACTGTCCCGCAGGACGCTGGGAACCATCAAGGTGAACTTGTTCTGGGCCTTCTTCTACAACGCCGTCGGCATCCCGGTGGCTGCGTTTGGGCTATTGAACCCCATGATCGCCGGTGCCGCCATGGCCGCCAGTTCCGTGCTGGTGGTGGCGAACTCGCTACGGCTGCGGCGTTTTGGTCGCTAGCGTGACGGCCGGTAGCTGCTCGACCGGTAGCGCGTCAGCCGGAAGAGCACCAGCAATTTCTAGGCCAACGGGGTAACTCGGCCCGCGGCTGGAGGATCCACGCAAATCGTCCAGCCGCACCAGCACCACGCCACCCATGATGGCAAGACCGCCCAGAAGTTGAATGATGCGGGGCATTTCACCCAGCAGTAGCCAGGCCCAAATCACGGCAAAAAGCACCTCGAAAAGCGCCACAAACGACGCCACCTTCGAGCCCAGCCCGCGGGTCGCCACAATACCCATCAGGTAGGCGAAAACCGTGGTGACTAGCACCAACCCGAGCACCGGAACCAGCCAATGCACCGGCGTCCCAGCAAATACGGGGTCGGTAAAGGTGAAGGACATGGGCAGCACGCCAACCACACCGAGCCCCACGATCATCGCCGCACCCACCGCCATACCGCCGCCAGCCATGAGAACTGGCGGGACGGCGTCGTCCGCTTTGGCAGACATGACAAAGTACACGGCCGAACACACCGCCGCGGCCAGCCCCCACAGCACGCCCTCGAGGCTCACCTTTTGGCTACCCGCGAGATCGAGCACCAACACCAAGCCGGTCATGGCGCACACGGCACCAACGATGGTCAGCGCGCGCGGCCGACTCCGCGTCATAAGCCAGGCCCAGCCCACCAGCAGCACCGGCGAAAGGTATTCCAGCAGCAGCGCCACCCCCACCGACAAGTGCTGGACGGCGTTGAAGTAGAACAGCTGGCATAGCGCGATGGGCACCACACCATAAATTGCGATCCGCCCCAGCGAGCCCTTGACCTTGGACCAGCGCCGTACCAAGGTGATGATCACCGGAATCAGAAGTACGACGGCGGCCCCTCCAATGCGGACGGCGACAGCCGCACCTGGGGACCAGCCGACGTCAAAGAGCGACTTCGCGAAGGGTCCAGAGAGCGCGAAGGCCGCTGCCGAAATCAGAGCCAGCAGGAGCGCTGGCGAGGCCAGCACGGTGCGGGAACCCGCTGTGGGTGTGCGGAAAGTGGAGGATGAAGTGGTCATGGCAGATCCATTTGTCAGCAGTAAAAGGCGTTAGACTAATGACATTACGCTCAGCAAATGTCAGGAGTCAACATGGTCTTTAGTCATGACACGGAAATGGCGCTGCTCTCCGCCGTGAATCTGATCAACACCGCCCCCCTTTCAGTTGCGGAAGATGGGTCCATAACCGGTGCCGATGGGCTGGAAACCGTGGCTGAGCTGGATGCCTTTGTGCTGCAGGAGCAGTTTTCCGGATCGAGGGAGCATACCGAAGCGGAAGTGGCCGCGGTGCGTGAAATACGGCAGGAGCTGCGCGGCATCTTTACCTCGGACGAGGCAACGGCGGCGGATATGGTCAATGGACTGCTGGCGCGTGCTCAGGCGCTACCCCAGCTGGTCAAGCATGATCAGTGGGATTGGCATCTCCATGCCACAGCACCCGCCGCCCCACTTGCCGAGCGCATGGGGGTGGAGGCTGCCATGGCCCTAGTTGATGTGATTCGCAGCAGGGAGCTGACACGGTTGAAGGTGTGTGCCGCCCCGGATTGCTGCGCAGTGGTGATCGATCTGTCCAAGAATCGCTCACGGCGGTATTGCGACACCGGCAACTGTGGCAACCGTGCCCACGTGGCTGCGTACCGGCGTCGTCAATCAGGCCTTAAATGACATCGAACGGTGAGTAGTTGACAATTTTTGCGGGATACATTGTCAACTACTCACCGCTCGAGGAGGAGAAACTCTACTTCATGGTTCCTGCGGACACCGAGCCCTGGAGCTGGCGCTGGAACAAAACGTACATGATCAGAACTGGGACGATCACAATGATGGCGGCTGCGAAGAGCGCACCAAAGTCCACGGAGTAGCCCATCTGACCCGCATAGCGCGCAATACCCTGGGAGAGGACGTAGTTCTCTTCCTTGGTGTTGATGGCCACAGGGATCAGGTACTGGTTCCACAAGCCAAGGAAGTTGAAGATGGCCACGGAAGCCATACCGGGCTTAGCCATGGGCAGCATGACCTGGAAGAAGGTCCGCCATTCACCGGCCCCGTCAATCTGCGCGGCTTCGGCAATCTCATTCGGGAGCGCTTTGAAGAAGGAGAACAGGAAGAAGACGGTGAAGGGCAGTGCGAACGCTACGTACACAATGATCAGGCCGGGCAACGTGTTCAACAGCCCCATGTTCTGCAAGATGAAGAACAACGGCACAATAGCCAGGAAGATCGGGAACGTCAGACCGGCGAGCATCAGGTAATAGATCGCACGTGAACCGGGGAACACATAACGGGCCAAAACGTAGGCACACATGGCACCCAGCACCATCACGATGACCAGAGCAAAGCCCACCACAATGACGGTGTTGAAGAAGTACCTGCCAATGCCGGCGGTATTCCAGGCATTGATGTAGTTCTCAAACTTCCACTCCGCGGGGAGGGCTAACGGCGAAGCAAAGATTTCCGTCGTCGTCTTGAAGGAGGACAGCAGTGTCCAGCCCAGCGGAACCAGAACCAGCAGCGACCACAGGGTGAGCATGGTGTGTGAAACACCGGCTACAACCTTGTCACCCTTGGTGTCCTGGCCCTTACGTTCAACATGGTCCAGAGGTGAATTGTTACTAAGTTTGAGAGACATTATTCTGACACATCCTTGCTGCCGCCGGTCCAACGGTTCACCAGGAATACCAGTGCCGAGAAAATCAAGGTAATTGCCGCCAGCACCACACCCATGGCACAGGCCAGGCCAAACTGACCCTTGGTGAAGGCAGTACTGAATAGTCTCTGCGACATGACTAGGGTGGAGTTGGCGGGACCACCCGTGGAGTTCAACACGGACATGTAGACAAAGGCGTCGAGAGCCAGGATACCCATGTAGACGTACGCCGTCTGAATGTTGTCGCGGATGAGGGGAATCGTGATATTTATGGCGGTGCGCAGGCGTCCAGCACCATCAATTCGGGCTGCTTCAAAGGTTTCAGCGGGAATGCCCTTGATGGCGGCAATGAACAGGATCATGTAGAAACCCACAAAGCCCCACACAATGACGAACATAGAGGCAACCATGGCGGTGCGCTCATCACCGAGCCAGGCGAAGTCCTTTGCACTATCAAAACCAATACCCGTCAAGATACCGTTGAGCAAACCGTTGCGCGGGTCATAAATCTGGGCCCAGATAATGCCGATAACTACGGCAGGGATCACGTACGGGAAGAAGGAGATGACGCGGTAGAAACCCGAGCCTGCGAGGCCCTTGATCTGCCCGCGACTGCTTCCGCCAATGGTGACAAGACTGGCCAAAATCAGCGAAAGAATTACTGTGATTACAGGCAGGAATACCGCCAAGATGACACTGTTGCGCACCGAAATCATGAAGATGTCATCGTTGAAGAGCTTGGCGTAATTACCCAAGCCCACGAACGGCATATTGTTGTCGAAGCCGCTCCAGCTGGTCATTGAATAGTAAATCGCCTGAACGAATGGCGAGATTACGAAGACCAGATAGATCACCAACGGCAGTCCCAAAAAGACTGCCATGAAGCTAATCTTGTCGAATGTCAGTTTCTTCCGGCGCCGCCGGGTGGGGGCGACAACGCCCCCACCCGGCTGCACTGCGTTTGTTACTTGAGTCACTTCACTTCAATCTTCTTGACCGAATCGTCTTTGGCAACCTTGTCGGTGATTTCCTGCAGAGCCTTGGTCAGGCCAGCGACGTCGAGCTTGCCATCGAGGAAGGAATTCCACGGCACCAGCATGTCGGGATTCATGCCGTAAGTGTCAACGAAGTTCCAGGTGAAGATGTCCTTGCCAGCCTTATCCAGCATGGAGGTCTGTGACACCAGTGCGGTGGAACCGAAACCGTCCGCCGGAACAGTACCCTTGACCACGGTGGGCGCGAGCTTCTCCTTGGCGAAGTTGGTTGCAGCTTCCTTGGAGAGCATAGTGCGCAGCAATTCCTTGCCCGCTGCAACGTTTACGCCATCCGTGGGAACGATGAACGGCTCGCCACCTGCGGACCGAACTCCCGTCTGGGCAATCTTCGGGCTTGCAGAGACAACGGGAACCGGAGCACCCGTCATTTCGAAGCCCGCCTTGGTCTGGTCCTTCATCTCGTTCTCGATCCAGGAACCGGACGGGTAGAGCAGTGCTTCCTGGCCGTTGGACCACTGCGCCTGCGCGGCGGTGAAGACGGTGCCTGCACCACCGGGGACGAACATGCCAGCCTTGACGATCTTCTCCATGGCGGTGAAGACGCTCTGGACGGCCGGCAGCGACCAGCAGTCGGGCTTGAGGTTTTCCAGGGAGAGGCGAACTTCGTCGCCACCTTCCTTGATGGCCGACTCAATAGCCATGGTCTGGTAGTACGTGGCAGCTTCCTTGCCGAAGACGAACAGGTACTTGCCCTTCTCCTTGGCCTTGAGGCCGAGCTCGTAGGCTTCGTCCCACGTGGTGGGGACGGTCCAGCTGTTCTCCTTGAACAGGCTGGCGGAGTACCACCAGGCGTACACGGTGAGGACGTAGTTGATAGCGGCAAGCTTGCCGTCGAAGGTGCCCGGAGCCAATACGCCGTCGAACAAGGTGTCGGCGATCTTGGTGCCTTCGAGGTTATTGGCGTCAATAACGCCCTGCAGGTCCTCGAGCTTGTCCAAGATGGTGCTGAAGCCGATGGACTTTGCACCGGAGTTATCGATCAGGTCCGGCGGAGTGCCACCGACAAACCGGGGCTGCAGTTCCTGGGCGATGTCGGTGGAGGGTTTGATGGAAACTTCAAGTCCCGGGAAGTTCTTCTTGACGATGGCGCCAGCGAACTCAACGTAGTCGATGCCGTAACCACCATTGAAGATGACCGCGTCGAGCTTGCCGGTGTCGGCTACCCCAAACGGGTTCTTCGTGGGATCAACGGCGCCACCGGGAGCCTTCGACTCAGTGGTGGTGCCGCCGCCTGCGCAGGAAGCCAGCGCTCCACCCAAGGGCAGAAGTACGGCGGTTGCCAGGGCACCACGGAGGAATCCACGACGCTGCAGCGGCTTGTTCTGAATACTCATTTTCTTTACTGCCTTCCATTGATGGTACGAGCGCTAATTCGGTACTACTTTGTACTTGGTTAGTACGTTCACTGCAATTCATTCGGCTGACTTCAAGCGCTGTAGCTGACTTCAACTTCAGTGCCGTTGGAATCATGCCTCACGCCTGAGCCGGCCAGAATACTGGCCCACCAGTGCGGTATTGTGTTCGTCCCCGCCCGGGATATTTGCCGAAATATAGATGGGCGGTTTCTTCCCCGCACGGACTAGGTATTGGACCGTCTCAATGGTCAGCAGCTGCGCGATGTACGCAGCTGTGATTGATGAAACCGCACCAACACCTCCTCCGCCGGAAACTTCGAGGGTGGTATCGCCAAAAGGCGCCCTATTATCGATAACAATGTCGGCAATCTCGCTGAGCCGCTTCCCCGAAGGGTGCTTAGTCTCGACAGCATTGCTGTGCTCAAGGCTGGTGACCGCAATGACCTTATGTCCGCGTTCCTTGGCCGCAAGCGCCAGGCCGACGATCGAACCGTTGACGCCGGAGTTGGAGGCGATGAGGAATATGTCACGGGGATCCACTAGGGACAACTGGAACAGTTCCTCGGCAACTCCGGTGTCCCGCTCCAGCACCGAACCTGCCAGGGAGTCCAACGCAGAAACATCGCGATTTCCATGAAGCACCAGATCGCGCAAGGCAATCTTGCTCGTGGGAATCAACCCGCCGGCTCGGCCAGCGATTTCCATAGCAAAGGCCTCGGAATGCCCGGTGCCGAACGCTTGGATGACACCACCATTATTGAGGGCTTCCGCCATGGCAGCTGCTGCTTCGGCTACGCCGCCTGCAAGGGCCCATTCAGTGAGGGCTTCAAGCCGCGAGGAAACCTCTAGGGCGTAGACGGCAATCGAATCAGACACTGTCCTCGCTCCTTCCGGCGTTACGCTGCCCTCTGTGAGCATTCAACTCGATCCGAGCTGCCCGAGTGGGGCGCCGATGAGGTGAGACGGCCATGGCAGAGGCTGCCAACTTTGATGTGGTTTGGTTAAAGTTCACTTGAGCCACCAGCAAATAAATCAAGTCAAGAACAAGCAGCTGCACATGCTTGGCGGAGAGGTCATCCGGCTGCAGGAACTGCTCGTGTACCGAGGTGATGATGGCTTCGTCGGCACTCTCTGCCAGCGGTGAGCCCGGATTGTTGCTGAGCGCAATGGTCAACGCACCAGCCTCACCCGCTTCCCGAAGCATTTGCAGCGTTTCTTCTGTGCGTCCAGTGTTTGAAATTCCAATGGCCACCGAGTTGGTGTCCTGGATGGCCGCACTGGTCAAGCCAGCATGAACCTCGGACCAGTGGTGGGCGTTGATGCCGATCCGGTAGAGACGCGATTGCAGCTCTTTAGCCATCACAGCGCTGCCACCAATGCCATAAATGTCCACATGGGAACTCATGGCAATCCGGCGGGCAATCTTGTTCATCAGGGCTAGATCCATGACGGCAGCCGTCTCCTCCAGCGAACGTGTATGCGCATTCACCAGCGTGCTCAGAACGTCCCGGGGAGAGTCATCGGGGCCAAAGGCCCGGCCAATGTCGGCTTTCCATGATTCACGGGCATCACTGCGGCCCAGGTCCGAAGCAATGCTGACCCGGAATGGGACATAGCCGGCATAACCCAACAATCGACAGAACCTAGTCACTGTGGCAGGTGAGGTTTTGGTTTGCTCCGCGAGTTCCATAATGGAAAGCTCCAGGGGCGCTTGCGGGTGCTCTAGAAGAAAGGAACCAATTTTCGCCATGGCCGCTGGCATGTCAGGTAGTTTGGCCTGAATGCGATTCACGACACCGGCAGCCGAAACCACTATGGCGGGAGTCATGGAGGCTGGCATGTGAAAATCCGTTTCTTCTAGGTGGTTACATAATGAAAACTATTATCACCGCGGATGTAAGTCAAGTCACACCTAGACACAGAATGGTAACGATGCGCAATTATCTTGCAATTGATGCTGGGGGCACCTCCACGAGAGCGGTCCTGCTGGACTCCTCGGGCCATTGTTTTGGCTACGGTACGGCGGGGGGAGGAAACCCGGTTTCGCGGGGATTTCCGGGCGCTTTGGAGTCCTTGGCGCAAGCCACATCCAAGGCCTTGGGAGGGGGGCGGCAAAACATCTCGGAAGCCATCCTGGCCATGGCAGGAGCATCGCTGGAATTGCCGAAACATTTGTTCCGGGACCGCTTCATGACGCTGGGTTTGACTGGAAAAGTCATGATCGAATCTGATTTATTAGCGGCGTTTTACTCTGGAACTTATCAAGATGAAGGTTGCGCCTTGATAGCTGGAACCGGAGCTGTGGGGGCCCGCATCTCTGGAGCCGAACTGGCCGCGGTGGCCGATGGCATGGGATGGTTGCTCGGCGACAATGGTTCGGGGTTCTGGATCGGCCGAGAAGTAGCGCTAGCAGTTGCCGCTGCACTCGACGGCAGGGGGCAGCGGACTATTCTGACCGAACTGCTGCTGGCAGAACTAGGAATCCCGCTGAATTCTTCACAACGAAGTCAGGGCCGGCTGCGGGCTCAGCAACAAATGATCCTGAAGACTTACGAGCTGAGCCCCATCGAACTTTCGCGCTTTGCTCCGCTTGTCTTTACAGCAGAAGGGGACGCTGTTGCCACTGGAATAGTGGACCGGGCCGCCCGGCATTTAGCCCAGACCCTCCTGGCCGTAGCCGGAGGCGGAGCCGGTGATGGAACTGGCGGTTCAGCTGGAAGCGCGGCAGGCGACGCAACGGGTGGAGCATTAGCGGGAGCAGAATTCGCCGCACAACCCTTGGTCTTTGGCGGCAGTGTGCTGACCAAGGGTGGGACAGTTGCGGCAGCGGTGCTGGATCAGCTTGCCGCGGCGGGCGTCAGGACTGCTAGTGTCCCTGCCTTAGTTGAAGACGGTGTCGTCGGCGCGGCAGTTCTAGTGCTCAAGCGCAATGGCATTGAAGTGGACGCGGCCGTCTTTGCCCGGATCCAAGGGAGCTTAGCGGCTCTGCGTGCCTAGGGCGCCAAGCCAGCGCCGGAGCAGGGCGCCGCGCCGGCGCCGAGCCAAGCCGGCGCAGGGCCTGCGCCAAGCCGGTGCCAAGCCAGCGCCAGCGCCGGCGCCGCGACTACGGGGTTAGCTTGCTTAGTTTTCAGCACCTTCGCCTGCAGAGGAAGCGGAGTCATCCCCAGCGGCTTTCTTGCGCTGAGCTGCTTCCTCTGACTTCTTGGCCGCATCGGCGGTAGCCTGTGCCAGCCGGTCCGAGGACTTGCGGTAGACGCCCGAGCCCTCGCTGAGAGAAGGGTCATTTTCCTTGTGGCCCATGACCAACAATGAGGAAATAAGCAGTGCAACTACGAAGGTGATCCCGCAGGCAATTCCCGCCAGGTCCCAACGCAGGCCGTATTGCGTGCCGCCGGAGGCAAAAACCAGGGTAAGAACGCCTGCGATGGCAGCCAGCGCAGCCGAGAAGCTCAGTGGGAGCTTGATGGAATTGGCTGACTGGGGGTTCTGCGGCTCTTCACTGCCCACAATTGATCCTTTACTTTGGTTGGTGTGTCGCGCACCACGCGTTTCTACGCAAAGTAGAACATCTGACTACTAGTTTACTGGGGTTTTGGATTGCTGCCGTCATGGCGCAGGGTCAGTGCTGACAGTGCCCAAAGCGCACCTGTCATTAGTGCTCCACCGCCTGCCACTCCCATCAATGCATGAGGACCGGCTCCAGCGTAGAACGGCAGCAAAATACCTGTTCCCAACCCCAGGACTCCTGATATCCGCCAGTCGCTGGTGAGAGCCAGTTTCGCCCCGGTTGCTGCTGTCGACTTCCGCAGGCCTACGAACAGCTCAGAAGCGCCAAGGAAGGCCAACGCCACGCCACCGAGCCAGGCAGCCATCGCTGTGTTGGCTGAAATCGCCACGACCACGCCGCCTACGGCCAAAATCCCCGCTGCCCCCTGGAGTACAAAGCGGCGGTGGTCCCCGCTTGGCAGGGCCAGAGCGCGCACCACCCCGTACTGGGCTGCGGCAGAGGCAAGGAAATATGCGCCTAAAGTCAGACCTAGTCCCATCGGCCCAGGAGCAGCCCAAAAGACTGTTGTGAGCCCGAAGGCCAAGGTGACAATCGCCCGAAACAACACGGGCCGCCACAGTAGTGGACGTCCGGAAGTTGAAAGATTGGCATGGGCAGGCTGGGGAACGGCGGTTTCACTCACCCATCAAGTCTAGCCGCGGCCAGCAGGAACACCGGTCTGCATCCAGCGACCCGTTCGTGCACGCAATCCCAGGGTCAATCCGCGGGCCCCCATGTACCCCACGCTGAACGCTGCCCAGACCCAGAACATGCCCGGCACAGTGTCACCGAAAGCCTCTTGACTCACCCAGTAGAGCAGCGGCAAATAGATCACGAGGTTTGCCAGTCCCGCTAGGGCTAGATAGCGGGCATCCCCTGCCCCAATAAGGACTCCGTCAAGAACAAACACGTACCCGGCCAGCGGCTGCCCCACAGCCAGTACGAGCAGCGCCGCGGCTAGGGCCGCATGGACGCTGGGATCAGTGGTGAAGATCCAGCCGACCACCCCTGAAACAGCTGCAAGTCCCACACCTGTGAGGACACCAAACCCCAGCCCCCAACGAGTCATGGTCTTGGTCAGGCGCCGCACTTGGGCAACGTTGCCAGCGCCGAGCTCCTTGCCAATCAGGGCCTGGGCAGCAATGGCCAGCGCATCCAACGCGAACGCCAAGAAGCTAAAGATGGTCATGGCCAGCTGATGGGCCGCCAAGTTGACCGGCCCCTGTGCCGTCACCACCACCACAGTTACCAAAATGGCGGCCCGCAAGGAGAGCGTGCGGAGCATGAGCCAACTGCCGACTTGGGAGACCGTCTTGACGCCACGCCAGTCCGGGCGCAGCCCCACCCCATGAAGGCGGGCAGCTCGCGCCACAATGACAAGGTAGACAGCGGCCATTCCCCACTGTGCGATGACGGTGCCGGCTGCTGCGCCACCCACCGAGAAGTTGAAGCCATAGACCAGCACAAAGTTCATCACGATGTTGAGCCCAAAGCCGGCAGCGGCCACGATCAGCGGTGTTTTCGTGTCCTGCAGTCCACGGAGGACACCCATCGCCGCCATGACCAGCAACATGGCCGGGATTCCCGCCAAACTAATCAGAAAGTATTCCTGCGCATACTCCAGCACCTCACCTCGAGCACCCATGGCGGCGAGGAGACGGCCTCCGGTCAGTATGCCCAGGACGGAAAGTACCACTCCGAGAATGGCCGCCAACCACAGGCCGTCCCGACCCACCGCTAGCGCTTGGGCATGTCTGCCCGCCCCCAACAGACGCGCCACGGCCGGCGTGGTGGAATATGCCAAGAACACCATAAGCCCGACGACGGTTTGCAAGACTGTGGCGGCAAGCCCGACGCCGGCCAGCTGGGGAACGCCCAAATGTCCAACAATGGCCGAGTCAGCTAGGAGAAAGAGTGGCTCAGCTATGAGCGCCCCAAAGGCTGGGATCGCTAAGGCACGGATCGCTTTGGCTGTGGAACGGCGGGCCGTCAGCGCACTGTCAGGCGTCGATTCTGTCTTAGGCATGAGTCAACAGTATCGGCTGGCTAGGCGCCTTGGGGATCGAGCAGTTCTCGCATAATTTGCTGCAGAACGTTGATGACTTGGACAACTGCAGCACGTTCCATAGCCTCTGGTCGGGCAAGAATATCAATCCGCCGCCCCAGTCGTGGCTCACGCAACGGAAGGAGAAGCAGATCGGCAAAGTAGCGCCGGTTCACCAGATAGCGAGGCATCAAGGAGATACAGTCGCCTTGGTCCACAAGTGAGGCGGCCACAAAGAAGTCGTTGATGCGATGGACCACCTGGACCTCCTCCCCCGCGATGGTGCCGATCATTTCAATGGCCCCCGCCAAAGGGAATCCGGGGTGCACAGAGATCCACCGTTCATCAAGAAGGTCTGTGGGTTTGACACTCTTTTGCTGAGCCAGACGATGCCGCACACTGACCGCCACATCCAACGGTTCATAGGCGAGCTCCGTGACCTTGACGGTGACGGGCCAGGGCGTGCTGTTGGCCATTCGGTGCGCGATGACCAAATCATAATCAGCCGTCAGAGTGGCAAAATCTTTCTGGGCTACGTCTTGGTCGAACAGGTGTACCGCGGGGCCTCCACCATCATGCAGTGCACGTTCTAGAGGACCGAAGTAGGCCAGAGCGGCGCTATGAAAGGCAGCCACGGTGACCGGTTCGTCGGTGTTTTCCCGGAAGGAGTCGACGGCGGCATCGGCCTTTGCCAACGCGATTTCCACTTCCACAGTGGCCGCACACAAAGCCAGTCCTGCCGGTGTGAGCGCCGTCCGGCGGCCAACTTTATAGGTCAGCGCTGTTCCGGCTTTGCGTTGAAGTGCCGTGAGCTGTTGAGAAACGCTCGACGGCGTTACCTCCAACGCCTGAGCCGCTGCGGCGATGCTTCCCCTGTCACGAACCTCTCGGAGAGCGCGTAGTTGCGAAATTTCCATAAGTTCAAACTAATGCATTGGATGACAAAAGTGCTCTGGTTTGCTGGTATTTATGCGCAGAGTATTAGAAAGTGAAAAGTACTTGGGATCGCCTAAATGTGGATATTGCGCTACTTGCCGTGGCCTTTGTCTGGGGTAGCAGTTACCTAGTGGCCAAGGATCTGACAACCGTGATGAGTGTCCCGGCAGTTCTAGGCTGGCGTTTCCTCGTGGCGTCAGCAGCCTTGGGAGCGCTGTGGCTGCTGCGGGTGCGCCGTATCCCTGGCCGCGCGGAAGTGTGGACAGGCGTGCTTTTAGGATTGACCCAAGCGGCCGTGCTCTTTCTGGAGACCTTTGGCGTGGCACATACTCAGGCCAGCAATGCCGGACTCGTGATCAGCTTAACCGTCATCTTTACACCCCTGCTCGACTCCTTGGCGTCACGAAGGTGGCTGCCGCCGTCGTTCTTCATTGCGGCGACCGTCTCCGTAGTGGGGGTGGCGCTCTTGGTCACCGGAGGTGGTTTCCGCACCCCCACCGTGGGTGACGCCCTCATGCTCGGAGCCGCAGCGGTGCGCGCGGGGCACGTGACCTTGATGGGGGCCTTGACGGCCAACAAACCCTATAGCTCTATCACGGTGACCTTGATTCAGTCTGCGATCTGCGCACTCGTGGGCATAGCCTTCAATCCCGCGGAGATCCTCGGTTCGGCCGCACACTTCTCAAGCTCCATATGGCTGAACCTGGCGTACTTGGGCCTAGCCTGCAGCGTCTTCGCATTCCTGGTCCAGCTCTGGGCTGTCCGGCGCACCTCGGCGTCCCGAGCCAGCTTGCTCATGGGCACCGAACCCGTGTGGGCGGTGTTGGTGGGCGTCGGCCTGGCTGGCGAAACCTTAGGTTGGTTGGGCGTCCTAGGCGCAACCCTGATCGTTGCAGGCTGCTATGCAGGGCAAAAAATCGAGGCACACTTCAGGGCTGCCCGGGGCGCCAGAGCGGGGGCGGTAACCCCCACTCAGATGGTTCAAGTCAGCAACAGCTAGTAGCCGCCACCGTTTTCGCTGGCCATGTTGGCAAAGCGCGAGTAGTGACCCTGGAAGCCCAACACGATCGTCTTGGTGGGACCGTTACGGTGTTTGGCCACAATCACGTCAGCCTCGCCGGCACGGGCCGATTCCTTGTCATAGATGTCTTCACGGTGCAACAGGATGACCATGTCGGCATCCTGCTCAATGGAACCGGATTCACGAAGGTCAGAGACCATGGGCTTCTTGTCGGTTCGCTGTTCGGAACCACGGTTCAGCTGTGACAGAGCAACTACCGGAACCTGAAGTTCCTTGGCCAGTAGCTTCAAGGCACGCGAGAACTCGGAAACTTCCTGCTGGCGCGATTCAACGCGCTTGCCCGAGGACATCAGCTGCAGGTAGTCAAGGACCACCAACTTCAAATCGTGCTGCTGCTTCAGGCGCCGGCACTTAGCTCGAATTTCCATCAGCGACATATTCGGAGAATCATCAATGAACAGGGGGGCATCGTTCATTCGACCCATGGTCGTGGCAATCTTGGACCACTGATCGTCCTTGACAGTTCCCTTACGCAGATCCTGCAAGCTGATGGTGGCCTCGGCCGACAACAGTCGCATGGCGATTTCGTTCCGACCCATTTCCAGGGAGAACACCACGGTAGCCATATTGTGGTCAATGGCTGCCGACCGCGCCCAGTCAAGGGCGAATGTACTCTTACCGACGGCCGGTCGGGCTGCGATGACAATCATCTGGCCGGGATGCAGACCGTTGGTCAATTCATCAAATTCGTAGAATCCGGTGGGCACACCTGTCATGCCTTGACCCTTGTGGCCGGACGCTTCAATCTCATCCACAGTGGATTCCATAACGTCCTTGAGCAGCACGTAATCCTCGGTGGTGCGGCGTTCTGCCACAGCGAAGATCTCGGCTTGGGCGGCGTTGACGGTATCTTCAACTTCGCCATCTTGGGCATAACCCATCTGGACAATCTTGGTGCCGGCGGTGACGAGCCTGCGGAGAACCGCGCGCTCGGCCACAATCTCAGCGTAAAAGCCTGCGTTTGCTGCGGTGGGCACGGACTGGATCAGTTGGTGCAGATAGGCGGCACCGCCAATTTTGGTGATCTCGCCGCGTTTGGTCAGCTCATCGGCAATGGTGACGGCATCGGCAGGCTCACCGCGGCCATAGAGGTCCAGAATGGCCTCATAAATGCTCTCGTGCGCCGGCCGGTAAAAGTCGTTGCCACGCAGAACTTCAACAACGTCTGCAATGGCGTCCTTGGAGAGCATCATGCCGCCCAAGACGCTCTGTTCGGCCACTAGGTCCTGAGGCGGTGTCCTGGCAAAGTCCGGCTCGCGGGAAGTATCCCTTTTGTCCATGGCTGGAGCTGACATGTTGGTGCCCACTTTCTGCCCTGCTGGCCGGGCCTTTCATCATCTCACGATGACACATTCTTATGTTGCTGCTCCTACTTACCAGCTGATACCGACAAAGTTGTCAAAAGCGGAGGCGTTCTTTGCAACGTTAGACGCACAAATGCCATCTACCAACCCCATTGTCCACCCTGCCTGTGGATAACCGGTGCATTAACTGCCCCTGCTTGTGCACAGGATGGGGACAAGCATGTGGACAACTCTATCTGCAGGCCCTTAAAGTGCCTCTGACCTGCGCAAACACTGTCCACCCCCTGTGGATTACTACATTTTTTCAAAGATGCTTCTTCTCACATCACACTGTGGACTATGCGGTTAAGGAAGATATGCCGCTGGGATATCCACAGACATATGTCGCACTGTGGATATCCCAGCGGCGCGCATCGTCCTCGGGTGCGCTTAGAGGCTTTCATTCGCTTCCAATCGCCTGCCCCTTCGCTTTTATGCGCGCTTGGGCATGTGCTTCCTCCTAGACCTGGCCACGAGGAAGGCTCCGGCAGCCAGAATCAGCAAGCCCAATGACAGGGCTACGGCGACTGCGCTAGGACCGGTTTCAGGCAACTCGCCCTCGGCCGTGGAGGTCCCGTCAGCAGGAACCGCGGCTGGCACTTTAACACTCTGCATTGCATTCGGCGAGGCACTAGAGGTGCTGCTGGCCAACGTGCTCCCTGAGGCACTGGAACTCTCAGCTTCAGTCGGCTCCGGCGATTCGATCTCCCCACTGCGCTCCGTAGCTACAAATTCGCCGCAGGCAATCCACTTATCGTCACAGGAGCTGACACCTGTCATACGGATGAAGCGTGCAGCCGAGCCGTCCAGTTCGACGGTTTGAATCCTCGAGACGTTCTCCCAAGTCGCTGCGACAGGCGTTGCCCACGTGGCGCCGTCGGTGGTCGGTGTTTGTCTCCATCGCGACGTCCTTGATGCGACCATTAGCGGAAGCGCGGCCTAGGCAACCGGCGCTGACACGATTGCGCTCCTTGCCCAAATCGATAATGATCCAATGCGGAGGAGGTGTGGATCCGGCGCTCCATGCAGAGGTCCAGCCCGGCTCCTGTTCACAGTCCCCCAAGTTGCTGGCTGGCCGGTGCTCTGAGACGGTTTCTTCACTGCTGAAACCGGTGACGGTCATATCAGTGCAAAGGACTGGTGTGAGAGTCTCTTCCGCGGGTTTCGTGGGTTCGGTGGGTTCGGTGGGTTTGGCGGGTTCAACGGTCGGGGTGGTGTCTTCGGTAACTTCCTTCTTTGCGTTGCACTCTCCGCAGGTGACCCACTTGTTGTTATTGCTGCCATCGCCGCGGGTTTCAATGCCCGTGAATTTAACGTAGCGGGCTTCCACGCCGCCCATTTCAATGCATCTGGTGTCAGCATTCTCGACCCACGTGGCAACCGTCCCTTCGCTGCTGACACTGATCACTCTCACAACCAATACATCCGAGCTATCCGCGTCCATGCGGCCATAGATGAAGTCGCGGGCGACGCATGAGCCAAAACCCCACGATAAACAGCAGGGCTTAGTGGAAACTTTGAAGCACCCGCCTCGAAAGGTTTGCCCGCACTATGCTGAGAGCGAGAATAGGAGAGCCCGCCCATGGTTACCAAACCCAACGCGACAAAGACCCCTGGCGCAGCTGCCAACACCAGGACAGCCAGCAAGGCGGCCCCCAAGTCAGCCAGTAAGTCCACCAACAAGACAGCCCGTACCGGCGCAGACCCCGTGGAGTTCATCAACACAGTCGACACCACCGCAACCCGCCGCGAGGATTCCCACACGCTACTGGCGCTGATGCAGGCAGTCACGGGTCAGCCACCCTATATGTGGGGGCCCAGCATCATTGGCTTCGGTGAGTACCACTACACGTACACCTCAGGCAGAGAAAGCTACGCTCCCGCCGTCGCATTTTCACCGAGGAAGGCCAACCTGGTGGTCTATGGGCTCAGCTATCCGCCAGCTGCCGGACCGTTACTGGAGAAGCTGGGGAAGTTCAAGGCGAGCGTGGCCTGCGTGTACATCACGAAGTTGGCGGACGTGGATCTGAAGGTGTTACGGGAACTCATTGCCCTGACGTATGAGCATTCCACCACCACAGACATCCAATCTTTGCAGTCTCGGCGCAAGCACTAGCACCACCCTCAAAAGCAACAGCAAGCACACACCAAAAAGGCCCGGCCCCCACTAAGGGGACCGGGCCTTTTGAAGCAGTGCAGCGAGACTAGTTCGCTACAACGTTCAGGGTGATCGTCGCTGAAACGTCTTCGTGCAAACGAAGAGTTGCAGTGTGCTTGCCAACCGACTTGATGTGGGCGGGCAATTCAACCTTGCGCTTGTCAATGTTTCCGAGACCTGCAGCGGCAACAGCCTTTGCAACGTCATCAGCCTTGACGGTACCGAACAGGCGGCCTGAGGCGCCTGCCTTAACCTTGAGAACAACAGTGGCGGCCGTCAGAGCAGTTGCCTGCTCCTGTGCAGCTTCAACGGTTGCGTGTGCGTGAGCAGCACGTGCAGCCTTGATGGCTTCAACCTGCTTCTCACCACCCTTGGACCAGGTCAGAGCGAAGCCGCGGGGCAGAAGGAAGTTACGTGCGTAACCGTTCTTCACCTCAACGATGTCGCCAGCGGCACCGAGGCCGCTTACTTCGTGGGTCAGAATGAGCTTTGACATGTTTAGTTATCTCCCTTAACCGCGGCCAGCGCCGGAGTAGGGCAGCAATGCAACTTCGCGGGCATTCTTGATTGCCTGTGCGATCTTGCGCTGCTCCTGAACGGTGACGCCCGTGACGCGGCGCGCACGGATCTTTCCGCGATCAGAGATGAACTTGCGCAGCAATGCTACGTCCTTGTAGTCGATGACGGTAACGTCAGCGGCCTTCAAGGGGTTGGACTTTGGTTTGGGCTTACGGAGTTCAGCCTTAGCCATCGTGGAGCTCCTTAGTATTCGTGGAGCCCGTGGATATTAATCCGCGGGATGGTGTGCGTACGGCGGTTGCCGCACTATTTGTAAAAATTTTGTGGCTAGAAGGGAGGCTCGGAGCTATCCGGCCCAGCGCCCCAGCCGCCGGTTGTTCCACCGGGCGTAGCCCAGGGATCAGCCGCCGGTGCGGATTGTGGCTGCTGCTGTTGACCGCCGCCCCAAGGAGCGTTTCCGCCACCCTGAGAGCCGCCGCCGAAGCCGCCTTGTCCTCCGCCAGCGTTGCCGCCGCCGAAGTTTCCGCTCTGGCCACCTTGGTTGCCCTGGCCGCCACCGAAGTTGCCCCCACCCTGAGCGCCGGAGCGCTGGGTGCGGTTAACCTTGGCGTTGGCGTAACGCAGCGAGGGGCCGATCTCGTCGACCTCAAGCTCCATGACGGTGCGCTTTTCGCCTTCTTTGGTGTCGTAGGTCCGCGACTTCAGCCGGCCTTGAACGAGTACGCGCATGCCCTTTGTGAGGGATTCGGCAACGTTTTCGGCCGCTTCACGCCAGATCGACGCGCGGAGGAACAGCGTTTCGCCGTCCTTCCACTCGTTACTCTGACGATCAAAGGTCCGCGGAGTCGACGCAATGGTGAAGTTCGCTACTGCTGAACCGCTCGGGGTAAACCGAAGTTCTGGATCACTGGTGAGATTACCAATGACCGTGATAGTGGTTTCGCCTGCCATCTGCTCCTGCTTCCTGCTTGGTGGTTTCCTACAAAGGAAAAACTATAAGGTGTGTGCCGAAATTACTCGGCAACAACCTTCTGCTCTTCCGGACGGGTGATCTTGGTGCGCAAGATGGTCTCATTGATACCAAGCAAGCGATCAAGTTCCTGAGCGGTAGCAGGCTCAGCGGTGAAGTTCACCACTGCGTAGATACCTTCAGACTTCTTCTGGATGTCATAAGCCAGGCGACGACGGCCCCAGATGTCAACCTTTTCGATGGTTCCACCATCGTTGGTGATGACATTCAGGAACTTCTGAAGCGACGGCTCAACGGTACGCTCATCAACATCGGGGTCGATGATTACCATCAGTTCGTAAGGACGCATATGTGAACCCACCTCCTTTGGTCTAGGCGGTTACGGCATTTCCGTAACAGGAGGTTCTTTTGCGGTGCCGGTGCGGCGCGGACACTCAATGAGTGGTCCCGATGCCAGCACAGACTTGTCCATCTTACCGTAAGTACGACGCCGGGCACTCACCCCTGCGCGTAACTCTCACCACACGCTGGTCTCAGCCTCCGCCCATCCCCGCCGCCCATCCCCGCTTCGCGGCATCGATCCGTGAGAAATGGTCGCTTTCACGGATCAAAGCGACCATTTCTCACGGATCGATGCCTTAAAATGGGAGTAATCCCGTCTCCTTTGCCGAAAGGCCCTGCCGTATGCGCTCCACTGACAACGCCGTTGCGCAGTGGCATGCGCAAAAACAGCTGCGGCTGAGCCCGGCATGGAAGCTGCTTCAGGGTGCGCCGTGGACGTTGGCGTTCCTGCGTGCGGAATTCACTGCCGCCACACAACGCGTGCCGCTCGAGGAGTTCCACGCCGATCTGGCGGACTTCATGAAGGAGCTGCGCGAAGAAAACCTCAGCCTCAATGAGGCGTGGCAAGCATCCCACTACGCCGATTCCTGGGTGCGCAGCCAATTCTTAGCCCGGCCCATGGTGGACGGCAAGTTCCACTACGAACCCACGGCAGCCACGGCGCGCGTGCTGGCCTTCATCGACACCTTGGGCGGGCGCCACACCAACCTGAACAGCTCGCGTCTGAGCACCTTGCTTAACAGTATTGAGACGCTGTCACTGCAAAGCGATCCCAACCCGGAGTCGCGCATTGCCGCCCTCGAAGCTGAAATTTTAGATAGTCAGAATGAGATCACAGCACTGAAGAACGGCGCCAGCCCGGCCGTGCTGTCCAATGATTCCGCCGTTGCCGCTACTCGCAGCGTGCTTGACCTGGCGGCCAGCCTCCCTGCAGATTTCAAGCGAATGCGCGACGGCGTCGAGGTCATGTTGCACTCGATCCGCACCGAGATCATGGAATCGTCCCTATCCAAGGGTGTGGCCGTAGGTCAGGTGCTGGCAGGAGACAAGGCCCTGCGCGGGACCGCCGAAGGGGAGACGTTCCGGGGCTTCACCGAGTTCCTCAATGACCCAGTGCAGCAGGCCCGGTTCCGGCAGTCGGTCAATGAAGTGCTGGAACGTGACTTCACCGACGCGCTCACTGCCGAGGAACGCAACAACCTGGCCTCGCTGGTTCGTGAGATGCGCCGGCAGGCTGGCGAGGTTCACGCCATTTACGGCCGCTTGTCCGAGAGCCTGCACGCCTATGTCCAATCGGCTGAGTTCCAAGAGTCAGTGCTGCTGCGCAAAGCCATCCATGCCGCAGAGTTGGCGGTGGCCACGGCACCGCTGGGATCCCGCACGCCCGTGGTGGCACCGCTGCTGTTCTCCCCCAACTTTGAAACGTTGGCCGGGCTGGGAATCTTCAACCCGGAGGACCACGTGCCGCCACCCAAGCTGGCCGCCCCGCCGGCCCTGAGTGACGCCGATATCCACCGCACCCCCTCCACTCCGGCGCCGGACATGCCCAAGCTGCTGGCCGCCGTCGAACATGCAAGAGAAACCCGCAATGGCAGCGCCACCTTGGCGGATGTATACACGTCCTTGCCGGCGGAGCTTCAGCACATCAATACCATTCGCGGGCTCATTTTGGCCGCACGCGGCAACAACAACAGCATCACGGTGGAGAGCACCGAGACACTGACATTCACGCAGATCGACGGGACCACGCGCACTGCAACTGTCCCCCTGTTCACCTTCACGAAGGACTGACGCACCATGAACACCGAGCGAACCCTCTTTCCCGGCGATACCGGCTCCTTTCCGCTGGATATGCGTCAGGCGCTGGTCCGGCTGCTGCGTGGACCGTACATTGACGGGACCGCCGATCCGGCGCTGTGGACCACCATCCTCACGCATGCGGTTTCGCTGCAGCAGTACCTGAGTGAGATCTTCTTGCTGCTGAGTGTTGATACTGAGCGCAAGATCGCGCTGCTCACTCCGGCCGAGATCGATTCCGTTCACACGCAACCCATCGTCGCCAGGAAGCCGCTACGCCGCGAGGAGACGCTGTTGGCGCTGCGCCTGCGGGTGATGCTGGACAGGCATGCCGGTTCGGGGACGGATGTGAGTATTTCCCGCGATGGGGCCCGTGAAATTCTGGCCGAGCATCGTCAGCCCGGTGCCGTTGATGACAAGCGCATGGATGAGCAGACGGACGCCGCACTGGCCAGGCTGCTGAACCTCAAACTCATCCTGCCGACGGAGCTCCCCCACGAATACCGGGTCAGCAACGCCCTTGCCCTGGCGCTGCCGTTCGATTCCATTGAGCAGATCCCGGCCTACCTGGCCGCCCTAGAGCAATCCGCCACCGACGCTCTGGACCTCGAGTCCGAGCAGCCAGCTGAACCACTGCAGGAGATCTTCTAAGTGAGCATTGCAACCACCCTGCCCATCGGCGAAGAAATCAACCCCGGCCAGTTCCGGCTGAGCCAGATCCAAATCATCAACTGGGGCACCTTCCACGGCCGCCACAGCATGTACGTGGACCGCGCCGGCACCTTGCTCACCGGCCATCCGGGCGTGGGAAAGTCCACCCTCTTTGACGGCATCCAGCACATTTTCTATGCTGCTCCGCGCCTGAATGAGTCAGCGCACGACGCCTCCAACCGCAAGGACCGCCGCACCACGTTTAGCTACATGCGCGGGCGCAAGATCAAGACGGCCGACGGCGTTGAATACCAACGCCCCAGCGCCACCTGGAGCGCCACGGCGTTGGTCTTTGAGGACGGCTTGGGACGCCATGTCACCATTGCGGCACTCTTTGACCTGCCGGCGAATGGACTTGAGGGTCAGGTGGGCAAGCATTATCTGATCCACAACAAGCCCTTGGACACCGAGGCGCTGGAGAAGCACGGGAGCCGCCGCTTTTCGCCGTCGTCCCTGCACGCCGCACTGCCCGGCGCCGAGGCCTTCGATGTCCACAAGACCTTTGCTGAGCGCTTCCGGCGCAAGCTGGGCATCCACAATGACAAGGCCTTCAACCTGCTGCGCACCTTGCAGAACGGCAAGGGCCTGGACAAGGGCGTCAACCGCTTCTTCCGCTACGAGGTGCTGGACAAACCCGCAACCCTGACCGCGGCCGCTGCGGCTGTGGAGGACTTCAGCCACTTGAGCGGAATCTACCGCCAGCTCGAGGATGCTCGCGGACAGCGTGATGCGTTGGCCCCTGTGCCCGAACTGCATGAAAAACTACGTGAACTAGCAGCACAACATGACCGCACAGTTGAGCTAAAAAATGTTCAGCTGCCCTTGCTCCGCCAGCAGTTCCAAGGCGAACTACTGGCTGCCCGTGCTGTTGCGCTGGCGGAAGCGCGGGCACACAAGCAGGCCGAGATCGCGTCCGCCACGCAGACCAAGGATGCCCTGAGTGAAACCGTTGCGGCGCTGGCCAGCCAACACGCCAGCCACGGCGGGCAAGCTATTGACGGCCTGGAAAAGGACATTCGTGCCAGCAAGCGCGAGCTAGCAGAGCGGACGCGCATTGAAGCCGCCGTACGGGATGATCTCGACAGCGCCGGACTCGTCTATGACTGGAGCGCGCAGGGCCTTGCCGCTGTCCGCGCGGAGGCAGCGGCCGGCGTCGAACGTCAACAGGAGCAGACCGCTTCGGCGCGTGCTCTCGAGTACCAGGCTGTGGCGACCAGCGTAAACGTCAAGGCGCAGGAGGCTGCGTTGCGGGCTGAGATTGCCGCTTACCAGCGCCGCGGTTCCAACATTGACTCACGCAGCGCTGCGGCCCGCCGTGCCATTTGCGCCACGACCGGCTTGGACGTGGCGGACATGCCATTTGCCGGCGAACTCGTGGATATTGGCAGCGAGCACAGCGCTTGGCGGCCTGCTGCGGAGAAGGTGTTGCGCTCACTGGCTACCACGTTGCTGGTCCGCGGCGCCGATATTGCTGCCGTTACTGCTGCTATCAACTCCCTGGACGGGCACGGCAAGCTGCGCTGGATCAACCTCGGCGTTCCAACGAAGCCGGCCAAGGCGGGGCATGCGCATCTTGTCACGAAACTAGATTTTCACGCGTCCGACGCCGGATCCTGGCTTCGCGAGAAAATCGCCGGCGACTTTGCCTTCATCTGTGTGGACGACGATGCCGAGCTGCACAACCATGCGAAGGCGGTTTCTCGGGCTGGGACCCTGAAGCTGAGCTCGTCTCTGTTTGAGCGGGACACTCGCACCATCAATCCTTCTGATTACCTGCTCGGCTTCAACAATGTGGCCAAGATTGCTGAATTGGAAGAGCAAGCGCGGCTCCTCGCTGCCGAGCAGGCTGCTGCGGATGCGTCGGCCACACAGAGCAGCTTGGCCAAAGACGCCTCGGCGCGCAGGCTCTCTACTCTGAAGCGGATTGCCGAAGATGACAGGAGCTTCGAGCAGCTGGATTCGGCAGCACTTGCTGCATCTCTTGCAGGATTGCAGGCAACTCTAGAACAGACCATTGCAGGAAGCACCACATTGGCTCAGCTGCGAGATTCCCTCGCGGCCGCCCAAGCTAAACTAGAAGCTGCCGTGGGCCGTGTGGCTGTGCTGCACCACGATCTCTCCGGTATTGAGAAGGACCTAGCTTCCGTCCAAGACGTACTGGCCGGAAGCGGCCCCGGAGGCTCCCCTGTAAATACGGCAGAGGAATGGGCGCAGGAAGCATTCGCTCCCTATCTGAGTGACGGGGATCCCGCCACCTTGGATGAGCTGGAGGTGCTATTGAGCCATGTCGCTGTGGACTTAGGTGAACGCATCGCCACCATCAAGGAGCGCCAGTTCCGTACCGAAGGTGCACTGAACGAAATCTTCAAGGCGTTTGCCCGCCAGTTTGGACCTTCCATGAGCGCAAGCCATGGCACGGGCGCCGAGGCCGCACCTCATTACGAAGAGTTGTATGCGCGCATCGTTTCTGACGGCCTGCCGCAGCGCCAAGATGAATTCAAGGAATACTTCAACAACCGGTCGTACGAACGCTTTTCGGACCTCCTACAACTGCTCGAGGAAGAACGCCGCTCCATTGAGGAGCGCATCCTGCCGCTGAACCAGATCCTGGAGGATGTTCCCTTCGAGAAGGGCAGCCGGCTACGGCTGGAGGTCAAGACAAGCATTCCGGACGAGGCGCGAACATTCCGCCAAGAACTCAAGGAGGCTCTGGGCAATGCCTACACTCAAGCCACCGAGGAAACCATGGCTTCGAGTTACCAGCAGCTTGAGCGTTTGGTTAATGCGTTGGCGGATCCGGCGTTGGCGCATTGGGCAGACACCGTCCTTGACGTACGCCAGCATGTCACTATCAGCTGCAACGAACACCGCCCTAATGGCGAAGTAGAGATGGGCCTGGAGCCCGGCACTCTCTCCGGCGGCGAGGGTCAGCGTTTCACGTCCTTCATCATGGGCGCAGCTTTGGCCTACCAGCTGGGGATCGATGTACAGGGATACAGCACCTACGGGACAGTCATGATCGATGAGGCCTTTATTCAGGCCAACTCCGAATACGCGGGCGCCGGCATCAATGCACTCCAGGAGTTCGGCTTCCAGCTCCTGCTGGCTGCCCCTGAGGACAAGGTAGACCTATCCAGGCACCTAGGCTCGGTCACGGACATCATCAAGCACCCACAGGCCAACGTCTCAGGCTTTGTCTCCACAGGTCAGTCCCCTGCAACGGCAACGGATATTATCCTGCGGTAGCGCGGTGTCGGTTTCCGTGCTGCTGCACGGTACGGCTTGCCGGCGTCTGGCCGTGCTGCTGGGTGCATATGAGTCGTTTACCGGACGGCCGCGACCGGGCTCCAAGACAGGCACACTACCCCTTTAAACAGTGGTGGCCGCCCTGGTAGGGGTGGCCATTGTTGTTGTTGTTGGTGCTTGCTGGATTCGAGAACGTAGTTGCTGCGATGTGAATCGTGGATTTGTGTCGTGTTCTGCAGTCTCGAATGGTTTCATGACGTGATCTGTTGTTTCGATGTAGGCGCGGGGTAGGTGTTGGCTGCTACTTCGTTGTTGTTGTTTTTGCTTGTTAATGTGGGGAGGCCCCGCACCTTGTGTGGTGCGGGGCCTCGACCCTTTTTTACGTGTTGTCCGGCGGTGTCCTACTCTCCCACATCCTCACGAATGCAGTACCATCGGCGCTGTGGGTCTTAGCTTCCGGGTTCGGAATGGGACCGGGCG